>JALYHU010000042.1 GCA_030776345.1 Pseudomonadota bacterium | reverse complement strand
TGCGGCAGAGAAAGTTGGCGCAGCCATCCCCTCTGACGGCTCGATTGAGGGCTGCGCGTCTTTCTCTAAATATTATTATCAATGACCGATGAGGCGGCAGTTATGATACGGGCCACCGCTTCACTTTATTAAAGCGCGGTGCCGCTACAGAAGGGATTTCCAAATGTCGAGTGAGTTGTCCGATGGCAAGGCGGGTGCGATGCCGGTGCGGCGGCGTGAAATGGCCGAATGGCGCCGGCAACGCATCCTCGATGCCGCGCTGGCGGTGTTCGGCAGCAAGGGCGTGGATGGAGCAAGCATGAAGGAGGTTGCCGCCGCGGCCGGCGTCGCCCCCGGGCTGCTGTATCACTATTTCACCGGCAAAGAGGCACTGTCCTTGGCGGTAACCGCCGAGCGTGGGTTTCTCCCCGAGCTCCGCGAACTGCTCAGCCGCGCAAAACAGCGCCCCGCCGCCGTCGTCCTGCCAGAAGTGGCGGCTGAATTCGACCGGATGCTGAGCGAGCGCAGCGCTCTGGTGGGGCTATGGACATCCGGAGCCACCAACCCAAAAATCAGGCACGGGTTGGAGGAGATCCTGCGCGAAACCCACCGCCTGCTCGGCAAATATCTCGCCGATCGTGTTGCCGCCGGCGAGGTACGCCCGCACGATTCCCGCGCCGTCGTACAGGCGTTATTCGCCTCCTGCGCATTTGGACACGGCATCGGCCAGCCGGTCGATCCCCTCGCCGTGGCTCAGATCGTGCTCGAAGGCATTGCAACCAACCGAGCGGCGCCCGCGCAGGCTGCGCCCGCGGTCCAATCCAAAGCGAAAGCAAAGAAAAAATCTTCCGTTCGCCGATGAAGGCAGTTCCAGAATCCTAATCCGGTACCCCAATCTCGGGTTGTCAGTTGCCCAGCCAGCGCTCTTCGGATGACTTCAGGTGCGCTCGCATGGCCGACTGCGCGCCGAGCGGATCACGCGCTTCGAGCGCCTGATAAATCACTTCGTGTTCCGCCAACGCGGCACGCCACGTCTGGACATTCTCTGCGCGCACGATGAGCTGCGTGGCGATGGGACTATGGCGCTCGTCGAACAGCTGGCCGATCATCCGCTGCATCACCGAATTGCCCGCAATCTCGGCGATGGTGAGATGGAAGGCGCGATCGTTGTCCACGGGTGCCCTACTGTCACCGACGCCGTTGCGCATGCCTTGCAGAGCCTCGCGCAACCGCGCGAGGCCGGCATCGGTAATGCGTGCCGCGGCCTGCGCGGCGACGCAACTTTCGAGCGCCGCGCGCGCCTGCATCAATTCGGTCGGGCTCTCGCCCAAAGGTGCGGTGCCGAGCAGGCTGCGCCCGGAGGCTGCACTGACATAGACGCCGGAGCCCATGCGTATTTCGACGTGGCCGTGAATTTCCAATGCGATGAGGGCTTCGCGCAGCGAGGGTCGCGAGACGCCGAATTGGTGCGCCAGATCGCGTTCGGCGGGCAGGCGGGTGCCCGCGGGAAAGCGGCCGCTGCCGATCAATTCGCGGATCTGATCCGCAATGTGCTGATACAGCCGGCGCGGTTCCGCGGCGGCAGGAACGGTGGGTCCGGGTTGCATTGTTCCGGGTTCCATTGTTTCGGGTTCCATCTCAGGTGCCATCGGCTCAGCTTCCATTGGTCTGGCCAATATAGCGGCCGTAGGCTCGTTAGGCCATTTTTTTGCTAATTGGCTTGACCAAACTACCCCGGCCCTCTAGGATTCTGCTCCGATACTCGCCAGCTTCACCGCCACCTTCACCGCCACCTTCACCGCAACGGCACGTAGGCAGCGATTGCCGGGCAGGACTCCGCCGCAGGCAAAGAACGTGCTGTATTGATCATGCGAGCCACCGACCCCAGAATCCTGCCGCGCAGCGGCCTGTCTGTGACCGCCCTCGGCCTCGGCGGCGCGCAGATCGGTGGTCTGTACCACCCGACGTCGGCGGCGGAAGCGGCGGAATTGATGAACGGCGCTTGGCAGATGGGTGTCCGCTATTTCGACACCGCTCCCTACTACGGCTACACGCGCTCAGAACATCGGGTGGGTGAGGCCCTGTGTGACCGGCCGCGGCACGAATTCGTGCTCAGCACCAAGGTCGGCCGGCTGCTGATTCCTGACGCTCGCGTGTCGCCGGGAGACGATGGCTGGGCCGATCCCCTGCCCTTCCGCCCGCGCTACGACTATACCCACGCCGGCATCATGCGTTCCTACGAGGACAGTCGACAACGTCTCGGAATGCAGCGAATCGACATCCTGTTCGTCCACGACATCGGCAGCATGACCCATGGCGAGGCCCACCCGCACTACTGGAGCCAACTGACCACGGGCGGCGGATTCAGGGCCCTCGAGGAATTGCGCGATGCGGGTCAGACGGCGGCGATCGGCCTGGGCGTGAATGAATGGCAGGTGGTGCATGCCGCCATGCAGGAGGCGAGCATCGACTGCACGCTGCTCGCCGGGCGCTACACGCTGTTGGAGCAGAGCTGTCTGGCGCCGTTTCTCGATGATTGCGTTCGACAGGGCAACAGCATCGTCATTGGCGGGGCATTCAATTCCGGCATTCTCGCCGGCAGCGACAAGTTCAACTATGCCGACGCGCCGGTCGAAGTCGTACAGCGAGTGCGGGCATTGGCGGCAGTGTGCGAAGAATTCGGCGTGCCGCTGCCCGCCGCCGCGTTGCAGTTTCCGATGGCGCATCCTGCGGTCGTGTCGTGCCTCGCCGGCGCCAGGAACCTCGCCCAGCTGCGGCAGAATATCGCTTGGTTCGAACGAAGTATCCCGGCGGAGCTGTGGAGCACGCTGCGCGCCCGCGGTCTGCTCGACGCCGCGGCGCCGCTGCCGCCGCATGCCGCGATCTGTCCAGACCCCATTGATTGAACCGCACACGAGGATCTCATGCTCACTGTGATTTGCGAAACCCCCGGAACACTGCTGGCCGAGCAGCGCCAGAAGCCCGTGCGCGGCACCGATGAAGTGCTGCTGCGTGTGCGGCGCGTGGGCGTCTGCGGCACGGATCTGCACATATTCACGGGAGACCAACCCTTTCTCGAATACCCGCGCGTCATGGGACATGAGTTATCGGGCGTGCTGGAGGAGGTCCCGGACGGGAGCGACCTGCGGCCCGGCGATCCGGTGTACGTGATGCCGTATATGTCCTGTGGAAGCTGCATCGCCTGCCGTCAGGGCAAGACCAATTGTTGCGTCTCCATTCAGGTGCTGGGTGTGCATCGCGATGGCGCCTTCACGCAATATCTGGCCCTTCCGCGGCAATTCGTGCACAAGGCCGAGGGCGTGACCCTGGACCAGGCCGCCATGGTCGAATTTCTCGCCATTGGTGCGCATGCGGTGCGCCGCGGCGAGGTCAGGAGCGGTCAGCGCGTGCTGGTGGTCGGGGCCGGCCCCATCGGCATCGCGGCGATGTTGTTCGCAAGCCTGCGAGGCGCGACCGTGACCGCGCTCGACACCCGCGCCGATCGGCTGGAGTTTTGCCGGCGGCATCTGGCGGTCTCGGCCGCCGTGCAGCTCGCCGGCGATGACGAAGCGCAGCTCGCCGCGCAGACCGGCGGTGAGTTCTTCGATCTGGTGTTCGATGCCACCGGCAATGCCAAGGCCATGGAGCGCGGCTTCAAGTTCGTCGCGCACGGCGGCAAATACGTGCTGATCTCCGTGGTGCGCGACTCCATCGCCTTTTCGGACCCGGAGTTCCACAAGCGCGAAACCGCCCTGCTCGGCAGTCGCAACGCCACCCTCGAGGACTTCGAAACCGTGCTCGAAGCGATGCGGGCAGGCCGCGTTCCGCACGCGGCGCTCAATACCCATCGCCTGACGCTCAGCGAGGTACCGTCCGGCTTCGCGCGTCTGCTCGACCCGGCGCAGAACGTCGTCAAAGCGCTGATCGAGTGCTGAGCCGAGGCGGCCGCTCGGGGGCGGTCGCCGACCGTCCCCCCGCGCGTTTACTCGTTTACTCGAATACGCGCGGCATGTTCTGCGGGGGAATGATCGCGCCTTGATGCTGAATGACGGTTGCCGCCACCCGGTGACCCGCGCGTGCCGCCTGCGTCGCGGAATGGCCCGCCAGGCGCGCGGCCAAGTAAGCGGCACCGAACGAGTCGCCGGCCGCCGTGGTATCCACCACGCTCGCGACCCGCGGGGGCGCGACTTCTTCGCGAACCCCCTCTGCCTGCACGATGCAGCTGGCAGCGCCGCGCTTGACGACCACCTCCGGCACGCCCAGTGCGCGTACGCGTGCAATCACCTCGGCCACCTCCGCTGGCCCGTGCAACGTCCGTTCATCGTCCAAGCTCAGCAAGGCGATGTCCGTGAGCGCGAGTACGCGCCGGTGTACGTCGGCCGCAACACCGGTCCCCTGCCACAGGCGCGGCCGAAAGTTGCTGTCGAAAATGATCTTGCCGCCGCGGGCTCGGGATTGCGCCAAGGTCTCGAGCAGAAGTTCCCGATGCGACTCACCCAGAATCGCCAAGCTGATACCGGACAAATAGGTAAACGGCGCATGCGCCAGCGCCTCGCGCACCTGCGCGACACGCGGGCCCTGCAACCAGTAGCGCGCCGCCGAATCGTCGCGCCAGTAGTGGAAGCTACGCTCGCCGCCGGCATCGGTCTCGATCAAATACAGGCCGGGCAACTTGTCCGGCAAGCGTTGCACCCACTCGGTGACGATGCCTTCCGCCGCCCAACTGGTGCACATTTCATCGGAAAAAGTATCGGTCCCCAACGCGGAAACGTAGGCAACCTCGAATCGCGTACGATCGATCAAGCGGGATAGGTACACCGCCGTATTCAAGGTATCGCCGCCGAACCCGTAGCTCAAACCGGCCGCGCCGCGTCGCAGTTCGATCATGCACTCACCGATGACGAAGACGGTTTGCCGCTGCTGCATCGGCAAGCTACCGAAGCGCCCGGATGGTGGAGCGAATACCGTCACGCTCGATGGCCACCACTGCCGCCGTAACGGCCTCCTCGAGAGCGGCAATCGTGTTCAAATCCTTCCCCCACAACGCGGTGTTGGCCAACCATAGACCGACCAACTCGTTCACCGAGCGGCGCTGCTGCGCCACATCGGCCCAGGACGCCTCGAACCACGCCAAGGTGCGTGCATCGTCCGACAACTCGATGACGTTGCCTCGATAGAGCAGCAGCGTCGCCGCCAGGGCCACGACCAGACGCGGCGGCAGCCGGCCGGTCAGTTCCGCGTACGCGAGCAGCCGCGGCATCACGCGGGCGGCAAACTTGGGCCAGCTGTTGAGCGCGATGGCCTCGAGCCGATGATGTATGTAGGGGTTGCGGAATCGCCTCAGCACCTCCGCGGCGACATGCTGCAATTCGTCACGCGGCAGCGGCAGGGACGGAATGAGTTCCTGGTCCCAGGCGGCGCGCAGGAAGGCTCCGACATCCGGGTCGTCGACCGCCGCGGCCACCGATTCCAGCCCGGCGAGCAAGGCCACCGGCACCAGCGCCGTGTGCCCCCCGTTGAGTATGCCGACCTTGGCTTGTCGGTGGGGCGTGATGTCCTCGACCAGCTTGATGTTCAGATGCGCGCGCGACAGCTTCAATTCGTCGGCCAGCCACGCCGGCCCCTCGATGATCAGCACATAGTAGTATTCGGCAGCCACCAGGAATCGATCGCGGTAGCCGAGCTTCGCTTCGAGCGCATCGATTTCCGGTTCCGGGTAACCGGTGACGATGCGATCCACCAAGGTGGAACAGAAGGTGTTGGCCTGGTCCAGCCAGTTCCTGAAACTCTCCCCGAGATCCCACAGCGTGGCGAAGTGCACCACGGCAGCCTTCAGTGCAGGCCCGTTGCGCTCGAGCAATTCACACGGCAGCACCACCCAGCCGCGCTCCTGAGCACCCTCGAAATGCCGGAAACGCTCGTACAGCAGCCGCGTCAATTTGGCGGGGAATGACGGCGGCGGCGCATCCTCGAACCGGTCGCTGCGGTTGATCGCGATCCCCGCCTCGGTGGTGTTGGACACCACGAAGCGCGTATCCGGATCGTGCGCCAGCAGGAGAAAGTCGGCGTACATGGTGACGGGGTTGATCTCCCGCTGCACGCAGGTGATGAGGCGAAGGTGCTCGACCGCCTCGCCGTGCTCGTCCAGACCCCGTATCAGCGTCGTGAACAGGCCATCCTGCACGTCGAGCAGCGGCTTGGCGGTGTGGCCGCGCGGGCGCACCACGACCACGCCGGCATTGAGATCGACCTTTTCGTTGAGCAAATCGATTTGCCAATCCAAGTAGGCGCGCAGGAAATTGCCCTCCCCGAATTGGATGAATTTGATCGGGAGTGAAAACGGTGCATCCCGTCGCAGTTGCCGCATCGAGTCTAGAGCGAGATATCCCGCTTCCAGAACATGAAGTCGTACTGCTGCAGACGATCGGCTTTCGTCTGGTACCGGCCGCCGGCAGTGGCCACCACCAGGTCGAGCAGCCGGCCCGCGATATCCGCCAGCGGTGCCCCCTCGATCACCGGACCACAATCGAAATCGATCAGGTCGGCCAGCTTGGCGGCGACCCGGCTGTTGCTGGCAATTTTTAGTACGGGCACGATGGGATTACCGGTGGGCGTGCCCAATCCCGTGGAGAAAAGCACGATGTTGGCGCCTGAGGCGACCATGCCGCTCACCGATTCGACGTCTCCGCCGGGAGTACACAGCAATGCAAGCCCGGGCCTGTCCACCGGTTCGCCGTAATCGAGTACCGACACGATGGGCGAAGTGCCGCCTTTCTTCGCGGCACCCGCCGACTTCATCGCGTCGGTGATGAGGCCGTCGCGGATATTTCCCGGGCTGGGATTGTCGGCCAAACGGGCGCCCACTGCCGCTGCGCGTGCCTCGAAGGCGCGCATCATGTCGAGAAAGCGGCGTTTGTCGGCGTCCTTCTCGCAGCGCTCGATCAAATTCGCCTCGACTCCGCACAACTCGGGAAATTCGCCGAGGATGGACGATCCACCGAGCGCCACCACCATATCCGAGACCAACCCCATGGCCGGATTGGCGGACAGTCCCGAAAAACCGTCCGAGCCACCGCACTTGACGGCGACTTTCAGCTGCGACAGCGGCACCGCCCGGCGCAGAGTGTCGTTGGCGCCCTTCAGATGGGCGAGCGTATCTCTCAGCACGGCCTGCATCATGGCCTGCTCGCTGTCCCACTTTTGCTGCTCGTAGATCAAACACGGTTTGTCGAAGTTCGGATTCTGCTGGTGCAGGGCTGCTTCGAACATCTTGATCTGCGCATTTTGACAGCCGAGGCTGAAGACGGTGACCCCCGCGACGTTCGGATGATCCGCGTAGGCTGCCAGTATTTTGCACAGCGCTCGCGCATCGGCGCGCGTGCCCCCGCAGCCGCCGGCATGCGTGATGATGCGCACCCCGTCGAGATTCGGAAAGGGCCTACTGATGGGCGTCGGTGCGGCCACGTGTTCTCCCAGCAGCGACCGGGTCAATGCGGCGAGGTCGCTGTTGGTGTAGCCGAGGGGTCCCTCCAGCGCGTTGCGCAGCTGTTCCACGTTGCGGTTCTCACAGAACACCAGCGGAAATATCAGCCAGTAATTGGCCGTACCGACGCGGCCGTCGGCGCGGATGACGCCGGAAAAGGTCGCGCCCCCGTAGCGATCCACGTTGGGAGCGCTCCACCGGTACGGGTCGCGGGTGCCCAAGTCAACCTCGGCGGCGTAGTGCTGCAGGTTTTCGGTGGTGACCGCTTCGCCGCGCTGGATGGGCCGCGTGGCTTTGCCCACCGGGACGCCGTATAGCAGGAGCACGTCGCCGGTCGCGAACGCCCGGCGCGCAAATTTGTGTTTGGCCTCGACCGGCGTTGCGATCGGTATCGACTCGTTTTCCCAGGTCACGACTTCACCCGGCGCCAGATCGCACAAAGCCACCAGCATGTCGTCCTGGGGATGAATGCAGAGTATTTTTTGCGCAGTGCTCATGACGGATTCCGGGGTCGCTCAGGTACGTCACCCCTGGCGATCAGCATGCCACAAACCGAGTCGATTGCGTCAGCGCGTTGCATCATTGACCTCCGGGGCGTCTAATCCAGGTGGAACACTTCCGGCATGGAAGCCCACCATTCTCCCGCTTGGCGGCTCGCGAGCGGCCGCTGGCACGGAGAACACAGCTTCCACCATTCCCGGGTAATCGGCTCGTCGGCCATGCGCCGGTAGTCAGCCGCAAAATCCTTGCCGGTGTACTCGAAGTAGCTGAACAGCAAATTTTCCGGCTGGCGCAAATAAATCGAATAATTCGTGAAGTGCGAGGCGCTGAGGATGCGCAGCACATCGGGCCACACGGCGGCATGCAACGCGCGGTACTGATCGATCATGCCGGGCTCGATGCCGATGACGCTTGCGAATCGCTGCATCAGGCGCGCCACGCCGCATGCGGCTCGCCGCTGAGGGCGGCCACGCGCTCCCCGAGAGAGGGGGTCTCGATGGTACTCGGACAAATGGCATTGCAGCGAATGTAGTGCTGATGCGAGTCGACGACGGTCATGGCCTCGGCACCGCACCCGCGAGGATGCTCACGGGTCCGATCAGACCGGATCGCAGATCGTCGCGCGATGCATAGGGCGTCGGGCGATAGCAGGCATAGAAATTCGCGAGCGTATTGGCAACGCGTACTTCCAGCGTATTGGTACCCGCTCGCGCGGTGTCGCGCAGCGGCAGCCGCCAAGGAGCGCCGAGCAATGTCCCGATAGCGATGCCGTTCAGCCGTACATCGCAGGTGCCCGCCACCTCGCCGAGCGCTATTGCCAACGGCTGTCCGGCTTCCGACGGGCTCAGGATGAAATCCTTGCGGTAGGTCGCCATTCCCGAGTAAGCCTCCAGGCCGAAGCGACTCCAATCACCCAGATCGATCACCCCTGCATCGCACTCGAAGGTCATGGGCCGGTCGACCAGTTCCGGCGCTGACTGGCGCTCGCGGGCGGCGAGACGTATCAACACCGTGGAACTTTCCGCAGCGGCCGCTGCGATGCTGAAGCGCGACCCGCCCGAGTGCCGCGTCGAGGTGACCTCCCGCTCGGCCTCGATGCCCCCGATCCAGGCTCGTGCGTCGCCGCCGTGAACCAGGTGCAACGCTCGCAGACCCGGCGGCGCGATGCATTTCAACCACACGGCGCCATCCATCGCGCGGCGCACGGGCCGATAGGCCGCTCGATCGGGCGCATGGAACCAGCGCAACCGTGGCGAGTCGGTCGGCGGCGCCGCGGGCGCCGCGGGCGCCACGTACGCGCGTATCCGCTGTCCGCGGGGCTGGATCAGCCGCATGACCAACCGCCGTCCCTCGGGTCCTATCGAGACGCGGGTCGAACGCGGCACGGCGTCGTAGAGCGGCAGGTTCCAAATGCTCTGCAGACCCGGAGCAAGCTCCTGCGGCTGCTCGAGGAGTAAGTTCTCATCGAGCCAGACCGCATGCGCGGCACGGCTCGAGGCCACGAGATCGATGTCTACGAGGGCCGGCGCGGCCAGCGTCCCCGCGAGGTAGAAAACCTCGCCGGGCGTCTCGGCGCAAAGATCGATGAACTCATCCGGCACCCGCCCCTTCAGCCCGTGTGGACCGCTATCCCAGCGCTTGAGAAAAGGATCTCGATCGATGCCGCTCCGCACGGAGAAGCAGTAGTCGCGCCACGGATACTCGATGCCTCGATGCGTGACGGACCGCGTTCCGAGCGGAGCGCCACCGAGCACACGGGAATCGAGTTCGGCGATATCGCAATCGGCCGGGAACGGGCCGAGCAGACGCAGCAGCGGCGCGACTCCCGGTGTGAATTCGACCCAGTCCAGCTGCTCGACGGCCTCCGGTCGATCGTGGATCGAGTCGGTCGCAACCGCACTCCACATCGTCCCGGTCCGCGGTCCCAGAACGCCGGCGCTGGGCGGCAATTCGAAATCTCCGTACCGATTGTCGAGCGTCGGCGCCAGGGTGAACTCCCAGCGGCTGGTCGGCAGTTCGCGCAGCATGCGCCACGTCATTTCGGGGACAGCCGGCGCGGCGTCGCGCGCAGCGCCTGACAGGAAGACCGCAAGCGCTTTGCCCGCGAGCGACACCTCGAACCGCGGCGCATCCGGCGATTCGAAGTCGATCGGGTATTCTTGGGTGGTCCCGTCCTCCGGGTGCAAACGCATCAAACCGCGCGTTTCCGCCGGCAATTCGACCTGCAGTTGCGCCGCCAGCGCCGACGAGTTGCGCAGCACGATGAGATCGCCCATCGGCAGACGACGCCGCAGGAGATTGGCCTGCCCGCCGCTGACGCGAGCGCGGCCCCTGCTTGCGGCGATGAGAAACTCGCTGAAGTTCGCGGTGGGCGCATCCAGGTGGATCGCACGCGATAGGAGTTCGGCCACCAGCGCGTCGAGCAGCGCGTCGTCGCGGCCGGCCCGATCGCTGGCGAGCGGCGGCCGTCCCAAGACGATGATCCTGCCGCCGGCGCGGCTGAATGAGAGAAGCTTATCCAGCACGGCCCACGGCACGGCCGTGGCTTCGGCCAACACGACCAGTCGATAGCGATTCCGGCCGACGTGCAACACGCCTTGCCCGGCCGAACTTCCCGCGAGCGAATCGCTGTCGATGAAATCGAAGTCGACTGCCGCGGCGAACAGCGCCTGTGCCGCGGCAAAGCTCAGTGCTTCGGCCAGGTCTTCGGCATATGCGCCTTCGTTGCGTTGCGCCTCGGACAAGGATCGCGCGACCCAGAGGTCGGCCGCGGCCGGCGCATTGAGACCTGCCGCCACCGCCTCACCGGGATAGAGAATCGCGACGTCGCAAACAGGCTCACCTTGGGACAATAGCCACGACAAGCGTGCGGCATAGCTGTGAAGATGCTCCATGTGCGCCCAATAGGGTTGGCGAAAATGGAAATCCGGCGGCGCCCATTCCCACCAACCGCCGTGCGTCGAATAGTATAGGCCATGAAGATTGATGAGCGTCGCGCCGAGCGCGAACAGCTCGTTGAGCGCATCGCGCACGGTGCCGGGCGCAATGCCCCAGCCGCTCGAATGGAAACACTCGGCCCACACGCGCGGCCGCCCGTACAGGTGAGCGATGGAACTGGCCACCTTGATCCCTTTGAAAGCGCGCGGACCGTTCAGATTGGGATCGTCCGACCCCGGAGCGGAGTACCAGCGCATGGCGCCCATGGTATCGCCATAGGCGGCGGCGCCCACCGCCACGCCACCGCGACCCATGTTGTCGTGACCGAACAGCAGCCCGCGCGCCTCGTGCCAACGATACAGCGGCTCGAACCAATGCCGCTGCGCGAGTGCGTTCGCGACACTGTGAAAATCCAGCCGCACTTTCGCGCTCTCGGCATCGAGGTCCACGAACAGCTTGGCGAGACGTCCCTTGAGTGGATAGCCTTTGACGGCCGCGAACTCTGCATACAGGTCATCCGACCATAACGGGAACCTGCACCCGAAATCGAGTTCATCCTGGAAGGACACCGTGAGCGTGCGACCGAGGGCTCCGGGCAACCGCCGTTCGAATTCCCCGAAAAATGCCTCGAGTACCCGCGCTCCGCTGTCGGCGTGCAGCGGATTGTAGATGCCGGGTTGCGTGAACGAGGCGATCACCGTCCAGCATCCGGATGACGGCGACCATTGAATATGCCCGTGCGGGTTTTCTCCGGTTTCGAGGAACACGCATTCGGAGTCCTGCAGTTGTCCCCCGTCCGTCGGGTAGGCAACCGCTTCGAGCACGCGGGCACCGGCCGGCAATTCGATCACGGCGGCAACGCCGGGCGTCGCGACGGCCGTGCGATGTCTCAGTTCCCGGCCGGCGAGTTCAGGATGCTTGTCCACCAAGTGCGTCAACACCGGCTTGAGCAAGCAATAGTCCTGAAAGCCCAGAGACATCCCGCGGTCCTCGCACGCGAGCAGCAGGGATCGCAGCAGATCCCACCACGCGTCCGAGAACACGGCGGGTTCGCCCGGATCGAGATCACCGTTCGCGCGATGGCTGTAGCTGATAATGGCGCAGTAGATGCGTTGCGCGCGCAGTTGGTCCAGCTCCCACTCGAGCCTCCCGAGGTCCAATCGGTCCCCATTCCACCACCAAAAGGGGATGGGCCGATATTGTTTCGGAGGGTCCTCGAAGTGGGCGAGAAAACCGACCGTGTCGGCCACCCTACGCCCCCTCGATCGCCAAGTCGGCCGCTGCGGACGCCGGTCGAACCGCCAGCGCGTCGAAGGTCTTGCGGCTCAAGGGATAGACGCGGAGACGTTCGAGAAACAGAAGAAATGCGGTGCCGCCGCCGATGAAGCCCGCAGCCCCGACCCGCCACACCACCGACTCGGACGGATGTCCGTTCGACTCGAATCCGATGAAAGTGAGCAACCAACCCGACGTCATGATGCTGAAAGAGATTGCCAATCGCATCGCCAGACTGAATGCTGCTGCGTAGCCCCCGTTGTGAGCATGCCCCGTTCGCAGACGCGTCAGTTCGGACGCATCGCCGATCATCGCGGCCAATACCGGCAACGTGATACCCGCGCCGAACCAGTACAGCGACTGCAAGCAGACGAACAGCGACATGCTGGAGAGCAGTCCGCTTCGTGGCAGCCACCCGGGCAAGAACGCCACTGCCAGTCCGAATGCGCCGCATATCGACAGCGAGGCGCCGATGGCCACGGCGCCCTTCTTGTCGGCGCGGGCGGAAATCCATGCGGACACCGCACCGCCGGCGGCCATGGCCACCATCGTGGACCCGTGAGCGAACACCTTCTGCGCCGAGTCGAAGCCCATGAAATACACGTAAATGTAGCTCTGCATCGAACTCAAGAGCACCATTGCGACGCAGGCCAAGAAGGTCAACAGTACGATTTGACGGGCAAATTCATCTTTGCAGATGGGCCCGAATTCGTCGATCAAGCTACGCAGCAGCCCGGGGGAGCGAACGATGCTACCGGGGGCCCTCCGGTTGTCCACGACGGCGTTTCGGTTGCCCCAGGTGAGCAGCAGCACCAGCCCTGCGCTCACCGCCGCGAAGGTGACGCCCATATGCAAATAATTGGCCGGTTGACGGGTGCCGATGAGCACCGATCCGTCGGCGGCGATGCCATCCCGCAAGAATGTCGACCAGGCGAGCGCCGGGCCGCAGAAATTCGCCACCATGTTCGCCACCTGACGCACCGCCTGCAATCGCGAGCGGCCATTGTAGGAGGGCACGATGTCGAAACCCAACGCCAAGTAGGGTATCGAGAATGCACTGAGTCCGGTCCGCAGCAGCAGATTGGCGATGACCAGATAGAGAAAAGTCGCCGTGTGGTCCGATCGTATGCCGACGGGCACCGTCCATACCGCGACGAAGGCCGCTGCCATCGATAGACCACCGCCGATGATCCACGGAAACCTCGCGCCCCAACGCGAGCGGGTGCGATCGCTGAGGTAGCCCATGGCGGGCTCGGTGACGGCTTCCCAGAATATCGAGATGGACAGCGCCGCACCGGCCATCGAGGCGGGAAGGCCCAACGCGTCCGTGTAGAACAACAGAGCGAAACCGTACAGCCCGTTCATGACGAGCGAGGTCGCCGCCTCCCCCGCGCTGTAAAAGAATAGAACCTTCTTCATGGGCCTGACTTCGGCGGCGGACGGAACGCTTGGCCGCCATTCGGCCAAGCGTCCCACCGCGGGCCCGGGTTAGTTGAACTTGTAGTGCACACCGACCATCACGGTGGTTCCGAATTTCTCGTAGCCGCGGCTTATGCCGTATTTATCGACATTGCTGATGGCCCGGTCCGTGATATTGAGCGCCTCTGCCGTGACATCGAGCGACTGGGTGGCATGGAGAGTCGCGGACGCATCCAACTGGCCATAGGCTTTGCGGTAATCTCCATCACCGAAATAACTCGCCGGATCCACCACGTAGCCGCCGCGGTAATTGTAGGCCACCCGCACTCCAAAAATAGGCTTCTCGAAATACAGCGTCGCATTGTAGTTTTCCTTGGACAGCCCCGACAACGGCACCGGCGCCGAGCCGGTGGTCACCACGATGGAGCCGGCGGTAATGTGCGAATAGTTGAGCAGTGTGCCCAATCCGTCGAGCGGCGCCGGCAGGAAAGTGAAGGCCTGTTGATAGCCGGCTTCGAAGCCCCGCAGGGTGGTGGACGTCGAGGAATTCACCGGTTCGAAGACGCTGAACGGGATCGCCACGGTCCCGCCCCCCTGCACCCGCTGCACATTCAAGACCTCCGTAGTCGTGCTGTTCTGGATGAAGTTCTTCACGTCCTTGTTGAACACCGCCAGGGAAAGAAGGCTCGCATCGGAGAAGTACCACTCGATCGAGCCGTCCAGCTGCACGGCTGTGAACGGCTGGAGGTCCGGATTGCCGCGCGAGATCGACTGCGTTCCCGCATTGACCGTGGTGTTCGGCGCGATCGAGGACAGATCGGGCCGAGTCATGGTCTTTGCCGCCGCAAAGCGCGCGATCAGGGTGGGCGAGATCGTGTAGGTCAAGTTCAAGCTCGGCAGGACGTTCGTATAGTCATGCATGACGGACACCGCCGTCGTGGTGGGTATGATGGTAGTCGATCCCTGATTGTCGTATTGAATCTTGGTCAAATCCGGCGAGTAGCCATTGGACGTCTGCCGGGTCGACACGAACCGCACCCCGACGTTGCCCTTCAGCGGCAGGCCCGGTGCTTGAAAATCCACGCGCAAGAATCCGGATGCATCCTTCTCGAGGATGTCGTACGAGCCCGCGAGATTTTGCGTGATGGGTGTCGATGCCAGCAAGGTGCTCAGCGGCACCTTCGCGAGCAGCGCACCGGTATTGGAGCCCAGGGCGGTAATGCTGCTGCCGAAGAAACTGAACGTGCGCTGCATCAGGTAGGGAGCCGCGCTGAACGAACCCCCTTCGACCGTTGGATCGTAGGCGGCACCGAGCAAGCCGGCGAGAGTTTTGGCGCTCACCAAGAGCGAGTTCGGCTGCGTCGAGTCCTCGTTGCGAGAGAATCGGCCGCCGAATTCCAAGCGGGTCAGCCAGTCGTTGCCGAATTCATAGGAGCCCTTCAATGAAATCGCGGAGATCTTATCCTCGCTGGGTTGTGCAATGGCACCATCCGCGCCGATCCCGACATAGTTCGCGGGGTTGAGCGGATCGAAGCCCGGGTTGAACGTGACCACTGCAGGACCGCCGCTGATGGTGGAGGTGACGCTCGCCCGTGCGATGGGATCGAACGAAAAGTTGGTTTCTTTCTGCTTGGCGTCGGCCGTGTACACATCGACGTTGAACTTGAACTGATCGAGGTCGAAATTGACTCCGCCCGCATAATTCGACAGGCTCGTGCGCAGATAATCGGGGCGCCAGTTATTGCGGTAGTCGACGTTGGTCTCGCTCACGGTCTTGAGCAGGTTCGGCGGGGAGCTGGCCAGCACCGTCGACAGCACGGAATTCGCCGCGTTGGGGTTCGTGTAGCGCGGTTGCTCATAGTACCACTGATAGTCGTTGTGCTTCATGGCGTAGAACGCTTGCGTGTAGAACTCGAGCGAGTCGTTCACCCGAAAAGTGAGCCCGCCGACATACGTGTCGCGCAGCCGCTCGCCCTGGTACTGGCCCAGGCTCTGCGCATTGTCGAACAGATAGGGCGTGGTCTGATCGCCCCCGCGGTTCCAGTTCTGCACGAGACCGTTGGTACCGGATCCGGTGGCTCCCACGTACGGCTCCATGCCGTAGGCAAGGTAGTCGTCGAACTGGTAGTGGCTCTTGTAGTAATCGACGCCCACCATGACTCCCAGGTGCCCATCCAATAGCTTGTCCGTATACAGCGCGGTCAGGTGCGGGTCGCGCTTCCCCGAGCCGAGGTCGTCCACCCCCTTGGCGACCACCGTGAATTGGCGTCCTTTGAGGGTGTCTGGATCGACGCTGCGCACGTTCACGGTGCCGGACAATCCGCCTTCGGCCAGGTCGGCGGAAGGAGTCTTGAACACTTCGACCGAATTGACGAACTCAGCCGCCAGGATGCCGTAATCGAAGGGCCGGGTGCCGCTGATTGACGGCACGGCCGGCAACTCGCGTCCATCGAGTTGTACTAACGCGAACTTCGGATCGAGGCCACGAATGCTGACATACTGGCCTTCGCCGCTGGTGCGCTGAATTTGCACGCCGGTGATGCGCTGCAGTGACTCGGCGAGATTCTGCTCGGGGAACTTGCCGATATCTTCCGCGGCGATGGCGTCGACGATTTCGGACGAGCTTCGCTTCGCGTTCAGCGCGTCGACCAAGCTCTTGCGGATGCCGGTGACCTGGATTTCAGCCAGGGTATTGCTCTCGCCGGACACGGCATCGGACGGCCCGGCAGTTGGGTCGGCGGCCGCACCGGCCGAGTTGGCGAGCACCAAAGCAATCGCAAGCGTGAGCGCACTCGGCGCCGTTGCCCCGGTGCCTACGATAGGTATTGCGCCCGGCTGGTCATCATCATTGCGGCGAGCGGTGGCGGAGAGGCGGTGGCTAACGGGCGCACGCCCAGATCGTAGCAGACTCATTTTTTGATTCCCCCGAGTTGATTGTCAGTTCTTATTCGCAGAAATAATTTACTTCGCAGAAATAATTTACGTGCAACTTCGATTAATTGCAATCATAAAAAGGTGATTCTATAAAAAAAATCGCTCAAGGCCGGCTGCCCTGTAATCGCAGACGCAGCATGGCGGCCACGTCATCACTCGCGTATTTTGCGAGAATTCTACCGGCTTTCCGCATGATCATCGCCTTCCCCACTGCTCGAGGCGTGACGCAGCGCCGACCGCGCCGCAGCGGGTCTCGGATCTGAAAAGGAGTGCTTTGAATCAATATCAATCATTATCGATAATTGACGATCGTAGATAAAGAGCATCGATTTGCACCTGGCTGCAGGCGTTCTGGACATCGGGCAAGACCCCGCTCGGCTCAACCTGGGGAGCATCAGGGCCCGTTGGTCGCCACTCCCGCCTAGCCGGTATCTGCCAGATGATCCTCGCTCTCCACCGCCACCCGGATGACCTTCACGCCGGCCGCGCGAAACGGTTCGAGGTCCGCCTCGCTGGCCCCGGCGTCGGTCACCAATGCCGTCATGCGCGCGAGCCCGGCGACGATGATGGAGGAACGCTGCCGCAATTTTCGGCTGTCGGCCATGACGACCAATTGCTCGCACCGGGCCAGCAGCCGCGTCTGTGACTGCACGATCAGCGGATCAGCCTCCATGATGCCGAAGCGATTCAGCCCGAAACATCCCGTGAACAGCGTTTTCGCCCAAAAATGACTGCTGGCATCGTTCTCGAACGGGCTCAGCACGATGTTCTGCTCACGGTATATCGTGCCGCCGGGAACGGTGACGCGATTGCGGCTGGTCGAGAGCAGCTGCGTCACGATGGGAATGGAGTTTGTCAGGATGTCCAGGTTCTCCGGCGGCAGGAACTCGACCATCGCGTAGGTCGTGGTACCGCCGGTGATGATCAAGCTGTCGCCCGGATCGATCAGCCGGGCCGCCGCGCGAGCGATAGCCCGCTTCTCCGCCGCTGCCACGCTGCGGCTCAAAACGAACGGGGATCCCACCAGATGAACTTCGTGCCTCGGCCGCACGGATTCGGCGCCCCCGCGAATCCGAGTGATTTCGCCGCGTTCCGCCATGGCGCCTATGTCGCGCCGCACCGTCGCCTCGGACGCTCCGAGGATCTCGACCAGATCGATCAGGCTGACGATGGATCGCTCATCGACGAGCTTTCGTATCAGACGGTGGCGCTCGGCTTCAATCATTGGTGGATTCCACAGCTTGTCGGTTGAGCGAGTATACGGCGTGGGCTGTATGATCGTGAAAAACCGATAGTGATTGTTTTTGATTGATCTGTGTGCGACATTTGGCGCCATGCGGCACGGATCAAAGCCGCGCGTCGAAGAATCGGGGAGTCGAATATATGGGTACCGTCTTACGCCACGAGCCGGCTGCGCCGGCGGCTCGTCTCGAGCACCGTTGGAACGACAGCGTGGCGGCGAACCTGCGTCCCGAGGAATTGCTGCTGTATCGGTCGAATCTGTTGGGGAGCGACCGGCGGATTACCAACTTCGGCGGCGGTAACACCTCCGCCAAGATTACAATGCCCGACCCCCTCACCGGTGTCGCGAACGCCGTATTGTGGGTGAAAGGCTCGGGCGGCGATCTCGGCAGCATGCGACTGGACGGTTTCTCGACCCTGTATCTCGAAAAGCTCGAGGCGCTCAAGAACCGCTACCGCGGGATCGCGCACGAGGACGACATGGTGGGATATTTGCCGCACTGCACGTTCAATTTGAACGCCCGGGCAGCGAGCATCGACACGCCGCTGCATGCCTTCATTCCGCATGCACACGTCGACCACATGCACCCGGACGCCGTTATCGCCATCGCGGCGACGCGGCGCAGCCGCGAATTGACCGCGCTGATTTTCGGCGGCGCGATCGGCTGGCTGCCGTGGCAACGCCCGGGCTTCGATCTCGGCCTTCGATTGCAAGCGCATATCGAGGCCCACCCGCATCTCCAAGGCATCGTACTGGAGGCACATGGGTTGTTCACCTGGGGAGACTCGGCCAAAGAATGTTATGAGACTACGCTTCGAACCATTCAACAGGCCACCGACTGGCTCGCGGCGCACAACACGAAGCCCGCGTTCGGCGGAGCGGTTTGTGAGCCGTTGGCCGCCCTCGAGCGAGCTGCCGTCGTGGCGGCCCTCGCCCCAGCCCTACGGGGCAAGATCAGCACCGACGAACTGAAGGTCGGCCACTTCGATGCGAGCGCGGCGGTGCTCGAATTCGTATGCAGTGCCCGCCTGGAGGAATTGGCCGCGCTCGGCACTTCCTGCCCGGATCACTTCCTGCGCACCAAGATCCGCCCCTTGGTGCTCGACTTCGACCCCGCTCAGCCGGACGTGGAGAAATTGCTGGGCGGATTGGATCGATCATTGAGCGACTATCGGGAGGCGTACAGCGCCTACTATCAACGCTGCCGCCGGCCGACGAGCCCTGCCATGCGCGATCCGAACGCGGTGGTGTACCTCATCCCGGGCGTCGGCATGTTGACCTTCGCCAAGGACAAGGCCACCGCCCGTATCGCGGGCGAGTTCTACGTGAACGCCATCAACGTCATGCGCGGCGCGGCGGGCGTGGACACCTATGTCGGATTGCCCGAACAGGAAGCTTTCGACATCGAATATTGGCTGCTGGAGGAAGCCAAGCTGCAGCGGATGCCGAAGCCCAAGAGCCTGGCAGGCCGCATCGGACTCGTGACCGGGGGTGCCGGTGGAATCGGTCTTGCGGTTTGTCGACGGCTACTCGCCGAAGGCGCCTGCATCGTGTTGGCGGATATCGATCGCGATGCGTTGGCGACCGCGGCTGCGGGATTGCGCACAGCCTTCGGTACCGACGTGGTCGACACCGTGCACGTCGATGTCACCAACGAAGCGGCGGTGATCGAGGCGCTCGGGCGAATCGTGCAAAATTTCGGCGGCCTCGACATTTTGGTTTCGAACGCCGGCATCGCCTCGTCGGCGCCCTTCGAGGACACCAGCCTGGATTTGTGGAACAAGAACATCGCCGTGCTGGCCACCGGCTACTTCCTGGTCAGCCGCAGCGCCTATCGGATTTTGCTGCAACAGAAACTGCCCGGGAGTATCGTGTTCGTGGGGAGCAAGAATGCGCTCGCGGCCTCGGCGAACGCATCGGCGTATTGCACCGCGAAAGCGGCAGAACTGCATCTCGCCCGGTGTCTCGCGCTCGAAGGTGCTGCGCATGGAATCCGCGTCAACGTCGTCAATCCGGACGCGGTGCTGCGCGGCTCGAAGATATGGACGGGCGAATGGCGTGCCGAACGGGCGGGGGCCTACAAACTCAAAGAAGATGAACTCGAGGCGTTCTACCGGGCGCGCAGCATGCTGAAGCGCGACGTGTACCCCGAGGACGTCGCCGAATCGGTGTATTTCTTCGCATCCGATTTATCCGCAAAATCCACGGGGAATGTCTTGAATGTGGACGCCGGCAATGCGTCCTCGTTCACCCGTTGAGGGCCCGCCATGACAGCACCGCTCACCGCCGATAGCATCGCCAACGCCAATGCACCGCTCGCGGACGCGCTCGAGGCCGACTACGGCGCGTTGTCCACTCAGCTGCGGCGTCGCGGCATCGCCATCGAGGCCATTACGGCGGCGGTGCAACACTTCGCGGTGGCAATACCCTCTTGGGGCGTCGGTACCGGCGGCACGCGATTTGCCCGTTTCCCCGGACCGGGCGAGCCGCGAAACATCTTCGAAAAACTCGAGGATTGCTCCGTGATTCAAGCGCTGACCGGCGTCACGCCCACCGTCTCGCTGCATCTGCCGTGGGACCGCACCACCGACTATGCCGAGTTGCGCGAGCGGGCTCGCATGCTGGGATTGGGCTTCGACGCCGTCAATTCCAACACCTTCCAGGACCAGGCGCAGCAGCCGCATTCCTATAAGTTCGGCAGCCTCACTCACAGCGACCCCGCCGTCCGCCGGCAGGCCGTCGAGCACAATCTGGAGTGTATCCGCATCGGCGGCATTCTCGGTTCCAAGGCGCTGACGCTGTGGATCGGCGACGGTGCCAATTTCCCCGGCCAGCAGCACTTGGCCCGTGCCTTCGAGCGTTACCTGGACAGTGCGGCGCAAATCTACCGCGGTCTGCCACCTGATTGGCGGCTGCTCATCGAGCACAAGATGTACGAACCGGCGTTTTACGCCACCGTGATCCAGGATTGGGGCAGCTCACTCATGGCGGCGCAGACTCTGGGGCCGCAAGCGTACTGTCTCGTCGACCTGGGCCATCACGCTCCCAACGTCAACATCGAAATGATAGTCGCCCGGCTGGTGCACGCGCGGCGGCTCGGCGGATTTCACTTCAATGATTCGAAGTATGGCGACGATGACCTCGATGCGGGTTCCATCGACCCCTATCGGCTGTTCCTGGTATTCAACGAACTCGTGGATGCGCAATGGCGCAACGTCCCGGATTTTCGGCCCGCCCATATGCTGGATCAATCCCACAACGTCACCGATCCTATCGAAAGCCTGATGACGAGCGCCGTGGAACTTACCCGGGCGTATGCCCAAGCGCTCCTGGTGGACCGCGACGCGCTCGCACAATTCCAGGAGACGAACGACGTGTTGATGGCGGCCCAGGCGCTGAAGCTCGCGTTCAGAACCGATGTCACGCCGATACTCGCCCGCGCCCGCCAGCGCTCGGGAGCGGCCATCGATCCGCTGGCGGCCTACCGGACAAGCGGTTATCGCACCGCGGTCGCGAAATCCCGTCCCCCCGTCAAACAGAGCGGCAGCGGCATCGTATAGACATGGACCAGGCGACACCCAAACTCACGGTGGGTCTGTTCGGTATCGGACTCGACACCTATTGGCCGCAGTTCGCCGGCCTGGAGGAGCGGCTGAAGGGATATCTCGCCAGGGTCGCGGCGCGCTTGGGCCGCAGCGATGTCGAGGTGGTCAATCTAGGCCTGATCGATACGCCCGAGAAGTCCCTTGCCGCCGGCCACGCCTTGCGGCGCGCCGATGTGGACCTCGTGTTCTTGTATGTCACGACGTACGCCTTGTCGTCCACCGTACTGCCCGCCGTGCAGCGCGCCAGAGTGCCCGTGATCGTGCTCAATTTACAACCCGCCGCCGCCATCGACTACGCCCGCTTCAATGCCCTCGGGGACAGGACCCGCATGACCGGCGAGTGGCTCGCGTTCTGCTCGGCATGTCCCGTGCCCGAAATCGCGAACGTCTTCCGACGCGCCAAAATTCCCTTCCATCAAGTCACCGGCGTGCTCGATGACGAGAAGTATGTGGGCCGCGAAATCGCCGGTTGGATCGACGCCGCGCGCGTGGTGCATACGATGGCTCACAATCGACTGGGCGTCATGGGGCGGTATTACAACGGCATGCTCGACATCTCGACCGACCTTACTCAACAGTGCGTGGTTTTCGGCGGCCACGTCGAAGTACTCGAAATCGACGAATTGGCGGCACTGCGGCGCGAGGTCGGCGACGCAGAGGCAGTGGAGCGCGTCGCGCATTTTCGTACGGTCTTCGATGTGGAATCGGACTGCGACGCGCACGAGTTGATGCGCTCGGCACGGACCTCCCTCGCGCTCGATCGGCTGGTCGAGCGCCATCGATTGGGTTCGCTCGCGTACTACTACGAGTCCGTTCCCGGCCATGAGCATGAGGATCTGATAAGTTCGGTGATTTTGGGCTGCTCGCTGTTGACGAGCCGCGGAATCCCCGTCGCCGGCGAATATGAAGTGAAGAACGCTCAAGCCATGAAGATCATGGATGCTT
Source organism: Pseudomonadota bacterium (assembly GCA_030776345.1). Classification (GTDB taxonomy): domain Bacteria; phylum Pseudomonadota; class Gammaproteobacteria; order Steroidobacterales; family Steroidobacteraceae; genus Bog-1198. The sequence continues at coordinate 944 of JALYHU010000042.1, read as the reverse complement.
TCGGTGCCGGCGGCTCATTCACCGAGTACTACGCGGTCGACTTCGAAAACGACGTGGTGTTGATGGGACATGACGGCCCGGGTCATACCCGCATTGCCCAAGGCAAGACCAAGGTCAAACCGCTGCAGCTGTACCACGGCAAGGTCGGCTCGGGTTTGAGTGTCGAAATGTCGGTGCGTCACGGACCGGTCACCCTGCTGTCGGTGGCGGAGCGCGACGGCAGCCTCATGCTTCTCTGTGCACAAGGAGAATCCGTAGTGGGTCCCATACTGCAAATCGGCAACACCAATAGCCGGTACCGCTTTCCGCTCGAGGCGCGCCGATTCATCGATGCCTGGAACGCCGAAGGTCCCGCCCATCATTGTGCGGTGGGTGTGGGTCACCTCGCGGACCGACTGCACAAGCTCGGCGCCCTGCTCGGCATTCCCTGCGTGCAGATATGCTGATTCGCGCCGGCTGTGCAGCGGCGTTCATCGCGGCCGCGGGACTCCTGTCGTTGCCGGCGCCCGCGTCCCCAGAGGCAGGGACCGGGACCCCCGCGGCGCGCTTTCCGTATGTCCCCACGGGCAAGATCAATCCCGCCGGTGTCAATGTGCTGTCGGGCGCCGATGCGGACCGCACCGGCGAGTTCATGCTGGAATCGCCGCTCAGTCACTTGAAGACCGAGGTCGTGCACTGGCAAAGCGACGACCAGGCGCTGCACTGGAAGGTTTTTGCACCCGAGGCGGGAGACTACTCGGTAACGGCACTGCTTCGCGTGGACAGTAAGCTTCCCGTGACCTTGACCGTAGGGACACCGCGCTCGAGTACCAGTTCACCCTTCAGAGTCGATGCGCGCGGCTTCCAAAGCCGCAGCCGCCTCGATGAGCCGCTGCACCTCGATGCCGGCTGGCAAGTCGTCACTCTGAAAATCACCGCGCAGGATCCTCAAACCCCGTTCGACG
>JALYHU010000041.1 GCA_030776345.1 Pseudomonadota bacterium | reverse complement strand
GTCGGCGACGCCGCGCCGCAAGCGGGCGCTGCGGGCGCGCCGGCCGGCCTTGGCGCAGCCGCCGACAGCGTGGTGCTCGACTACAACCTGCTCGATTTGGACGCAACCGTACAACACGTTCACATGCCGAGCAAACTCAACGATCACGTGGTAGTAACGGAGCGGCGAACGAATATCGTCGACGTTCTCAAGGCGGCAATCGATCGCGATCCGCAGCGGCGCGACCTTCGCATGAAGCTGCTCGAGACGTACTACGGCACCGCCGCCGCCAACCAGCGCGCCTTCCTGGAGGTGGTGCGCAAGGCATCGCAGGAACGCGACTTCTTATCCATCGACGACTGGCAGAAAGTCATGATGATGGGCCGGGAAATCGCCGCGGGCGACGCAATGTTCACGGATCATCCCAAAGAGGGCGAGCTGGCGGATTGCGCGTGAACCGGGCGGCTGCCGGCTTCAGCCGGCTGGCGGGTCCCGTTGAGCTTGATGTTCAGCCTCAGTTCGTTGGCCGAGTCTGCGTTGCGAATGGCCTCCTCGTAAGCAATCTCGCCTTCGTTGAATAGTTCGAACAAGGACCAATCGAAGGTTCGCATGCCGAGCTCGCGCGATTTGCCCATGAGCGCCTTGAGCTCGTGGAACTCTCCTTTGAGGATCTTTTCCGCGATGATCGGCGTGTTGATGAGCACTTCCATGGCGGCTCTTCGCCCTTTGCCGTCGCTGGTTCGGATGAGGCGCTGAGAAACGATCGCCCGCAAATTGCCGGAAAGGTCCATCAGCAATTGCTTGCGACGCTCTTCGGGAAAGAAATTGATGATGCGGTCGATGGTTTGGTTGGCGCTGTTCGCGTGCAGCGTTCCCAAGCACAAGTGCCCGGTTTCTGCGAACGCGATGGCGTGCTCCATGGTTTCTGCTTCGCGAATTTCACCGATCAGGATCACGTCGGGCGCCTGCCGCAGCGTATTCTTGAGAGCGTGATGCCAGGAGTGCGTGTCGATTCCGACTTCGCGGTGCGTGATCAGGGATTGTTTCGACTTATGGACGAATTCCACCGGATCTTCCACGGTGATGATGTGTCCCGGGGATGAGCTGTTGCGATGGTCGATCATCGCCGCCAGAGACGTCGATTTGCCGGAGCCCGTGGCGCCCACGACCAGGACCAAGCCGCGCTTGGCCATGACGATTTCTTTGAGGATTTCCGGTAGGGCGAGTTTCGTAAAACTCGGAATCTCCTCGGGGATGGTTCGAATCACCATGCCGGTGTGCTGTTGCTGCACGAACACATTGACGCGAAATCGCGCAACCCCGGGAATCGAAACCGCGAAATTGCATTCCAGTTCCTTGCTGAACTCGCTGCGCTGGCGCTCGTTCATCAATGACAACGCGAGTTGTTTGGCCACCTCCGGGGACAGCCTTTGCGATGCCATGGGCTGCATCGTGCCGTGCGCCTTCATGCTCGGCGGAAAATCATTCGAGATGAACAGATCCGACCCCCCGGCGCGAGACATGGCCGTGAGCAGCTTCACCATGTAGGCCTTGGCTTGGTCCTCGGGCAGTGTCGACATCGCGTACTTCCTCGCACAAAGGGCGAGGACTATATTCTGGCTGCGGAGGATCGTCCGCGACCAAGTTATCATATGTGATGCAGCGCGCAAATCGGCGCCGGCGCCGTTGCAATCGCGTACCCTGGGAGTGATATGACAAACGAGCGGCCTGCCGCCAATACACAGGTGTGCGCCGTACTGGTTACCTATCACCCGGACGGCGCCTTTCCCGATCGCCTGAGCAGCATCCTGCCGCAGGTCGGCTCGACGGTCATCGTCGACAACGGTTCGACGGATGCGCACTTGTCCATGCTGCGCGAGCTGTGCGCCCTGCCGGCGCTCACGGTCATTTGCAACTTCAACAATCTCGGGATTGCACGAGCGCTCAACATCGGTATTCGACGCGCGCTGGCGGACGGATATTCTTGGGCGATTCTCTTGGATCAGGACACGCAAGTCGATTCCGACATGGTCGAACGGTTGTTGGCGGCGCACGCGTCGTGCCCGACGCCAGATCGAGTGGCGATTGTCGGATCGCGTTTCAGGGACACGAAGGGGCGATCGGATGAGGCGCTTCGCCTCGATGCGCGGGGCGAGCATTGGGAAGAAGTAGAGTCCGTCATCACCTCGGGATCGCTGCTCTGGCTGCCGGCGTACACCGCCGTCGGGCCTTTCCGCGAGGATTTCTTCATCGACTACGTGGATATCGAGTTCTGCATGCGGGCGCGCGCCGCGGGCTACCGTATCGTCCAGACTCGCCGGCCCCTGATGTCCCACACCGTCGGCGCACCGACTGCGCACAAGATGTTGTGGGAGAGAAAATGGACCACCAACCATTCGCCCGACAGGCGCTACTACATCGCGCGGAACAATACCGTGCTGCTGCGCGAGTATGGGACCGCAGGGGGTGGCCCGTGGCAGTGGAAGAGCGTCGTGCGCTGCTTCCGGTTGTGTAAACGGATCGCATTTTTCGAACACGACAAGCTTCGAAAGATTCTGGCGGTCGCGCAAGGATGGTGGGACGGCGTGCGCGGCAACATGGGCCCGCGGCGCTGAGCCGTACGGCTGCCTCGTGAACGGCGTTTACTTGACGCCTCGATGCGTGAGCGCTTCAATCCCTGCATGTTGACTCAGTCACTTCGCTGGGTGCGGGCGCGCGCGCCGCTGGTGCTCGCCACCGCCGGCGTCTTTTTTCTGTGGGAGCTGCGCGGTAGCGCCGACCCGCCCTTCCACCATGCGCCGGCGTCGGCGAGTCGCTTGGTCAACCCGTACGCGCAAAACGCAAAAGCCGCCGCGGCCGGCGGGGGCCTGTACGCTGAGCACTGCGCGGCCTGCCACGGCCGAAGCGCCGAGGGCTCCGGCAACATACCGCCGCTGGCACACAGTGTGGTGCAATCCGCATCCGACGGCGAAGTCTTCTGGTTCATTACCACGGGCAGCGTCAATGACGGGATGCCCGCGTGGGCCTCGCTTCCCGAGCAGCAGCGCTGGCAGATCGTGACGTATATCAAGACATTGCAATCCGCGCCGGCGGCACGGGCCGAATCGAATGGGGGCACCCTCGCATCCACAGCGCCGCCACCGCCGGCCCCCTTCACCGACTTCCGTTACGAAGAGCCCGGTACCGTACATAAGATCACGGCTGACGATCTCCCGCCGCCTTTCGCGACCGGGTCCGCCAGCAATGCGCCGGGCGTCGTGGCTCGCCCGCGCGACGCGTGGCCCAAGGCACCGCCGGGCTTTCAGGTAAACCTGTACGCGGAAGGTCTGGCAATGCCGCGCGTCATTCGCACCGCGCCCAATGGCGATATTTTCGTCGCGGAAACCGGCGCGGGTCAGATCAGAATCTTCCACGGGACCGTGAACGGCAAGCCTGCGAGTTCGTCGGTGTTCGCGGCGAAGCTCAACCACCCGTACGGGATCGCGTTCTACCCCAGCGGCGCGGATCCGCGCTGGGTGTACGTCGGCAGCACCGATGCCGTCATCCGGTTTCCCTACCGCAACGGTGCCTTGCAGGCCGCGGGTGCGGGCGAACGCCTCATCGAATTGCCGCACGGCGGGGGCCACTGGACTCGGGACATCCGCTTCTCGCTCGACGACAAGACGCTCTACGTCGCCGTCGGATCGGCCTCGAATGCCGATGATCCCGACGTCACGCCCGGCGAGCAGCACCGCGCCAACATTCTGGCCTTCGACCCCGACGGCTCGCACATGCGAATCTTCGCCTCCGGCATACGTAACCCCTCGGGCCTCGCGATCGATCCCCGCGATGGCCGGCTTTGGTGCACGGTGAATGAACGCGACGGCCTGGGCGACAACTTGGTGCCCGATTACATTACATCGGTCCGCGAACACGGCTTCTACGGGTGGCCATGGTGGTACATCGGTGCGCACCCGGATCCGCGCCACGCCGGCAAGCATCCTGAGTTGCGGAACCAGGCCATCGTGCCCGATGTTCTTCTGCAGCCGCACAACGCGTCGTTGCAGATCACCTTTTACGAGGGTACTCAGTTTCCGAACGAGTACTCCGGCGACATCTTTGCAACCGAGCACGGCTCGTGGAACAAGGCGGTCCGCACCGGCTACGAAGTGATACGCGTACCTCGCCATCGGACGGCCGAGGCGAGCGGCGAGTACCAAGATTTTCTAACCGGATTCGTGTTGGCGAATGGCCAAGTCTGGGGACGGCCGGTCGGCATCGCCACGGCCGCGGATGGTTCGCTGTTGGTAACGGACGACGGCTCGAATTCGATCTGGCGCATCGCCTATATCGGTTCGTAACGCGCTAGACTAACGCCAACGATCCGATCCGGCGGGAATCCGATGGACATTACAGCACCCGGCATGGCGCCCGACCGCGAGCAGCTGTTGCACTCGCTCTACGAGGCCTCGGAACTCGAACACAATCTGATGTGCACGTACCTGTATGCTGCATTCAGTATCAAAGACGGGGAATCGGAGGGGCTGACGGCCGCGGAGGCGGCCGCGGTGCAACGCTGGCGCCGTGTCATCATCGATATTGCCATTGAAGAGATGGGTCACTTGGCGGCGGTGTGGAATATCACTTCGGCCATTGGCGGAGCGCCGCGCTTTGGTCGCGGGAATTTTCCCCTCGACCCGGGCTACCTGCCCGCCGGGGTCGTGGTCAAGCTGGCTCCGTTCAATCTAGCGACGCTGCAGCATTTCATTTTTCTCGAACGGCCTGCCGAGTCCACGGAACGCGACGGTGAAACCTATGCGTATGAGCGGCCTTTCGTTCGCGGCGTGAATACGCCGCGGTTGACGCCGCATGCCTGGGATTACGCCACGGTGGGAGAATTTTACGCGTCGCTCGCGGCGGGGTTGCGCGAACTCGTGGCGCAGGTCGGTGAACCGGCGGCGTTCTGCGGCGATCCGGCGTTGCAGCTTTCCCCGAACGAGCTCGACTTGAATGGCGTCAAACCGGTGATTTGTTTGAAGACCGCGCTGGCCGCGTTCGATGCCATCGTCGCGCAAGGAGAAGGCGCACCGGAACATAGCCGAGATTCGCATTTCCAAAAGTTCGTCGCCATCCGCAGCGAGTATTGCGAGTTGCTCGCGCAAAACGCCGGATTCGCGCCCGCGCTGCCGGTGGCCACCAATCCCGTGCTGCGCCGTCCTCCCCGTCCCGAAGGGCGGGTGTGGCTGGAGGATGCCGAAGCGAGCGCAATCGTCGATCTTGCCAATGCAGCGTACGGTCTGATGCTCCGGCTGCTGGGCTACTCCTACTCGATCAAACGTCCCGACGATGAAAAAGGATTGGCCGTCGATCTTGGCATCGGGTTGATGCAGTCGGTGGTTCCGCTGGCGGAGCGCGCCGCGCGCTTGCCGGCGGGACCCTCGAATCCCGAGTGTCACGCCGGTATGTCCTTCACCGCATTGCGCGACACCGCAGGCCTGCCCCAAGGCCCGGCCGCGCGCCGATTTTTCATCGAACGCTTCGCGCAGTTTGCGGCCGCGGCCCAGGCGTTGAATACGTCGCAGGATCCGCGGACCGCTCGAGCATCACAACAACTTACCGCGCTCGCCGCCCGGGCGAGCCGCAGCTTCGATCCCGCGGCGTCTGCACCGGCGACCGACGCGGCGGCGACGGACGCAGCGGGCACCCCCACTGCCACTGACGCGAACGGCCTCGAGACGGTGCCGGGTCGGCATTTGACTCTCCTCTTCGAAGCTCGCCGCTGCATTCATTCACGTTTTTGCGTGACCGGCGCACCCGCGGTATTTCTGGCCAATGTGCAGGGGCCATGGATTCATCCGGACGCCATGGATCCGGAACGGCTGGTCGACATCGCGCATGCGTGCCCCTCGGGGGCGATCCGCTATCAGCGCACCGACGGCCGGCCGAATGAATCGGCGCCCCCCGTAAACCTTGCATCGATTCGCGAAGCCGGGCCGTACGCGTTCCGCGGCGATATCGAACTCGAGGGACTGGCAACGGGTTATCGAGCCACTCTTTGCCGGTGTGGCGCATCGAAGAACAAGCCGCTCTGCGACGGGTCTCACCATCACGCTGATTTTACGGCGACCGGCGAGCCGGCCAGTACCAGCGTGGACATGTTGCCGGAGCGGGCCGGGCCGCTGCGAATCTCGCCCGAGATGAACGGACCGTTGCGAATTCGCGGAAATCTCGAAATCATCAGCGGTACCGGCCGCGTGGTTGCGCGCGTGACCAACACGCGTCTGTGCCGCTGCGGCGGCAGCCAGACCAAGCCTTTCTGCGACGGTAGTCACGCGCGAATCGGATTCTCGAGCGGTTAGAATTTCGCGCGGCTGCATTCCGCGCGCCTCGCGCAGTGCCCCGCCGATCCCGTCGGCGGCACACCGCCGAACGCCGCCCTGCACTAAGCGTTGTAGCTCGAGGAGGCCACCGACCCACCATGACCGGTCCAGTCGGTGTGGAAGAACTGCCCGCGCGGTTTATCGACGCGCTCATAGGTGTGCGCACCAAAGTAGTCGCGCTGCGCCTGCAGAAGGTTTGCCGGCAACCGTTGCGCCCGATAGCCGTCGTAGAACGCCAGGGCCGTAGAGAACGCGGGCGTGGGGATGCCAAGCTCGATGGCATGGACCAGCGCCTTGCGCCAACTCACCTGGTACTTGTTGAGCGCGCTGGAGAAGAAGTCATCCATCAGCAGGTTTTCAAGTTTGGCACTCTTGTCGAATGCCTTTTTGATGTCCCCGAGAAACACCGACCGAATGATGCAGCCGCCGCTCCACATGAGCGCGATTCCCCCCATGTTCAGAGTCCAGCCGCGTTCCTTTTCTGCGGCGCGAAGCAGCATGTAACCCTGGGCGTAGCTGATCCTCTTGGAGCAGTACAGTGCGCAGCGAACGGCTTCCACGAACTCCTTCTTCGACTCGTCGATAGTCCTGGCCGGCCCCGGCCCCTGCAATATCTTCGACGCCCGCATGCGCTCTTCCTTGAGCGCCGAAAGACACCGCGCGAATACGCTTTCGCCGATCAACGTGACGGGCATCCCCAGCTCGAGCGCCGAGACAGCGGTCCACTTGCCCGTTCCTTTTTGACCCGCCGTATCGAGGATGTTTTGGATGATCGGCTGGCCGTCCTGGTCCTTTTTGGCGAAAATCAAGGCCGTGATCTCGATGAGGTAGCTGTTCAGCTCGCCCTTGTTCCACTGCGCAAATATGTCGGCCAGTTCATCCGGGACGAGACCGAGACCGTCCTTCAGCATCTGATAGGCCTCGCCGATGAGCTGCATGTCGCCATATTCGATACCGTTGTGAACCATCTTGACGTAGTGACCGGCACCCCCCTCGCCCACCCAATCGCAGCACGGGGAGCCGTCCACCGCCTTGGCAGCAATCGAGCGAAGGATATCTTTGACGTGGGGCCACGCTTCGGGGTTGCCGCCGGGCATGATGGATGGACCATGCCGAGCACCCTCTTCGCCGCCCGACACACCGGTGCCGATGAATAGTATTCCTTTCTCGGCCAGATCCTTGGTGCGGCGCTCGGAATCCGTGTAGAGCGAATTGCCGCCGTCGACGATGATGTCGCCCTTCTCCAGATGCGGCACGATTTGCTCGATGGTTTGATCGACGGCCTGACCCGCCTTCACCATCATCATCACGCGGCGCGGTGTCTTCAACAGGCGGCACATGTCTTCGACACTATGGGCGCCGACGACGTTGGTACCCTTGGCTTGATGGTTGATGAACTCGTCGACCTTCGATACCGTCCTATTGAATACCGCGACCTTGTAGCCGTGGTCGTTCATGTTCAGCACCAGGTTCTGGCCCATCACGGCGAGGCCGATCAAACCGATGTCGCAAGTTTTATCCACCATACAGATCTCCTTTGACCAAGAGGTCACCGCGGTCCCGGTCTGTCCGGTCGACCCGGGGAGGGCCGGCTCGATGCCATTCTAGTTCAGAGCGGACCCATGGAAAGGGCAAACGACGTCCTTCCCTCGAAGCAATTTGCCGCGGTCGCCCGGTGGCCACATTGCGGTTGAGATCGCCTCGTCAGAAGCGCATGCTCGGACCGCAACGCGACCGCACGCTGGGGCGGGGCGCCGCCAATATCGAATTTTCGGGGGAACCAATGCAAACCATAGCCAAAACTCTTTTCGCCGTAGCCATCTTTGCGTTCGGGAATGCGGCGCTTGCCGCGGATCCTGCAATCGGTACGTGGAAATTGAACCTCGCGAAGTCCACGTTCTCTCCTGGGCCGGCGCCCAAGAGCCAGACGCGAAGTTACGTTGAATCGGCGCGGGGCACCGCGCTCACGGTGATAACGACGGCGGCGGACGGCAAGCAATCCACGACCACCCTGACCTTCAATGCAGACGGGAAACCCTATCCCGTCAGCGGCAATCCTGACTTCGATATGGTTTCAGTGACTAGAGTGGACTCTTTGACCGTACGCAGCAATCAGACGAAAGGAGGGGCGCTCGTCAGTTCGGCCGTCCGTACCGTGTCGAAAGACGGCAAGACGCTGACCTACAAGCAGAAAGGCACGCATGCCGGCGGCGGAAAGTACGACGATGTATCGGTCTACGATCGGACATAGCCGGCCTAGGCGATCGCTCGGTGGCAACGCTTGGGTCAGATGAGCGTGACGAGATCGCTGTATTGAGCAAGCACAGGATCTGCTGTCAAGAGCTTGAGCGGCTCTGCTATCGCCTGGGCAAGGAGAACTCGATCGAACGGGTCTGAGTGCAACAATGGCAGTTCGGCGACCCCTGCCGCGTGCGTCCCCCGCACGGGTAGTTCAAAAAATCCGCTCCCGCTGATTGCCTCGACCAATGCTTTCGGGTCTACCTCGATCTTACCGAGCCTCGCCTTGATCGCAATTTCCCATATCGACGCTGCTGAGACATAGATTTGCTCTGCCTCCGTCATGATCCGGCGGGCGTCGGCTTTGAGGGACGCGCTACCCTGTACCGCCCACAAAAAGACATGGGTATCGATCAGAAGGCGCATCAGCGCCCCTCGAAACCGGCCAATACGCTATCGGGTAGAGGGGCATCGAAGTCCGCAGAGATTTTTACCCTGCCCTTCAAAACGCCGAATTTTATTTGACGTTTCCCAGCTCCTTCCAGCTGGGTGATGCGTACGAGCGGCTTGCCATTCCGACTGACCACTACGTCTTCACCGGCCGCCGCCTTGTCGACCAACCGAGAAAGTTGGGTCTTGGCCTCGTAGATATTGACCGATTTCATGGCATAAGCCTCGTTTAGACTAGACCTAGTCTAGCTGATCGAGGATGCATACTCAATCCGCGCGCGAGTCCCGCTCGCGGTGCGGCGAGGCTCTAAAAACGGTCCCGGTGCAACGTAGGGCTTAGTAGTCCAGCCCTTTGATGAGATTCTGGTTGGGAACAATTTCGAAACGATCGGGATTGGCCCGCACCAGCGAGTCGGCATAGCCATTATTGACCGTGCCGCGCTCGGACAAATCGTTGTCTCGGACAACCGAGCGGTCCAGCGTGTAGTCCTGAAAAGCCTTGCTGGAACGGTCAAGGTCATCCATGTGCGAATTGAAGTCGCCGCTGTTTTGATTGATCGCATTCATGTGATTATTGAAAGCCGCGCTGCTGGCCTCACGCCTTTGATCAGCGGCCCTGGCCTGCGCGGTGGAGGCCGCACCGATGGCATGAATGTTGTCGATGACAGCCGCCGTTTCCCGCTGGATGACGGCATGGTCCACGCTGAAACTATGCACCATCGCCATAATCGTGGGGTTGACCTCTTCGAAGACAGTCTCGGGCGCGTTGGAGCCATTCACGGTAAGTTCCCAAGTCGGGCTGTTGGCGAAGTGCATTTCGCCAATGCGGGCGCTCGCTTTGCGTGGCCCCTTGCCATCGTGCAGATCCATCTCGAAGATGGCCTGGATGACCTGCTGTTCCTGCTGGTTGGAAGCAAGGCGTTGGAAAGTGGAGAGTTTGAACGAGGCCGCTTGCAGCCCCTTGTTCTGCCGCATCTGGTTGATGACACAGGTATAGCCCTGGAAGACGTCCCCGCCATAAGGGCACATAACAGGGCGATGACCACCGCCAATGCCGCCATAAGGCATCGGCTGGTTCTGCATGCTTCGGGGATCCCGGATGCCTTGATAAATAATGCCGAGACTGATCATCTCGCCGTTAGGCCCTTCGGCTGTGAGCATGCCGCCAGAGACGGCAGTAAGCCGCCAGCCGGGGGCAAGCCCGATCCCCGCACTGTGGTCTCCGCCGGAAGTCATGCGAAGCTGCGGCGCAGGCGTGTTGCTACTCGAGGGCTGTGCAGATGGCCCTGCGTTCGTTCGCATGGCCTCGTTCAACTTCCCGAGCATCACAGGCTCAGTCTTGGTGAAGCGACTTGGGTCGTCATAGAGCACCGCGGCGGTAGGCGTGGCACCCGCCGGCATGTTGACGATGATCAACCCGGCGATGGGCTTGTTGCCCTGATTCTTCGCGGTCAGAGTAAAGAAGGTGGCAACCGAGTCGCCGCCATGCGTCTGGAAAAACTTGCCAATCTGCGGACGGTCCCCGAAATGCCCATGAACCTGGCGGAGCATGAAGACCATGGCGGTCGAGAGCGACGACTGGCCCGTCAGCGTGCCATAGACAACCTGACCTCCGCCCGGATTGTCGATGGTGTGCAGCCCCTCCCCCGCCTCGGACTGTGCCGGGCCACGGGAACTACCCTGGGCGTAAGCGAAGGAGGCGCAGCCTACGATCGCCGCGGCGACAGCCAGACGACCCAGTGGTTGGACCCGGATGCGAGACATTGGCAACTCCTTCGGGGGTAGAAGACCATATCACGTTGGCTATCAGCTGCCAGCCTCCGCAAACTCATAACGCAGACTGGTGATAAGCCCTCGCCAGTAGGGTTGGCGCCCTTCGGGCCTCACCCACGCCACCTCTCCGATGAACGGCACGGTCATGCCGCTGTGCGTTTGGTAGTTAGACATCTGGCCTTCCCAAGGGACCATCACGATGTCCTTGCCGACCATAGCCCCGCGCCCCTCGGAATGGAACGATTCGATCAGATCGTGTTCATTGAATCGGAACAGCAAGGTCACCTCGTTATCTCCGTCTTTCAATGTGGCCATCGCGGATTTGTCGTTGACGCCCGTCCATTGGACTCCTTGGCTCGGAAGCAAAGCCGTCGGATACCAGGCGGCTTCTGCCAAGAAGCGCATCAGTTCGCCCTGAGCTAACGCCGGCGAACCGCCCAAGTCCGCGAGCGGCACCAGTCCGAACAGGGCCGCGTGCAGAAGCCCTTCTCCCTCGATGTATCCGTCATGCACACATACCGCCACACCGGGCATGATCGCTATTCGGGCATCCCAGTCGAAGCCCGGCCGCTGGGTGACGACTCGCTGGGTCGAAACGAACGGTTTCCATCGCTCGCGGGCACCGCCCTGATTGAACGTGCCGCTGTGCTCGACGTTGACGGCGGCGACGACTTGTTGCCCGCCGCTGAGCGCAGCCCTGAAGTACCGCTGAACTGGTTCAGGCAAGCCGATTAACTCGCTTGGGTCATACGTCCTGGTCCCGATTGGACGCCGCGCAAGGTCCAGCCTGGCGCGCAGCGTCTGCGTACCTGACTTCCAGCGGCGGGCTCCGTAAACGAAGATCACGGCAATTGTTGCGGCGGACGCGACGATCACGAGAAGAGCGATCCAGTTCATTTCGCTCACCGTCCCCGCTCGCTCACATCACCCGATGACCGCGGCGACCGGCCGCCGCAATGAATAGGGGAGCTGCGGGCCGCGGCCGAGCCGCACGACCAAGTCTGGACGCTGCGTACCGGTCCCAAGCCATCCGGAGAAAGACGAACGCACGGCAGGGACCTCAATCGGCTGATTGACAAATGCGGTACGTATGCCAAGTGCGGTAGCGGCTAGCGCGAAGTGCTCGTAAGCCCGCCCGACTTCGAACCAGCTGGCCGGATCGCTACGCGCGCCGATAAATACCGCAACCGCAGCGGATGAGCGAAGCTGCTTCGCGTACCGATCGTTCTCGGATTTCTCGCGGAAAAACCAACTGAAAAGCGCCCCGCCAACCCAAGGCGGGGAGGTCGGAGTGCCGGACGATCGCGCCGCCAATCCATCGCCGGAGGCAATCGCTTGGGAATCGTCGAAGCGAATCCAGTGTTTCAACTCGGATATGAAAGCCGGGTCGCGCATCTGCGCACTGTTTGCTTGCGTGACATACTCGATCACGCCTTCGATCTTGGCGCGCTCCGTCAGAAGGATTACTCGCACGCCGCTGCGATCGGCGGCACGCTCCAAGTCCCGGAGAATGTCGTTCGCGAGCGGCTGGCCATCGTACTCGGCGCGAGTGCACTGGCGCTGGAAAATCGCCTCAACTAACGGCGAGGTCGCGGGTGGTCCACTGTCGAACGAGACTCGAATTTCGTGCGAGTCGACTTGAACGTCAGCGTGCTTGCCAAGCGCGGCGGCGGCGATGACGATATTTTCGGCCGCGCAACCCAAACTCACCCAAACATGATGATCATCGGGATCGACGACGGGCGTGCGGCGAGAGAAATCAGGTCTGATGGAAATGAGGTCTGGCGACAAAGCGAACATCCACGGCTGCGTATTGTGTCCGTTGGGGGCCAATATAGCGCAGCGCACGATCTCTCGCAGGAGCGCCACAGGTTCCGTCGATTGGCCAAGAGGGTGGCGCAGCTCCCGAGCAGCCGACTCGAAGTGGTCGTTCGGCGCGCAGGCCGCCGTTGTCATTGCTACTCCCGTGAAGGTGCCAAGCGCAGAGGCTTGCGCAAGGAACTTTCTTCTGGTGATGCTCGATTCCACTCGATTTCTCTGAGCCACTGATCCTCTTCGTGCAAATCTCGCTTGATCGACCCCGCTGCCCCTCGTCGGGAGCCTGGGACGGCAATCTCATTGGGCCTTGTTCGAGACGTGGTCGTCCGTGCGGTAACGTACAGGACTAACTTTATGCACAGGGTAAAATTGCTAATTGAGGGGTGATGGGTCAAGGAGGCCGTATCGTAGCGGGGACTTGATCGTCGCCACAGACCCCTTCGCTACGTTCCAAAGGACATCTTATGAAAGGGCTCATCGTTGCAACCATGTTATTGACTTCCATCGGCGCAACCGCCGCGGGTTTGCCATGTACCATTCACCCAAAAAAGAGCATGGCGGATGCCGATCTTCCGACTCTTGCCAAGGTGAGCCGAGCGGATGCAGAGAGTACCGCGCTGAAAGCGGTGAATATCAAGTCGGCGTCCGTTGCCAGCGGTGAACTCGAGGCCGAGGGTGGATGCCTAATTTATAGCTTCGACATCCAAATCCCCGGCAGAAAGTCAATCGTCGAGGTTGCAGTGGATGCCGGTACCGGCAAAGTTCTGGCCAAAGAACATGAAGGTCCGAAAGCGCAGGCTGCCGAAAAAGCTGCGGACGCCGCTGCAACGAAGTGAAAATCGCCGCCACGGTGGTTCGTAGACAGATTGGCTAGTGAAAGTCGCGCGTGGGCCCTGCAGCGACAGGACGACGAAACAGACGGGACGGCAACTGACGACTCAAACTAGGCAGCAGCGAACACACACAGGTGAGTACGGCCGACGCTAGGATCCGCTTGATCCGTCGCTGTAGTCAGAAGGGGGCTCGGGGCTCCACCCGGCGTTCCATATTTCAGCCAAAATGACCTCCTGTTCCGACGTTTTTTCCATCATCAGTTGCAGGCGCTTCGCCGCGAATCCAGAGAACAAAAAGCGACGGAGACTAGGTTTTGCATCCGCGTCCATTCGATAGTGGCCTACGCGTCGGGCGCTGACGGCATCGACGTACGCTGGACTGCCTTCCGGCCACGCCCGCTTCGCGATGGCGATGCCGATCATTTCGGTGATATAGGTATCCCCACCGCGCATGACCGTCGATACTTGTCGGCAAATATTGAGCCTATCCGGGTCCTTTAGTGACTCCCCCTTGCACGCGTTCAGAATCGCCTGGTAAGGCGGAACGTCCGTTGCCGACGCCACGCCGATGGTGGCAACTAACGCAGTTGGTAAATCCATCGTATGGGTTTTCACTATAGCGTTTGTAATGTGAGAGATCGTTGCATTCCAATACGTATCGAACGATCTGGACGTTGCGATGGCCGACAGGTCCTGGCGCATCGCTGCCACATCATTGCGACGTCCGGCGCGCCAGAACGAGTCGAACCAAGCGGCTCCGTTGCCGGGATCCAACGCGCGTAGGTGCGCCTCTAGCGGCTCAGGGTTGCAAGTATCGACTTGAACGCATAGCCGAACGTTTAGCCAAATTAGGTCAGGACGATCGGGCGCTTTCGCGATGGCGCGTGCGGCCAAGGTCAAACGCCGCGATGGGTCGAACGTGGGCCCTACGCTCAACATTGCCGCCGCCGCAAGGGAATCGGCATCTCCTGCCGCGATCAATAACTGCTCAGTACGCTGGATCTTACGATCGTAGGCTGCCTGTTGCCGAGCCCCATCGGTAGCGCATCCGTTACACAGGATCGCCGCTAACCCAATCAGCAAGGATCTGGATAAACGGAACAGCGATTGCGCCTTGATCATGCGTCATCTTCCTTGATCTGATGCTTCCCAGAGTCTAGCTCACATCGCGAACATCAGGTAAGAGGCGATCACTTTGGCATCCGCATTGCCGGCTGTCGGGGCGAGACACCGATTCACGACGATGTCACTGATCCGGAGACTTGGGATCATGCATATCTTTGAAGAGATCGTCACTGTACTGAATTTTGCCGCCAAACCGGCAAAATGGTATGACGACAATGAGGACGCAGTAATCGTTTAGCTTGACGATACCGTGCCGCAACATCTCGCCACGGTTGTTCCGGTTCCACTTGAATCCCGGCATGGGTTCTACGTGGTTCTTCTTGACCCAAGCGAGCTGCTCGGGCGTCAAGCCCGATAGGTCGCGGTAGTTCCTTTCCTTTGCCGCTTGGACGACGCTTGATTGCGCGGCGAGCGCGGATTCGCGATCCCAGTCGATGTGTTGTTGCTGCTGGTCGGGGGGAGACAGCGTGATGGCATCGTTGTCGACCGGGAGCCGCGGCACCTGTAATTCCCGGTGGATAATCGGACGGCCTGCCTCTATACGAACAGTGACTTTCGTGGTGTCAATCCTCGCGGAGTCATTCGGGAATTGCAGCAATGCCAGGGAGGAGATGGGGTTTCTCCACTCGCGAGCCGGTCGTGCACTGGATAGCAGCAATGCGGCGATCAACCAGGCGTGAGCCAGGCCAACGACTAGCCATACGAGGGTTCGCCTCGCTGCTGAATCCCCAAATGACATCGATGCATCCATTCGTAAACTAATATTTCAGTGGTTTTGGATGCGCTGGCGGCATATTTGATCTATCGTAAAGGCGGGGCCCTCTAACAACAACCAAGAGCCGGAGAACAACATGGCGAACTACCTGACGGTTATGGCCTCACCGACATCCACGTTTTGCGCGAGCACGACAACGCCAATCTCGTGGCACTCATGCTCGGGGTAAGCGATATCGGTCGCGCCAAGGCATTTGCTGCGTCACCGGATTTAGCTTCCACTATGAAATCGGCGGGCATCATCGGAACACCCAGACTGAGGTTTCGACACGGTGAATACAATCGCGGGTCCGCCAGCAATTACGCAACGATGACGCTGACTGTTCGTGACTATGAGACGGCTCTCAAGGCATATGCGATGGATGCGGCCGACAGGAAGGGCGCTGGCCTGACAGACCTCGCGGTGCTGCAGCTGGATGATGATCCGAACAACCTGCTGCTCCTGTGGGCGGTTAGTGATATCGCCCGTGCAACAGCGTTCTTCGATTCGCCCGCCTTGGCCGCACATATGGCCAAGAATGCCGGTGTAGTCGGTCCTCCCGAACGGCATTTCTGGAGGGCCTGAAGGGAGCGTTTGTCGGCAGCCTTCGCCGATTATTTTCCAGCGAGTTCCGTTACGAGAATCTTCCAATGTACAACATTGTCATCTAACGCTTTCACCGGCAGCCGCTCATCTTTGCCGTGGGCGCGGAAATCGACCGGCACCACGACCCATGCGCCGTTGGTCCCATAAATAGGAATACCTGCGACCCGGAATGGGCGGGCATCGCTTGCCCCCGTGGACATTTCTGGCGAGACCGGCGCTCCCGGATGCAGCGTGTGGACGGCTTTGGTAAAAGCTGCAGTCACATCGGGACGCAGGGGTGAGGACAGCGACGCGCTGTAATTGTCATTGCGCGACACGACGACCTCAGGATCGGCCACGATGGCGGCCAAGTCTTTTTGTACATCATTGGGATCGATACCCGGGAAGATACGACAATTGATCATCGCCGTCGCCAGTTGCGGCAATGCATTGTCGGCATGGCCGGCAAATAGCCGGGTTGGCACACAGCGAGTGCGGGTCAAACCGACTTCGCTTTCATCGGCCTCGATGGCGTCTGCGGCGGCACCGTCCGCCGGGTTCGCCAGCCAAGCCCGCATCGCATCGCCCAGCGCGCCTTTCTCCTGTTTCTGCCTCTCGCTGAAATAGGCCCGCGTGGTTTCACTCAGCATGGGTTCAAAGCGGTGCGCCTCGATCTTTTCCAACGCATGGGCGAGGCTGTAAATGGCGTTGTCCTTGCGTGGCTTCGACGAATGCCCGCCGCGGTTGCGAACGGTCAACGTATATCCCGCGAATGTCTTTTCCGCCGTTTGCATCAGGAAGCTGGCAGGCCGCCCGTCGGGAAAGAAGCCACCGCCGCCGCCATCGGCATTCAGGCCATATTCGACATTGAGGTCCTTCTTCCACTCGGTCGCGCCCTTCTCGGCACCTATGCCGTGGGTTTCCTCGTCGCCGGTAAAGAACACCACGATATCGCGTGTCGGCTTGAAACCAGCGACTCTGAGGTCGAATATCGCTTGTGTTATGCCGACGAGGCCATCCTTCATGTCGATGGTGCCGCGTCCATAATAGTAACCATCCCGCTCGGTCAGAACGAATGGATCGGTGGTCGAGTCCTCCCGTTTGGCTTCTACCACATCCATGTGCCCCATCAACATGATCGGCTTGCCCTTCGCCTTGCCGGATGCGCGCCAGCGGACTATCAGTGCGGCAGTTTTTTCGGTTACGTGACCGACGGGATCGGTGCTGTCATAGGGAATCACCTGAACATCGTCAGCCGGAAAACCGACCGCCTTGTATTGATCGGCCAGATAATTCGCCAATGTCGGCACCTTGCCGCGGCCGAACACGGTCGGAATATTCACCAGGTGTTCGAACATATCGTGCGCTGCCCGATGCCGTTCGGGTGAGAGTTTTTCGGCGGAGACCGGTGCCGTCATCGCGGGCATCGCGCCCAAAAACGCGGCCCCAATCAGGAAGCTAACAATGCGCATCATTCATCTCCTGTATGTACCCGAGCAGTGGCATTGCGCTCGGTAACCTTCGTGCCGATCTCCAGCCTCACCCTCAGGATACAGCAAGCAACCCCTCGCGCTCCACGAAGTCGATTACCGTCGCCAATCCCTGGCCCGTCTTCAAATTCGTGAACACGAACGGCCGCTCCCCGCGCATACGTCGCGCGTCGCGATCCATCACCTCGAGCGAGGCGCCGACCATGGGCGCGAGGTCGATCTTGTTGATGATGAGCAGATCGGATTTGGTGATTCCCGGTCCCCCTTTGCGCGGAATCTTGTCCCCGGCAGCGACGTCGATCACGTAAAGCGTCAAATCGGAAAGTTCCGGACTGAAGGTCGCGGCCAGATTGTCGCCGCCGCTTTCGACGAAAATGACGTTCAGCCCGGGGAATCGCGCACTCAAACGCGACACCGCCTCCAGATTGATCGAAGCGTCCTCGCGTATCGCCGTATGCGGGCAGCCGCCGGTTTCCACGCCCAGGATTCGATCGGCCGGCAAGGCCTCGTTGCGCACCAGGAACTGCGCGTCCTCCTCGGTGTAGATGTCGTTGGTGACGACGGCCAGCTCGTAGCGCTCGCGCATGGCCCGGCACAACGCGAGCGTGAGCGCAGTTTTCCCCGAGCCCACGGGGCCGCCGATCCCAACCCGCAGCGGAGAGTGTGTCTGAACCATGTCAGGACCTGAACAAGCGGGAATACTGGGTCTCGTGCTGCGCGCACAAGATGGCGAGCGCCGGCGCAAAATTCGAACGGTCATCCATCGTCACCCCCTGCTTCTCCGAGTTCGCCGCAATCGATTGGCCGAGTTTCAGCAATATCCGTTGTCCGGCCGACTGTCCCATGGGCAGGGTTTTGACAGCGGCCAACACCTGATTTTCCGCCCAAGACCATACGTACGCGATGACGGAGTCGCGCGGCTCGATCGCCCAAGCGGTGGTGGCCGCACTCCAGACGCAGGGCAAACTCGGCTCGTGCATCGCGCGCAGGGTGTCGACGATGCGGGCCGGCAGATCAGGTAGAACATAGAGCAGTGCACGCATCGAGAATCCCATCTGCACCGTCCCCGCTCGCAATTCCGCCGATTCGCGCGTGGCGAGGAACTCGTCATTCGCTGCCTCCACGCGGGCATAACCCTGTGCCAACCAGGCCTCGTTCAGCGCGAGTAGACAGGGCACCTCGAAGCTATAAATCGAAAACCGCAAAACGTTCGCTATCCATCGCAATACCGAGGCTTCATCGGTAACCAGCTTGCTCTCGATGGCGGACTCCAAGCCGTGCGAGTGGCTGTACCCGCCTATGGGCAGGGCTTGGCTTCCCAACTGCAGCAACCTCGTGAGCGCGATGGGTTTCACCCGTGAAACTCGTGAATCTTCGGCCGCGCCAGCGGTATCTGGCTGCCGTGCGCGTGATGGTGTCCATAGGCGCCTCCCTCGGGGTCGAACACCGCAAGCACCGGCACCACCTGCAAGCCCAGGCCCTTGACCATCTCACCGAGCACATGATCGTTGAGGAACCGCAACCGACCGGACATCACTTGCACCGCGACGTGCCGATTGCCCAAATGGTATGCCGCCTTGGCGAGCGCGACGGGGTCTTCGCTCAGGGCTTCGAGGAGTGCTTCCTCCACCGCAATGATCTCTATGTTCCGGCCATCCTCGGTCCGTACCACGTCGCCGCCGCGCAGCAATCGGCCTCGCTCCACGATCAAGGCAGCGGTTTCACCACTATCGAGCCGCAGCAGCAGACGGCTTTTGCAGCGGGCCTCGAAGGTCAATCTGACCGTGTCGCAGGGCTCGTTTCCGGTGCTCACGTGCATGGCCGCGTTGCGTGTCGCATGACAGGTGCTCCCTAGAACAGAAAATAACGCTGCGTCAGCGGCAGACTCGCGGCCGGTTCGCACGTCAACAATTCACCGTCGGCGCGCACCGCATAGGTCTCGGGATCGACCTCTATGGTGGGCCGTGCATCGTTGTGAATCATGTGCGACTTGCGCACGTGACGGGTTGCCCGCACCGGTTCGATGCGCTTGCGCAAATTCAACGCGGCAAACTCGGCGTCCTGCAGCGACGCGCCCGAGACGAACGTCACCGACTTTTCGATGGCGCGGCCGAAGGCGCCGAACATCGGGCGGTAGTGCGATGGTTGCGGTGTCGGAATCGAAGCATTCGGATCGCCCATCGGGGCCGCCGCGATCATGCCGCCCTTGATGATGAGACTGGGCTTGACGGCAAAGAATGCGGGTTTCCACAGCACCAGATCCGCGAGCTTGCCCACCTCGATCGAACCCACCAAGTGCGAGACGCCGTGCGTGATGGCCGGGTTGATGGTGTACTTCGCGATATAGCGCTTGATGCGAAAATTGTCGTGCCGGGCCGGATCGCCCGCCAACGAGCCGCGCTGCTCGCGCATCTTGTGGGCGGTCTGCCAGGTTCGGATGATGACTTCGCCCACTCGCCCCATGGCCTGTGAATCGGACGACATCATCGAGAAGGCGCCGATGTCATGGAGGATGTCCTCCGCGGCAATGGTCTCTCGCCGGATGCGCGATTCCGCAAACGCGATGTCCTCCGCAATCGCAGGGTCCAAATGGTGGCAGACCATCAGCATGTCCAGATGTTCGTCGATGGTGTTGATGGTGTAAGGGCGCGTGGGATTGGTGGAACTCGGCAGGACATTGTCATGGGAAGCCGCTTTGATGATGTCGGGAGCGTGGCCGCCGCCCGCGCCTTCCGTATGAAATGTATGGATGGTTCGCCCCGCGATCGCGGCCAGAGTCGCTTCGAGATAGCCGGACTCGTTCAAGGTATCGGTATGGATGGCTACCTGAACATCCATCTCATCCGCGACGCGTAGACAATTGTCGATCGCCGCCGGAGTCGTACCCCAATCTTCATGCAGCTTCAATCCCACGGCGCCCGCGCGAATTTGCTCGCGCGCCGGTTCCGGCATGCTGACATTGCCTTTGCCGAGGAAACCGAGATTCATCGGGAAGGCTTCGGCACTGAGCAGCATGCTGTGAATATGCCAGGGTCCCGGCGTGCAGGTCGTGGCCTTGGTGCCGGCGGCGGGTCCCGTGCCGCCGCCGATCATCGTGGTCACACCCGAATTCAGCGCCTCGTCTATTTGCTGCGGGCAGATGAAATGAATGTGCGTATCGATCCCGCCGGCCGTCAGAATCATGCCCTCGCCCGCGATAATCTCGGTGGCCGCACCGATGGGAATGGTCACCTGGGGTTGGATGTCGGGATTACCGGCCTTGCCGATGGCCCATATGTTGCCGCTTTTCAAGCCGACATCGGCTTTGACGATTCCCCAGTGGTCGACGATGAGCGCGTTGGTGATGACCGTGTCGGCCACCGCCTCGCTCAACGACTGTCCTTGCCCCATGCCGTCTCGGATCACCTTGCCGCCGCCAAACTTGACCTCCTCGCCATACACGGTGAGGTCTTTCTCGACTTCGATGAACAGCGCCGTATCGGCGAGCCGGACCCGGTCTCCAACCGTAGGTCCGAACATCTCCGCATAGGCTTGCCGCGATATTTTTGCGGGCATTCAAAGGTCCCCCATCACTTTGCCCTGGAACCCAAAGACCCGCCTCAGCCCGGCATATTCCACCAATCGGATGGAGCGTCCTTGCCCGGGTTCGAAGCGCACCGCAGTGCCTGCGGGAATGTCCAAGCGGTAGCCCCGAGTCGGCGCCCGATCGAATCGCAGGCTCGAATTGACTTCGAAAAAATGATAGTGCGATCCCACCTGAATGGGCCGATCACCCGTATTCTCGACGTGCACATCGATGGTGGCGCGCCCGGCGTTGATTTCGATTTCCCCCGGTGCCGCGATCACTTCGCCTGGAATCATTTCGCCTGGGATTATTTCGCCTGGGATCATGTTGGCGGCTCCGGTCAAACGATGGGCTGGTGTACGGTCACGAGTTTCGTGCCGTCGGGAAAGGTGGCCTCGACTTGTATTTCCGGAATCATCTCCGCAATGCCGTCCATGACCTCCGCCCGCGAAATGACGGTACTGCCGTAACTCATCAATTCCGCAACCGTCTTGCCTTCGCGCGCGCCCTCCAGAATTGCGGCCGAGATCAGTGCCACGGCTTCGGGGTAATTGAGTTTCAACCCGCGGGCGCGTCTTCGCTCCGCCAACAGAGACGCGGTGAACAGCAGCAGCTTGTCTTTCTCTCGTGACGTCAATTCCATGGCAGCAAACTCTCTTTAAGATCCGCTAACACGCCCATACCCGGGGTGGGCAAATTGCTTTGCCAAGCAGCGCCGGACGAAGGACGGCCCATACACGGGTGAACCACCGCAGCGCGTCCTCCGTGGAATCGCCAAGATAGCGTGCGATCATCACGCCGGGTACCCGCGTAATACCCACCATCGATTCGGCGAGCGGCGGCTCCACGTCGCGGCAGGCGCTGAGCCGCGCTGCGTCTAAATCGCATGCGGCAATCATGAACGTGCCGCAGACCGTAAAGCCCGACAACCCCGCCAGGGACTTCGCAAACTCCGACTGCGCATCGACGTTGGCGGCTTCCGACCATATCAGGCGCCCGGCCCGCCGGATGGACGTGCGCATGCGCAATGTACCGCGACGCCATGATTCACCCGATGCTCGTCTGCCGAAACTGAAGATGTCCCAGCCAAAATACGTCGCGTGCGCCGACATGTCCACGTCGAGTTCCAGGGAAACATTCGCGCCGTCGAACAAGATGTTCTCGCGCGGCAGCCACTCCAGGATCGCATCGCCCTCGAGCGCGACGCGCACCTGCTGTTGCGCGCGCTCGCCCTCGGAACGATACCATTTCGTGGCTCCCGGAGTCGTGATCAGCGCGCGCGACCCGTCTTCCAACGAAGCGTCGACGCAAAGTACGTCGCCCGCCGCAACCCCGCCCGGGGGATGCAGTACCGCGATGTGGCAGATATCCCGGCCTTCCGGGTACAACGCCTTTTGTACCTGCAGCGGCCCCCGATGTCGGTTTCGAACCAGCACCGTCTGATTGCCCCGACGGCCAAAGCCGAGTTCGAGCTGGCCCTGCCAGCCTGTCTGCGGCGGGGAATGCAATCGCTCTCGATGACAGCTTCCATGGTCAAACGCGCCGACGTCGATGAGGGAGGATTGGGTAATGTTGTCCATGCGGGTTGGGTACTGGTGTTCGGGCTACCTTCAACCCTCCGGCGCGATTGCGGCCCATGAAACCACAATTCCTGCGGCGTGCGAAAGTGATTTTCGGCCGGCCAGCAATGAAGGACGTATGAGGCTACAATAATCCCGGTGCACGATTCTGGAGACCAGCATGGGACTGCCGCAACGCGATGCTCTTCGCCATACCTATGGCGATTACCGCCATTGGCCCGAGGAAGTGCGCTACGAACTGGTAGATGGCATTGCTTATCTTATGTCGCCTGCGCCGTCGCGCCAGCACCAAAGGTTGCTTGGCGAGTTGTTTTATCAGGTGCGCGGGAGCCTCGAAGGCAAGCCCTGTGAAGCATATCTCGCACCCTTCGACGTGCGTCTTCCCCGGGGCGACGAAGCGGACGATCTGATCGATACCGTCGTTCAGCCGGGCCTCTTGGTTGTGTGCGATCGGGACAAGCTCGATGAGCGCGGCATGCGTGGCGCACCGGATTGGGTCGTGGAAGTGCTTTCGCCAACCACTGCGGCCCATGATCAAACCACCAAGCTCGCGGCGTATGAGCGTGCCCGTGTCCCTGAAGTCTGGTTGGTCCATCCGCTCGACCGGGTGCTGACGGTCTATCGCTTGGAGGGCGACAGATTTTCCCGCCCCTCCATTCACGAGTTAGGGGGCCGCACGCCCGTCACAGCGGTTTCAGGACTCGTTATCGACTGGGACTTGGTTCAGGCGCCCCTAGGCTGCGCGTGACTGGGAAACGACGCAGGTCTATGATCTGCAATCATGCAGCCCAAACCAGCGCGACGTAGCCCTGCAGAGTACCTCGAGTGGGAACTGAAGAGTCCCGTCAAGCACGAGTATGTGGACGGGGAAGTCTATGCCATGTCGGGCGCTTCGCGGCGCCACAACCTGATCGTGGGTAATCTGCTCCGCCGGGCTCTCAATGCATCAGCAGAACAGAAACATTGTCAGGTATTCGGCTCCGACATGAGGGTCCAGGTCGATGCCCGCAACAGTTATTATTACCCCGACGTGAGCGCCTGCTGCGATCCGGACGATCGGGACGAGCTTTACGTCACCAGCCCCTGTCTCATCATCGAGGTGCTGTCACCCTCGACCGCGAGCATCGACCGGCGGGAGAAGCGGGCGAGCTATGCGACATTACCTTCGTTGCGCGACTACATCATCGTCGATCAGGATCGCCTGCGTGTCGAGCTCTATCGCCGCGAGAATCACGGCTGGGGAGGTTACATTCTGAACCAGCCGGATGACCTCGTCGAATTGTCGTGTCTCAACCTGCGTTTGACGCTGAGCGAAATCTACGAAGGCGTCGAGCTACCTTCGGCAATCGCGGAAACGGAACCGGTCGAGTACGCCGCGACGTTCTAGTTTAGTTAGCCTCACTCGAACGCCGCCTGCGGGACCGCATTCTCATACCGGTTCCAATTGCCCAGCAGTTCGTGGACCACCGGAGCGCCGACACGATAATTGGCCTCGTAGGCGGCAACTTGACCCGGCGCTTCGTCGCCAATGCTCGCCAGCGGATCGACGCCGGGCGGCGGGCCTGAGGCATTGCTTGCGGTGCGCAGCACCATGACCCGCTTTATATCGACCAACCCCAGCTTGGTATAGGAATCCATGAGGCGGGCGGCGGTCTGACTTTCCATGTTGGTCATGACGAAAGAGCCCTTGCCGCGGGTCCAGAGCTTCACCCAGTCACGCGCCCATTGGGTGCGGCGCGGGCCGTGCCAATAACGGACCGAGCCCAAGGTTTCCCCGAGCAGCACGAAGGGCGGACGCTGAGCATTGGGATAACCTTTCCAGGCCTCCCGCTGCTTGGCAAGTTCCGGGGTATCGGGAATGACCACATTCCGTGTCAAGTTGAAAGCCCATTGCGTAAGTCCGCGGTTCAATGGATACGCCATGCTCAACTCATCGGCAGACTCCACGGAACCGAAGCCATTCGGATCGGTGGGCAAGGTGTTGGGCTTCATCGCCCCGATCGCGAACAGTCCGTAAGGCCAGCCCGCGGGGATCTCCCGATCGTCGATCTCGCGCAGTTCATCGCCGTTCACCACCCACCGCGCCCAGGCCGCGCTGCCCACGGAAGCCATTTGCGGATCGGCACCCGAGATGCC
>JALYHU010000040.1 GCA_030776345.1 Pseudomonadota bacterium | reverse complement strand
GTGCGATACGCGGGCGTTTGGAGGCCAGGCCGGCGCCAGCGCGCGGATCGAGAATTATCTCGGCTTTCCGACCGGCATTTCCGGGCTGGCGCTGACCGCGCGGGCCTACAACCAGGCGCAAAAATTCGGCGCCGACATCATGATCCCGATGACGGTGGAGTCGCTCGACTGTACGCGCAGCGACGGCGCATTTTCAGTGGCGATCGACGGCGGTGATCCCCTGCGCTCGCGCGCAGTGGTGGTGGCGAGCGGCGCGCGCTATCGCCGGCCGGAGATCGAGAACCTCGACAAGTTCGAGGGGCGCGGCGTCTGGTACTGGGCGTCCCCCGTGGAGGCGCGTCTTTGCTCCGGCGAAGAGGTGGCCCTGGTCGGCGCCGGCAATTCGGCCGGGCAGGCGGCGGTGTTTCTGTCGGGGCATGCGAAAAAGGTGCTGATGATCATCCGCGGCGGCGGTCTCGGCGCCAGCATGTCGCGCTATCTCATCGAGCGCATCGAAGCGACGCCGAACATCGAATTGATGTTCAACACCGAGATCTCGGCGCTCGAAGGCGACGAGGCTTCGCTGCTGCGGCGCATCCCCGCTCCCGTTCGCGCACCGGCCCCTAAAGCCACGGCGCCGGCGCCACAATCTGAAGCTGCTGCTCGTCCTGCATCCGCGGCGCCCGCGCCCGTCGAATTGTCGCTGGCGGATTCAGTGCGGCTCCCTAAGCCCACCGCGCCGCCGCTCGCCTCACGGGCCCCGGATCCGGCGGCGCCGAAAAACCCTCGAGCAGCGCCGGTTCCCCCGGAAATCGATCGGCTGCACGCAGCCTTGCGGCGCAGCCCCATCGCGCTCCACGTGCAGCGCTTGGTTCCGTTGAACAAGGGCAGCCAACTGAAGCGCTACGAAGTTCTGCTGCGCTCCAAATCCGACGACTCTCCGAATTCCGCGCCCCCGGCCATGCTCAAGGCTGCCGTCGAAAACGGCTTGGGCTCGATGATCGACCGTCGCGTCGTCAGCGAACTCATCGGGTGGCTGGTGCATCACCCGGATGTTTGGCAGACCAAAGCCGTGATGTTCTCGGTCAATCTCACGAGCACCGCGCTGCGAGACGAGCACTTCATCAAATTCGTCGATCTGTGTTTGGCGAAGTCGTCCCTGCCGAAGGCCATGATCGGATTCGAAATCGATGTAGCTACGGCCATGCATCTCGGCGATAAGGCGGCGGAAGTCGCCGCCGCGCTGCACCGGCTCGGTTGCCCCATCGTGCTCGACGATTTCGGACTGCGCACCGAATGTTTCGATCTGCTGCGGCTGCCGGCGGTGCGCTACATCAAACTGGCGTCCGAGATCACGGCCAAAATGCGCTCCGACAAACTCTCCCAAGCCGCCATCACTGCCGTGGTGCAGATGGCGCGCGTACTCGGCATGCACACCGTGGCCAAGCGCACCGAAACCGCCGCGGAACAAGAGTGGCTCACCGCGCTCGGGGTCGATTTCATCCAGTCGAACGCCCTGTCGCCGCCCGCCTCGATCGACTCCTTGTCGAAGCAGCAGAAACCCAAGAGCTAGCTCCTAGCATCACTCGGCTGAATGCGCCTGGCCGGTCGCGACGCCGTTCACCGAGAGTTCCTGCCACGCGCCTCCCAACGCCTTGACCAGATAGACGGTGGTCAGGAATTGCTGGCCATGAATCTGCACGGCTTGCCGCTGGTTGCCGAGCAACGCCTGCTGCGCCGTGAGTACGTCCAGATAGACTGCCACGCCCCCCTTGTAGCGCTCGTTGGCGATATCGAAGGCGCGCTGCGAGCTGTCGACGCTGGCGTCGGCCTGCATCGCAGCCCGATCGAGGGAACTCAGCCCGGTAATCCCATTTTCCACCTCCTCCATCGCGCTGAGCACGGTCTGTCGATAGTTCGACACCGCGGCCGCGTAGTCTTGTTCGGCGATGTGCACGTTGGCGCGCGTGCGGCCGGCGTCGAACAGCGTCTGCGTCGCTGAAAGCCCGACCGCCCACAGCTGGCTCGGCGCCTCGAACAATGAAGCTACCGCTGTACTCTGCCAACCGATGCTGGGTACCAGCGGTAACAGCTGGATGGCGGGGAAATAGGCCGCACGCGCGATCCCGACACGCGCGTTGGCAGCCGCCATCGCACGCTCCGCCGAAGCCACGTCCGGCCGGCGCTGCAACAGATCGGACGGCACACCCAGCGGTATCGCCGGGAGGCGGCCGGCGGAGACGACGCGCGCAATGCTGAAGCCGGGCGCAGGCGTTCCCACCAGGGTTGCGATGGCATGCTCATTCTGCGCGCGCTGTACTTGCAGCAGCTCCAATTGCGCGGCGCTGCTCGCCACCAAAGCCTGTTGCTGCGCCAGATCCAATCCCGTGGCATACCCGAGATCGTGCCGCGACGTAATGAACTCGAGGGCATCCCGCTCGAGACTCAAGCTATGGTTGACCACGTCGATCTCCGCGTCCAGTTCGCGCAGCGTGAAATAGTCGCTGGCCAGCTGCGTGGTGAGCATCAAACGCGTGTTCTCGAAATCGGCCGCCGCCTGCTCCGCGGCAGCCCGATAGCCTTCCAGTTGCCGCCGCACCCGGCCGAACAGGTCGAGTTCATAACTGACGACGGGGCCCAACGTGAAGTTGTTCTGCACCGTCGATTGAACGGGAGTGCCGTAGGCGCTCGCCGGGCGATTGGCGGAACTCTTGCTGCGCGCTGCGGACGCCTGCACCCCGATTTCGGGATAGAGGTACGATCTGGCCACGGTCACTTGACTGCGTGCCTGCTCGAGCCGCGCCGCGGCGACTCGAAGATTTTGATTGGCCCGCAGCGCCCGCTCCACCAGCGGATCGAGGGCCGGGTCCGCGAACAATTCCCACCAGTTGCCCTTGAGCGTCGCGTCGCCGGGCACAGCCTCATGCCACGGCTCCGACACTTGCCACGAGCCCGGCACGTCGGCGGGAGGCCGATGATAATCGGGGCCGACCGCACAGCCGGTTGCCGTCGTGAGCACCAGCCAACCCAGTGCCGCGGGCATGCGCCGGTGAGCCGCGCGCATGCGCTCAGCCCTTTTCCTGAGGCACGCCCGGCAGCGCCGGCGGCGCGTTATCGGCTGCTTCACCCGCTACCGAGACGATGTCGCCCTCGGCGAGCGAATCCGCCGGATTGATGACGATTCGATCGTTCGAATTCAGTCCGTTGAGCACCTCCACGGTGGTACCAAAATCCGTCCCCAGCTTTACCAGGGTCAAGTGCACGCGCCCTTGCGCGCCCACAATTGCTACGTAGCTGCCCTTGGGTCTGAACAACAACGCATTGGTGGGCACGACCAACCCCGTGCTGTCGCCCATGATCGGCAACAAGACCGTTACGTAGGAGCCGGGGATGAGCTCTCCCTTCGGATTCGGGATCCTGATTTCCACCTGCATGGTGCGTGTCGCGGTATCGATTGCCCGGGCCGTGCGCGCGATGGTGCCGTGATATTGTTCGCCGAGGCGCTCCGCCAAGGTCACGGTGACGCCATCGCCGACCTTGACTCGATTCGCGTACGCTTGCGGCACATACACGTACAAACGCAGCGGATCGATCTGAGCCACCGAAAAGAGCGCCCTCGCCGTGCCGCTGCTCCCGGCATCGACCAAGTCCCCCACATCGATGTTGCGCCGGGTCACCACCCCGTCGAAAGGGGCCACCACTCGGTTGAATCCCTGCAGAGTGCGCAGACGCGAGACGTTGGCTTCGGCGGCCGCCAGATCGGATCGCGCCTGGTTGTAGGCGCTCGAGCGCTCGTCGAGGTCCTGCTGCGTGACCGCGTCTTTTTCGCGCAGGTTTTGCCAGCGGGCCGCCGTACTCTTCGCCAGAGCTTCGCTGGCGGCCGTCTGCGCGCGCGCCGCCTCCGCCTGCTTCAACTGCTGGTCGATTTCCGGCGCCGCGATTTCCGCCAGGAGGTCGCCCTTTTTGACGGAGGCACCGATGTCTTTGGTCCATCGCACGATATAGCCGCTGCTGCGGGCATACAGGGTCGCCTCGATGACACCCTGCAGCGTGCCCGGCAAGGTCACCGGGAGACCCTCGCTGTTGGCCTTGGGCGTCGTCGTTGCAACGTACAGCCTAGCGTGCAGCTCCGTGGCGCGCTCCAAAGCACGGGCATGAAAGCTGCGCAGCACCAGCACCACGATGGCGCCCGCGAGCAAGAGGGCGCCGATGACGGTGGCGGCGTACTTGGCACGCTTCACGGCCCGGAGTGGTTGTGCGTCAGACATGCGGCGAATTTCCTTCTGCACTCGGTACGGCTTCGCGCAACGCATTCTTGCGAAGAGCGAGGCGTCCGTGGATTCCGGCGAATACCACCGGCACGAACAACAGGGTAGAGACGGTGGCGAACAGCAGGCCGCCGATGACTGCGCGGCCGAGCGGAGCGTTTTGTTCCGCAGCTTCCCCCAATCCGAGCGCCATCGGGATCATGCCGATAATCATTGCGAGCGCCGTCATCAACACCGGCCTGATGCGCGTTGCTCCCGCATCGAGTGCGGCCTGGATGGAGTTGAGGCCCTCGCCCATCCGCTGGCGTGCGAATGATACGATCAAGATGCTGTTGGCCGTCGCAACGCCCATGGTCATGATGGCGCCGGTCAGTGCGGGCACGCTCATCGTGGTGCCGGTGAGGAGCAACATCCAGCATATGCCGGCGAGGGCCGCTGGCAATGCCGTGATGATGATGAAGGCGTCTATCCAAGACTGGAAATTGACGACGATCAACAGGTAGACCATGACCACCGCCATCACCAGACCCACGCCCAGCTGAAGGAACGAGGCGGACATGGTCTGCGCTTGGCCGTGAACGGCGATTTGAGCGCCGCGCGGCAGCCGGAGGCGCAAGGCATCGACCTGGGACGTGATCTCATCCGCCACATTGCCCAGATCCCGTCCTTCCACGCTGACGTAGATGTCGGTCGCCGGCGCCAGGTTATAACGGGAGACCACCGCGAGTTGTTCGGTCGGCGCGACGCTCACGAGATTGCTCAGCAGCTGCGGGCTGCCCGCTGCGGGCCCGCGCACGGGCGTGCGCAGCAGCGCGTCGAGGCTGTCGACGGCATACTGCGGAGACTGCACGGTTACGTTGTAGACCACGTTATTGGCGGGATTGAGCCAAAATCCGGGCGAGGTTTGCGTCGTACCCGAAGTCGACACCAACAGATCCTGGGTCACGTCGGATGCCCGCAGGCCGAGCTGCTGCATTTGACTGCGATCCATGTGCAATGACAGCGTCGGTAAATCCAAGCGCTGGTGGATATGCGTATCGACGGTCCCCGGTACCTTTTGGATTTGCTTCATCAACTTGGCGGCAATCTCATAGTTGCCGCGCACGTCCGCGCCGGTAATCTGCACGTCGAGCGCAGCCGGCAGCCCGAAGTTCAAGATCTGCGTCACCATGTCGGCGGGTTGAAAAAAGAATTCCACCCCCGGGAACCGCCGCGGCAGCTCGCGGCGCATCTCCTCGACATAGAATGCGGTGGCTCGGTGGCCGTCCTTGAGCGAAACCTGTATTTCACCGTCCAGTGCGGCAATGGTACCGGCATTGCTGTACGACAGATTGATGCCGCTGTTGGGCAGGCCCAGATTGTCCAGGACGGTACCGAGATCCCGCGGCGCAATCAGGGTCCGAATCGCGCCTTCCACTTCGTCGGCCACGCGGGCCGTTTCCTCGATGCGGGTCCCGGTGGGCAACCGCATGTGCATACGGATCTGCCCGGCATCGACGCTTGGGAAGAAGTCCCGGCCGAGGATGAATGCCAGGCCGCACGAGAGCACGCAAAAGCCCAAAAAAATAGCCGCGAATGTGCGCCGGCCCGTCAAGGCCGCATCGAGCACCGCCGTGTAGCCGGAACGCAGGTTTTCGAAGCGCGCATCGAAGGCGCGGCTCAGGCGCCGCAGCGCGCTCGGACGCTCACCGTCGGCCGCAGGGGCCTTGTGCCCCATCAGCAACATCACCAACGTCGGGACCAGCGTCCGCGACAGCACGTAGGACGCCAACATCGCAAACACCACCGCTTCGGCCAGCGGGGCGAACAGATAGCGCGCGACGCCCGACAGGAAGAACATCGGCACGAACACGATGCAGATGCATAGGGTGGAAACCAGCGCGGGAATGGCGATTTCGCCGGCGCCGTCCAATATGGCCTTGTGAAGGTCCGAACCGAGATGGAGATGGCGTTCGATGTTCTCGATGGTCACCGTCGCATCGTCGACCAAGATGCCCACCGCAAGCGCAAGCCCCCCCAAGGTCATGATGTTGAGGGTCTCGCCCGCCAGATAGAGCGCGATGATCGAGGACAGGATCGACAAGGGAATCGAGACCGCGATGATGCAGGTGCTCCGCCAATTTCCGAGGAACAGCAGGATCAGCGCGGCCGTGAGTGCCGCGGCGATCAATGCCTCGCGAACTACGCCGCTGATCGCCGCGCGCACGAAGCCCGACTGGTCGAACAGGGGCGTTATCTTGAGGTCCTTGGGCAAGATCTGCGACACGATCGGCAACTGCGCGAATATCCCGTTGACGATGTCCAGCGTCGACGCGCCGCCGTTCTTGATGATGGAAATCAGCACGCCGCGTTGGCCATTCTCGCGCACGATATTCGTCTGCGGCGAGAAGCCGTCGCGGACGTGCGCGACTTCCGACAGATAGGTCGTCGCCCCGCCGCGCGTCGTGACCGGAATGCTGTTGAGGCCGGCGATGGTGTCGGGCGAGGCATTCGTGGCGAGCACATACTCGGTGCTGCCGATTTTCGCCGTGCCCGACGGCAGCACCAGATTCTGCGCATTCACCGCGGCAACCACGTCGGTAGGGGTCAATCCCTTGGCGAGCAATGCGTTGGTGTCCAGATCGACCGAGATGACCCGCTGCTTGCCCCCATAGGGCCACGGCGAGGCCACCCCCGGAATGGTCACCATGCGGGGACGCAGAAAGTTGATCGCCGAATCCAACACCGCCTGTTCGGTCATGGTGGCGCTGGAGAGTCCCAGTTGGATGACCGGTATGCTGGAGGCCGAGTACTTGATGACCAGCGGCGGCAGAATCCCCGGCGGCATCTGCCGCAATACCGACTGTTCCTGCGAGACGACCTGCGCGATGGCGGTCGGAATGTTGGCAGTGGGTTGAAAGAAGATCTTGATGATGGCGATGCCGGCCAGCGACTGAGATTCGATGTGCTCGATGTCGTTGACGGTGGTGGTCAGGCTCCGCTCATTGACGGCCGTAATGCGGCTGCCCACTTCCTGGGCCGACAATCCCCCATAGTTCCAAATGATGCTGATGACCGGGATGTTGATTTCCGGAAAGATATCCGTGGGCATCTTCAACAGGACCAGCGGCGTCGCGAGGAGAATCAGCAGCGCCATCACGAGGAAGGTGTAGGGCCGCCGCAGCGCAACTTGAACAATCCACATGACCTGAAAGACCCTTTTACCGACTGCTCGAGCCCACTGTTGCCGACTGGTCGTACGAGCAATCGTTTGGATAGGGACCGGAAGAGTCCGCAATATTAAGCCCGCGACGCAACACTTAGAAGCCCCGCGGACGACGAACCGCCAGATGGCGACCCGACGCGCATGCGCCGCGACGCACGGCCCGACGCGATGCGCGGCGGCGGATAGGGACCGCTGCCAGCGCGCTTAAGTTTGCGTCATCTGCAACACA
This sequence comes from Pseudomonadota bacterium, assembly GCA_030776345.1. Lineage (GTDB taxonomy): Bacteria > Pseudomonadota > Gammaproteobacteria > Steroidobacterales > Steroidobacteraceae > Bog-1198. The sequence continues at coordinate 1,655 of JALYHU010000040.1, read as the reverse complement.
ATACTTGCAAATGCGCGCAATCGCAGCAAACAATAGGACGTCTGCAACGAGACACCGGGACCGAGCTGAGTGTTTTGTTAGTCCCATGAGGTTCGGTTCCGGCTCCCGTTGAACTCACCGCCCATGACATTCAATGCACTGATCGTCGTCCTCGGGCTTACCGCCGTTCTCTTCTTCATCGCCGCGGTACGCAGACTTCGGCGCCACCGCGTGGGCGGCGGGCTACTCCACGGTTTGACCGCCCTCACGCTCGCGCTGATCGCGGGCGGCGCCGTGCTCGTCGCCGCCAATTTGCGCACCTATCAGCGCTTGAGTGCCGAACAGCCTGCTGGAGAGCTGCAGCTCACGCGTATCGGCAATCACCAGTTCAACGGCGTGTTCACCTTTCCATCGGGCGAACGAGCGGATTTCGCGCTGCGCGGCGACGAGTGGCAAATCGATGCCCGGGTGCTCAAATGGCAGGCGTTTACGAACTTGCTGGGCTTCGACACCGCCTACCGTCTGGATCGAATTAGCGGCCGGTACACGAGCATCGAGGATGAACGCAACCTTCCACGCACCGTCTACGCCTTGAATCCGCCGGACCGAGTGGACCTATGGGCATTGGTCCATCGCTACAACTCGTGGCTGCCGGGGATCGATGCGTTATACGGAAGCGCGACCTATGTACCCATGTCGGACGGTGCGCTGTACGAGGTCAACGTCTCTCAAAGCGGACTGATGGCTCGTCCTCTCAATCAAGCCGCGCGCACTGCCGTGGGCAACTGGCAGCGCGCGCCATGATGCGGAATGTTGCCGCCGGACTGCTCGCCCTGCTGCTGTTGGCGGCCAGCGTCGCATGGTGGCGAACAGTGCCGCCCTCGCCCAAGGTCATGGAACGGCGAGCCGCCGTGGTGACCTCCGCGGCGTTGGTGGATGAAAGCACGTACGGCATCGCCCAGCGCATGGCGCGTCTGGCCGGCACGCCGGAGGAGCAGCCCTTCGCAGCGACCGCATTGCGCATCGCGGACCATGAACTCGCCCTGGCCTTCACCGCCGCGCTGCGCGACGTCGAGGCACACCCGCCCGTCTTGAGCCCCGAGGCATTGAAGATCGAGGATCGCCTGCAGAAGTCCCGGGTTTTGCTGGATGCCGATCAGCAGCGCGTCGCGCAATTGACCGCGGACGTCGCGCAGGCAAAGCCTTCACAGAAAGACGCCCTGCAAGACGAGTTGGAACTCGCACAATCCCAGCAGGATCTGGACAGGGACGAAGTGGAGGAGGCCGACCAAGACCTGCTCGCCGCCGGCGGCAATCCGCAGCAGCGCATCGAAGCCATGGTTCAGGAACATGATGCGCAGGTTAAGTCGCGAGCGAGCAACACGGGCGCGTCCGCGCCGGCAATCGTATCGGCAGCGCTGCCCCACGGCTCGTTGATGCAATTTCGTGATTGGCTGCGGATCCGGCAGAAGCTGCAGCAACTCGGCGATGCGCAAATCGCCGCCGACGAGAAAGCCGCCGCGCTCAGCCAGCAGCGGGCCGCGCTCGCGGCGACCCTCGAGAACAGCAAAGCGGGTATTTCCGAGCTGGCCCAGCATACCAAGACTGCCAAGGCCGCCGGCCCCACCACCGCGCCCGGCCCCACCACCGTGCCCGGCCCCACCACCGTGCCCGGC
>JALYHU010000039.1 GCA_030776345.1 Pseudomonadota bacterium | reverse complement strand
TTCGTGATTTCGGTGCCGAACGTCATCGCGAACACACCCGAAGGTGTGGTCACGCCGCACGAGCGCTCGTTCGTGATCCCGATCAATTGGCGAACGCACGCGGCCAAGCTGGTCGTGTGCCTGCAATGACCGTCACCGGTCGCCCTCCGCGGCGACTCGGTTGAAATCGACGAGGATCTGCGAGGATCCGTTGTCGCCGCTCGCGACCAGATCTCCCGGGGCGGCTCCGCGTTCGGCCCACGACTCGAGCGCGGCTTGCCAGTTCACATTGGTGGGCGCATCGCCGCCGCCGCAATGGAGCATTCCCGGTACCATGTACAACCGGTAGAAGTCCGCGAGGCCGCCCGTCTTGGCCTCGAGGCGCTCGCGATATTCCAATGAATACTCCGGCGGAACGGCGGGGTCGTTCCATCCGTGATACTGAATGAGCTTGCCGCCGTGCGCCTTGAACGCCGACAGATCGGGATTGTCCGAATCGATGATGGGGGCATACTGGCGCTCCCCGCGCAGCATGTCGGCAGGGGTGACTTTTGCCAAGTCGAGCCCGGGATCCTGCATCACCATGTAGGCGACGTAATTCCAGGCGAAGCCGCGACCCGCCGCCTGTGGTTGCTCATCCGTACCGGTCAGCCACGCATCCCAGCTGCCCTTGACGGCCTCGGCACCCGGCAGCACGCCATACAACGGGCGGCCGCTCAGGGGGTCTTTGCGTTGCGCATAGAGGACCCGCACGGTGTTGATCTGGGCCGGGGAGAGACAGGCATCCGCATTGCCGGTGCACTCGAGTTTTGCGAGGTCGGGGTGACACCGACGCGGATCCTCGAGATAGGCTGCGCCGTTCCCGCACGCCTGCAGTGCATGGTGCTGCAACAGCGCCAATTGCGCCGGGGACAGGTGCGCGGTGGTGCCGCCCAATTCGACGCTGCGCAGCGCGCCGCCGGTCAGCAAGCGCGTCATGGCGAACGCCGGCGCACCCGCGATGATCCCGTCGAAATACGAGGGAAAACGCTGCGCCATCATGAGGCCTTCGCGGCCGCCGTCGGAACAACCGACGAAGTATGATTTGGCAGGGGCCTTCGACTTCAATTCGAAGAGAATCTTTTTGGCGGCGAGCGTCGTCTCGGCAATGGCCCGCCAGCCGTAATCCGTGACCTTTTCCGGGTGATTCAATGCCCAGCTGGCATCGGTCATCTGGCTCGAGCGATGGCCATCATCGGTGCCGGCGACGGCGTAACCGAGTGATAGCGCGCGGGCCATGGAGCGGTATGGTAGTGCCCCCGCAAAGCCGCCGTTACCCAGCTGTTCGAACTTGCCGTTCCAGTCGCCGCCGCCGGGGACCCACAGCTCGAAATGGATCTCGGAGTCGGCGCTGGGACGGGACGTGCCTTGCACACGGCAATAGGCGATGCGGGAGACAGGAATGTCCTCACCGGCGGGCGGCGGTGCCGGCGAACCGGCCGCAACCACTCTTGCATCGCTGATGGTCCCGTGGGCGAATTTCATCCGTGCCGGACTGCACTCCTCGCCGTGAGCGGCCATCGACAACAACGCGAAGCTCATCGCGCACCCAGTCACTGTTCGACATCGCATGATCGGCCCCTGAAATGACGGCGGCGGCGAGCGCTGCACCGGCCGAAACTTTAATCGCACCGCGTTTCGTCCGCCACCCCGTGAGTAACTACCGTGGCGGCGTAGGCGTGGCGGCGTAGGACAGCGCCGATGGCTCGAGCCGCCTTTGGCGGACATTTAGCACCGCGGTGGCCGTATCTAATGCGCGTTCGAATCCCAACCAGCCGAGCAGCACATCAAGTCTTCGCACGCTATCGCACGCGTACATCACATGCCGCATGGGGCCGAGCTGCAATCGGGCGGCGGCGTGATTTTTCGGCTGTGGGCGCCGGGGTGCCCGCAAATCGGACTCGAACTGCAGCCGCCCGGTGCGCCGGCCCCGGCTACGAGCGTTCCCATGGGCGCGCGCGAGGGGGGCTGGCACGAATTGCACGTCGCGGCGGCGGGCGCGGGAACCCGCTACCGATTCGTGCTGCCCGACGGCCTGCGCGTGCCCGATCCGGCCTCCCGCTTTCAACCCGAGGATGTGCATGGGCCGAGCGAAGTCATCGATCCGGCGGGCTATGTC
>JALYHU010000038.1 GCA_030776345.1 Pseudomonadota bacterium | reverse complement strand
GGGCGGCGAAAGCGATGGTGAGCGGTATCCGCGTACCGGCGGCCCGTTCGGCTTCAACGGCGCATTCTGGTACGTTCGCGCGACGGCGACTTTCTAGCAGAGGGGATGCGAGCGCCCGCATTCGTCGCGAACGGCCTCGAGCGCTCACGTGGCCCCCGGTTAGTGGATGACTGTGCGCGGTGCTGGGCGATGCCGTGAGTTCCGTGGGTAGGTCACCATGGCGAGTCACGGAATGTTGAGCAACCGTCATCTGGCCTTCGGCCTCATAGCAGCGGGAACCGTTCTTGGACTGGCTGGCACCGATCTAGTTCTACCGGCTGTACCGGAGCTGCCGAAGTACCTTGGCGGCGATGCGGAGAGCGCGCAATTCGTGATCGCAGCGTTCGTGGCAGGCTCGGCATCGGGCCTGCTGGTTTTTGGCTCCATTGGCCCTCGATTTGGACGACAGAACACTCTGATTGCCGCGATTGGCACGTTCGCCCTATTGTCGGTGGCTTGCGCCTTTTGCGAGCGCATGAATACCCTGGTGGCCATGCGCTTCCTGCAGGGCGTGGCCGCTGCGGCGCCGGCGGTTTTCGCACCGGCGGTTATACGCGGGCTCTTCAATGATACGGGCGCAACGAAAGCTCTGGGGGTGCTCGGAAGTATTGAGTCACTCGTCCCCGCGCTCGCGCCTGCCGTGGGCGTGGTACTCCTGCGATTCGGCGGCTGGAAGGTTTCATTCATCATCACTGCAGCATTAGCCGCACTTCTTGCATCGGCTATTCGGTTTGTCGGCGCGACACTTCCTGCGGTCGAGCCGCAGCGCCCGCGCGGCTCCTATCTACTGCTCCTCCAGAGCACAGTGTTCCTACGGTACGCTTTGAGCCACGCGTTCGTTCTGGGTGGCCTCCTCATCTTTGTATTCGGTTCACCATTTGTGATCGTCCACGCAATGCACGGCGTCATCGGTCAGTTTATAGGAATGCAGATCGTAGGCGTCAGCTGTTTCATTGTTTCCGCGAACATCACAGGTTTTCTCGCGCAGCGATTTGGGCCCGAGCCACTCATCCTATCGGGAACTGTGCTGGCGGCTGCATCGGCGCTGGCGATCCTGGTCTATGCCATCGCGGGGGGACAGGATCCGACGATGCTAATTTACTTGTTCTTTCCCATGAATATCGGACTGGGCCTTCGTGGTCCACCTGGTTTTTTTCAAGCGATCAGAGCCGGCGGCGGAGATGACGAGCGGGCTGCTTCACTGACAATCCTTGCGATCATGGCGGTTTCGGCCATAGGTACCGCGCTGCTGGCGCCTTTCATTCGTCACGGATTGGCGACGCTCGCCCTCGCCGCCACCATCTCACAAGTATTTGCGGTAGCCGCGCTCGCGTTTCTGCCGCGGTCGAATTGATGGTGCTGCTGGGAGAGCCGTCTTTGGTAGTGGCGGTTGGTCGGCTTCCCTGCGGCGGGCGCAATGATGTTAGCCGCGACCCTGTACTTCAAGCCTAGGCGGTCCTTCGGAGCATCGGGTAGCAGGCGACCCGGCGAACAAGGCACCATTTTTTCTAATTTGTGACGGAATCGAAGTCTCGTAACGTCGCTTGCATGAGCAGCGCACGCCTGACGATGTCAGACGCGCATAAATTGTCTGTCGGGCGAGCGGTCAACGGCGTTTCACGGGGGACTTCATCATGCGCGGGAATATGGTTAGTTCGATTGCGGTCGTTTTCGCGGTCTTTGCGCTGCCGGCATTAGCGGACGACTCCGCCGGCGCGCGTTTCGTAAGAGTCTCGGTAGGCCCGGTGAGTCAAGAGCGTAGTGTGCGTGGTGTCGTAGAAGTAATCGACGCCGGCAGCCAGCGCATTCGTTTGTCGGGTGCCGACTACGCATTCTCGCCGGCGAAAGTGCGCATAACAAACAAGGCAGGACAACTGCCTGCTACGTCACTTCACGTCGGCGATCGAGTCCAGTGTGTCGTCATCGATGACGGCCTCAAACCGGATGTGACCGAAGTGTGGGTAGAGAACTAGATCAGGGCGATCGGCTCGCCGACTTGAAGATCTGCCCCGCAATCTCGCTCGCATCGAGGAGCCGATGCATCTCCAGCCCATCACTGAGACCCCCGACGCCGAGCCCGTAATTTCGGGGCTGCTGCTGGCGGGGTCGTGGCCGACAAGAGGCCTCGAAGCGATTTCGGCCGAATCGCGCTTAAATCGGGTGGGGAGATTCCACCGCGCCAACGGCACCCAAAGGCCTACAAGGCTTCGATACATTCGCTGACAACAGGCGCCGCGGACAGTCCGTATAAAGGTGTTTTCGCGCAGCTAAACGTGCGTTCAATTGTCGTCTTATGTAAAACCATGGGGATGCAACAACATGTCATTTCTAGCTTGGATCGTATTGGGGCTAATCTCGGGTTTCATAGCCAGCAAGATCGTCAACAAGAGCGGGGAAGGCGTGCTGATGGACATCGTCCTCGGCATTATCGGTGCCTTGGTCGGCGGTTGGTTGTTCAATGAATTCGGAATGGCCGGGGTCTCCGGCGTGAACCTCTACAGCATGCTCGTCGCGGTCGTCGGTGCAGTGGTCGTCCTGCTGATCTACCACGCGCTGGTTCGCCGTCGGGCCCCTTGAGCCCTCATCCAACCCATGATGTCTGAGTCAAGCTTTACGGCCGTGGACCGGCCGGCGCCAAATCAATCGGTCAAAGTCCTTCTGATCGAGGACTCGTTCGTGTTGGCGGAGCGCATGGCGGACGATCTGCGAGAGATTCCAGAAATTCAGCTGGTCGGCACCGTGGACTCCGAGATCGAGGCGATCGCGGCCATGAATCGACAACGGATCGACGTGGTGCTGATGGACTTACAGCTGCGGCAAGGAACGGGCTTTGGAGTCTTGCGCGCCATCGGCACCATGCAACACAAACCGAAAATCGTCATTCTCACCAATCATGATTTGCCGGAGTATAAAAGCGCAGCGGCGGAGTTGGGTGTGGCGCATTTCCTCGACAAGGCCCGAGATTTCGCGCGGCTGCCCGCGGTGTTGCGTGACGTCCTCGGCGGCACGGTAGCTCGGTAGCGGCGGCGATCCAACAAAAAGGCCGGCGACGCTTTCACGCAACCGGCCTAAACACGCTTATTGGTATCCACTCCTGAGGAGCCAGGCAAGAGTAAGCCGGATAGCTCGCCCCCGCTATGTCCGGGTGCGCAGTTCCAAACGACTTAAGTCAAAGGCCGGCGACCCTCGAAATACCGGTGACTTGGGGGTAACGGATGGCTGTCTGCCGCCGGCCCGCACATTGCGGTGGATTTCCCATGCGAGCGGGTGCATTCTTTTGGGGCATGAGCTCCCCTCTCCGCCTAGGCCTCATAAATCGATTGCACACTGATCAATGAAGATCTCGGGCGTGCACTACCGCACTATTTGGCCCACGGTGGCGGGAGCCGTTCGGGTCATCGACCAATCCCGGCTGCCGTTCGAATTCGCGACGATCGACCTCGAGCATCTCGATGACGCCGCGCGGGCCATCCGGACAATGGTGGTACGCGGCGCCCCGCTGATCGGGGCAACTGCCGCCTATGGCATCGCGCTCGCCCTCCGGGCGGGCCCGTCGGACGCGCATCTCGAGGAGGCGGCGCGGACCCTTGCGGCGACGCGCCCCACGGCCGTAGATTTGACCTGGGCGTTGACGAGAATGCGCGTTGCGCTTGCCGAACTGGCGCCGAACGATCGGGTTGAGGCGGCGTTTCGGGAAGCTGCCGCAATCTGTGATGCCAGCGTCGAACAATGCCGCTCGATCGGGTTCCATGGCCTCGAAATCATTCGCGGGTTAGCCACCCAGTCAAGCCGCAGAGTCATCAACATCCTTACTCATTGCAATGCCGGTTGGCTGGCCTGTGTCGATTGGGGGACCGCGCTGTCACCTATCTACATGGCTCACGATGCGGGAATCGCAGTCCATGTCTGGGTGGATGAAACTCGGCCACGCAACCAGGGAGCCGCTCTGACCGCCTTCGAGCTTGGAGCGCATGGAGTGCCGCACACGGTGATCGCTGATAATCTCGGAGGCCATCTCATGCAGCGGGGCCGGGTTGATATGGTGATCGTCGGCAGCGATCGGACCACATCCGCGGGTGATGTCTGCAACAAGGTGGGCACCTATCTCAAGGCACTGGCCGCACACGATACGGGTACACCTTTCTATGTGGCGCTGCCGCTCAGCACCATCGATTGGTCTCTCGCTCGCGGCGTCGACATCCCGATCGAGGAGCGCCCGGCGAAGGAACTCACCCATGTCACCGGCCGTACCTCCACCGGCGCGATCGAGACGGTGAGAGTGGTACCCGAAGCGAGCCCGGCGCTCAATCTGGCGTTCGACATAACGCCTGGCAGGTTGGTGACCGCGTTGATCACCGAGCGCGGCGTCTGCCCCGCGAGCCATGCCGGTTTGCTCAGCCTGTATCCCGATCGGCGAGCAGCTGAATGACAGCCTCCGGCGCAGCGGGGAATGAAAACGCGCGGGAAGCGGTGATTGCTGCGTGCCGGGAGCTGGAGCGTCGCCGCCTCACGTACGGCACTTCCGGAAACATCAGTCTGCGCCTCGATCATCAGCGGTTTTTCATCAGCCCCACGGGAACCGCGTATGAGGCGCTGAAACCCGCCGATATACCGCTGATGGAAATGGGCGGCCGCTGGTTCGGCCATCGCCGCCCGTCGAGCGAATGGCGGTTCCATCGCGACATATTCAAATCCCGGGATGACGTTGGCGCCATCGTTCATACTCATTCCCAACACGCGACTGCGCTCGCCTGCACCGGCCGAGGGATTCCCGCATTCCACTATATGGTGGCGGTCGCGGGCGGCCGCGACATCCGTTGTGCGCCGTATCACTCGTTCGGCACCCAAGAACTTTCCGACGCCGCGGTGGATGCCTTGAAGGATCGTAAGGCATGTTTGCTTGCAAATCACGGTGTCATCGCACTTGGTGCAGACCTTGCCGCTGCTCTCGCACTTGCGGGCGAGGTCGAAAACCTCGCCGCGCAATATTGTGCCGCGCTGGCGGTCGGGGACGTCCGCATCCTCGATGATATCGAGATGTGCCGAGTCATCGAGAAGTTTCGCACGTATGGCAAACAGGATGCGAGGGATCCGGGCCTCATCTTCGGCGGCAACGAGGCCCCTCACAATTCGGCTGGCGAAGGAAACTAGTCATGGCGCACGCGCAGGCGCTCTCCGGCTATCGGATCCTCGATCCCAACAGTGTTTTATCGCTGCTCGACGGCCTCGATGAGGTTCGCCCGTTGCTCGGCGGCAGGCCGGTCAACTGGCAGGTCCGCGAAGTCGGGGACGGCAATCTCAACCTCGTGTTCATCGTAGAGGGACCGACGGGATCGGTATGCGTCAAGCAGGCTCTGCCCTACGTTCGCGCCGCAGGACCGTCGTGGCCGATGTCGCTCGAACGGGCGCTGTTCGAAAGGGCTTACTATCGCGCCGTGGCTCCGTATGTCGGAGAGATGATTCCTAAAATCTACCACTACGATCCTGAACTCTATTGCACGATCATGGAGCGCCTTTCGCCCCATGTCATCCTGAGGCATGGTTTGATCGCAGGACGCCGGTACCCGAATCTGGCCCACGACATAGGCGAGTACGTCGCCCGCGCGTGTTTTTTCACCTCTGACTTGGCGTGGCCCTTCGAGCGAAAAATGGACGGCACGGCGCTGTTCGCCGGGAACAAGGCGCTAGTCCGCATTACGGTCGACCTGGTTTTTACGGACCCCTACCGCATCAGCGAGCGAAATCATCACACTTCTCCGCAACTTGACGAGATCGTCGCGGACCTGCGCCGAGATGGGCCGCTCAAAGCGGCTGCGGCACGCTTCGGGCAGGCATTTCTCACCCGGAACCAAGCGCTCTTGCACGGCGATCTTCATTCAGGCTCGGTGATGGTCTCGAAAACCGACACTCGCGTAATAGATCCGGAATTCGCTTTCTACGGACCGATCGGGTTCGATTTGGGCGCGTTTTTCGGTAACCTTTTGCTGAATTGGTACTCGCAACCGGGGCACGCAGGCGCGGACGACGACCGCGCCGCTCATCAAGGCTGGGTTCTCGACCAAGCGAAGACTTTCTGGGAGACCTTCCGCAGCCGTTTCCTCTCACTATGGTCCGAGCACGCTGCGGGCGACGGATTCCCGGCCTCTATGTTTTCGGCCCCCGCCGACGCCCCCGCGCTTCAGTCGGCGCGGCACGCCTACGTGGACGCGCTATTCGCCGATATGCTCGGCTTCGCAGCCTGCAAGATGATCCGCCGCATCGTGGGCTTTGCGCATGTGGTCGACTTCGACTGGATTCAAGATGCTGCTCTGCGCGCCAATTGCGAGGCCGGCGCCTTGGCCCTGGCGCATAGGTTGCTGACGCACCCGGAGCAGTTCCGTTCGATTGAGGATGTGACCGATGCAGTGCCGCGCATGAGGTGGCAACGCGACTGAGCGGCGGCTGCAGCAGCTGCGCCGCAATGGCGCTAGAATTTGAGCACCTTTACATACCTGACGTGCGGCAGTGCTCGCAGCTTCTGTTGGATGGCATCGGGCACGATTTGATCGACACCCACAATCGCGATCGCATCTTGCTCCGCGGCCTGACGTCCCAGATGGAAAGTTGCAATGTTGATGCTGGCTTCGCCCATCATGGTGCCCACGGCGCCGATGAATCCGGGCTTGTCCAGGTTGTTGATGAGCAGCATGACCGGATGAAAGTCCGCTTCCAGAGTCATTCCCTTGACTTCGACGATCTTCGCCGTTCCTGCGTTGACCACACCGGCCAGCGAACGCCACTGCCCCCCGGTGAGCACCTTGATCCGAATCAACGATCCGTAGATCGGCGACGTATCGCGTCGAGATTCGGTCAACAGGGCGCCCTTTTGCCGCAGCACCGCAGGCGCGGAGACCATGTTGACGTCGGGCATCAGCGGTCTCATCAAGGAGGCCAGCGCGATCGCGGTTAAAGGATGCGTATTGAGCTGTGCGACCTCGCCCTCGTACTCGATCTCGACCGCTTCGATCCCGTCGTCGGCGATCTGACCGGCAAAAGCTCCGAGCTTGTCGATCAGGCCGGTAAAGGGTTTCAGACGAGATGCTTCCTCCGCGCTAATGGATGCCATGTTGAGTGCGTTGATGACGGCACCGGTCAATAGATAGTCCGATATTTGCTCTGCCACCTGCAGCGCGACGTTTTCCTGCGCCTCGTTGGTGCTGGCGCCGAGATGAGGCGTGGCGACAAAATTCGGCGCGCCGAAGAGGACGCTCTCTTTCGCAGGCTCGGTGACGAAGACGTCGAAACCGGCGGCGGCGACATGGCCGGTCTCGAGAGCCGCGCGCAAGGCCGCCTCATCGACAAGCCCGCCTCGAGCCGCGTTCACGACGATGACGCCTCCCTTGGTCTTGGCGAGCGCTTCGGCCGAAAGGATGTTTTTCGTCTTGTCGGTCAAGGGTGTATGCAGCGAAATCACATCGGCGCGCGACAGCAAATCCTCCAGCTCGACTTTTTCGACTCCGAGCCTTACCGCGCGATCGGGCGAGAGGAACGGATCATAGGCGATCACTTTCATTTTGAGTGCGAGTGCCCGTTCCGCGACCAAGGCGCCGATGTTGCCGCAGCCAATCAATCCGAGGGTCTTGGCATAGAGCTCGATACCCATGAAGCGGGTCTTTTCCCATTTCCCGGCTTGGGTGGAAACGTCCGCCGCGGCGATGTGGCGGGCGGCCGCGAACAATAGAGCAATGGCATGTTCGGCGGTCGTGATCGAGTTGCCGAACGGAGTATTCATGACCACGATGCCGCGCGCGGTGGCCGACGCCACGTCGATGTTGTCCACACCGATGCCGGCGCGACCAATGACCTTGAGTCTCGTCGCGGCGGCGATCACATCCTTGTCTGCCTTGGTCGCGGACCGGATCGCCAGGCCATCGTACCCGTCAATGATCGCCAGAAGATCGGTTTTCTTCAGGCCCACGCGGACGTCCGCCTCTACACCGCGGCTGCGAAATATTTCGAGCGCCTTAGGGCTCAGCTCATCCGCAATGAGAACCTTGGGCATGATCCGTCAAGCACTCTTGAGCAGGGCGCAGCAGCTTGCGAAGGCCCAATCGAGCCACGGGGTCAGTGATTGCACATCACTTTGCTCGATCGTCGCGCCACACCAGATCCGCAATCCGGGCGGTGCGGACCGGTACGATGCCGCATCGAGCGCGACGCCCTCCTCCTCCAGCATCGCTGCGAGCTTTTTTGCAAATTCCGCCTGACCGGCTTCCGACAAAGAGGTAACCCGTGCATCGACTACCTTGAGGCAAACACTGGTGTTGCTGCGCGTCGCGGCCTTGGAGGCCAGAAAATCCACCCAAGATGTCCGGGACACCCATTGGGTGAGCACGTCGGTATTGGCATTTGCACGAGCCTGCAGTGCCGCGAGGCCGCCGATGCCATCCGCCCATTTGAGTGCGTCGAGATAGTCCTCGGTCGCGAGCAGCGATGGCGTGTTGATGGTTGCACCCTCGAACAGCTCCTGATCGAGTCGGCCCTTCTTGGTCATGCGAAAAATCTTGGGCAGCGGTCTTGGAGGCACATAGCCCTCCAGCCGGGCCACCGCACGGGGCGAGAGGATCAACATGCCGTGAGCCGCCTCTCCGCCCAGCACCTTCTGCCACGAGAAGGTCACCACGTCGCATTTCGACCACTCGATTGGTTGCGCAAACACGCCGCTGGTCGCGTCATTGAACGTGATGCCATCGCGGTCCGATGGAATCCAATCGAAATTCGGAATTTTAGCGCCCGAGGTGGTTCCGTTCTGCGTGAATATGATGTCCGCCGATGCGCGCGCCAACGACAGATCCGGCAGCTCGCCGTAGGGGCGACCGACATGAATGCGGCAATCCTCGACCTGCAATTGATCGACCGTATCGCTCACCCACTCTTCCCCGAAGCTTTCCCACGCGAATACATCGACCGCGCGCGGCCCCAACATCGACCACAGCGCCATTTCCATTGCGCCGGTGTCGGACGCCGGCACGATCGCGATCTTGAAATCGGCAGGTACACCCAACAGCACCCGCGTGCGATCGATGGCCTCTTTGAGCTTGGCTTTCCCGGGTTTGGAACGGTGCGAGCGGCCCACCAGCGCACCATCGAGGGCTTGCAGGCTCCATCCGGGACGCTTTTTCGTCGGGCCCGATGAAAATCGGGGATCGGTCGGACGGACGCCCGGCCGCGGTATGCGTGTCATCGATGTTACTCCCATCCTTACAGATGAGCGTCCGCCGTTGGGAGCGGATGGCCCGCTGCGAAGGATATCGATACCTGCCGATCTGTCAATCGATTTCCGATCACACCTCCTCGCCGCCGGCGCGCTCGCAAAGAGCGCATGCATCTTCTAGTATAATTTCGATTGCCCCACGCGGGGGCGCAACCACTTCCGAGGGAGACATGATGATTAAGAAACTAATGATTGCAATTGCAGGGGCCGCATTGGTCTCGATGGCCCATGCCCAGGCTGTTGACGCCGTCAAAGAAACCGGCAGGGCCGCGGCCGAGGGCACCAAGGAGGCGGGCGACAACGCGAAGGCGGCCGTCCACTCCGGGTCCGAAAAGTCCCTGGACAAGACCAAAGCCAAGGTCCATAAGGCGAAGGCCCACTATCATCGGCACAAGGCGAAGGCCGCTGCCGACGCCGCGGTCCGGTAGCCCAGCAGCTCGACGGTGCGTGGTGAAAAACGCCCAGGGAGTTGGGCGTTTTTCGCTACACCATAGGCCGGCGGCCCTCCCATCGAAGATCTCCCGTAGGTCCACACCTACATGTTTTGAATCCGGGCACGCATAACGGCTCGCTTCGCATCGGGTTAGCGTTACTCCGAGATATCCGGAGATCGCGGTGGCAACCAAAGAATCAGACACTAGCGTGTTGACGAGCGTGTTGACGGGCGCCCAACCAAGCCCGTCCTTTCAGGCACCGGAAGAACCGCATTGGCATCGAATCATCGCGGAGACCGCGTACTTCATCGCGGAGCAGCGGGGATTCGAAGGAAACAGCGCCCTTGCCGATTGGCTCGAGGCCGAGCAACGTGTCAAAGACCGATTGCAAAATAGACCGCAGCCACTGATCGGCCAGTCCCGATGACCACCGTCTGCATCCCGCGGTCATTGTCGTCCACCGCCTACGACGACTGGTGGCGCACATCGACGGCGACCTCTCCGTCGGCTCCCTATGATGTCTGCAGTGCCCCTACAACAATCACTAGGAGATCTCAGCAATGAAACGCGCCGTACTGGCCTCCGCCGCAGTTCTACCCCTCGCCGTCTTTGCGGCCTCGAACCCAGACTCGAGCTTCTACAAGAAAGCCGCCGAAGGCGGTATCGCCGAAGTCGAACTGGGCAATCTGGCGCAGCAGAAGGCTAGCAACCCCAGCGCCAAGGAATTCGGCACCATGATGGTGAACGACCACACCGCCGCGAATCAAAAATTAAAAGCGATAGCGGCCAACAAGGGAATCGATTTGCCTACCAGCCCGAGTGTGGGACAGCTCGCCGCCGAAGGTAAGCTCAAACTCTTGTCGGGCGAAACGTTCGACAAATCCTATATCAAGGAAATGATCGACGATCATAAAGAGGACATCAAGGAGTTCGAGAAAGAGGCGACGTCCGGCCATGACCCGGATGCGAAGGCATTCGCGGCCGCGACCCTGCCGACGCTCAAATTGCATTTGAAGAAGATTGAATCAATCGCTGCGCAAGCGGGCATCAAAGCGGATTAAACGGCATCGAGGAACGCGGAAACGCGGAAACGTCCGACCCGCCTCAAAGATCCGAGGCGCGCCTGCCGCGCGCTTCGGATCTGCGTTCGCCGCCCTTGTAGTGCCGAACCCAACCCTCTCGGTCTTGTTGACGTTGCGTGTCGGCGCGACGGTCGGCGTGGTGCCGATATCGGCAGTCGCAGCTTTCGGCATTGCAGCCCGGAACTGGAAACCGCGGCGCGTCAACCGACAACCAACGAGTCGTTTGTAGATTCCAGACGGACCTACAGCAGTCTTCCCCAGGAACTATCGACACCGCATACCACCGCGATGATGCGCGCCGGCCGGGGATGTGCTGCTTCGACTCCGCCATCGTGAGTCGAAGCATATCAGCGCGTTCGAGAATGACGACCCTCTGAATAGGGGGGATGAGGGGCGGGCCGCGGCGCTCGCAGCGCATCAGAAGTCGACAATTCCCAGTGCAGCGGCGATTGCCACCAGTTCGACGCGAGTGCGGGTCTTCAGCCGGCGCTTTGCCTTCTCCACGAACTCGTGAACCGTCGAGGGAGCGAGCGCTAAGACTTTGGCAATCGCGTTATCCGATAAACCCTTCGCGACCAAGAGTACGCATTCCACTTCTCGGGCGGTTAGTCCGGCAGGCGGTGCGGCAAACCCCTCGTGCGTGACGAGCGTACGAACGTGACTGTGAAGGCAGATGCTGATTAAACACAAAAAAGCTCGATGGTCCTGTCGAAGATCGGTTTGGTGTCCCACGAGGCTGACGAGTCCGATTCGGCTGGAGCCGCGCGAAAGCGGCACGACAAGCCCTTCGACCCATCCCGCGGCAGCGGCGCGCTCGAGCACCTCTCGTCCCAGCTTTTCTAGTTTTCTGTCTCGACGTAATTCTGTCCACGTAAATGGCTGGTGTCGGAACGCCAGTGCGTCGATCAAGGGAT
>JALYHU010000037.1 GCA_030776345.1 Pseudomonadota bacterium | reverse complement strand
AGACGTTGCCCTTGGCATCGAGTGCGATCGGCCCGCCAAAACTTACCTGTGTGCCGCTGGTGAGGGAACCGAGATAGGTAGACCAGACCAGCCCACTGCCGTCGGGCTTGATTTTGGTGACGAAACTGGCACGGCAATTCGTAGGGTTCGATATGTCGGTGTTACAGGCTGTTTGATAGGCGCCGGCCGTGACCGGAAAGTCGGGCTCGGCGGTTGCACCTGAGACATAGGCGTTGCCGGCGCTGTCGGCGACGATCCCGCCGATCAAATCCGATTGGTTGGTGGTGGAACCGCCCAAATACGTCAGGTAGAGCAGCGAGGCTGGTGCGCTGGCGCTGACCGGGCCGAACTTGGCCACGAAACCGCGCGATTCGGACAGATTCGCGAGCGGCGGCGTTTGGCCGCCCGCAACCATGCCGGTCGTGGTCTGAAACGCGCCGGCGGTGGTCGACAGATTTCCAGATGCAGTATAGCCCGCGACGTAGATGTTTCCGGTCGAATCGACGGCGATTTCCGTGCCATAAAATCCACTGCCGCCCTGAATTGGATGAGACAGCAGCGTGGAATACAGCAGGCTGCTGCCGTCGGCCGAGAAAACGGTCAGATAACCTGTCTGCAATTCGTATTTCGCCGCAACGGTGGCGGGGGTACCGCCGTTGTAAGGGACATTGCCGCTGCCGGTGTCGTTTTCGGTGCCGGGAACGAAGGCGCCGGTGGTCGTGGGAAAGCAGTAATAAGGCTGCTCATAGGTGTAGTTGCCGTTGCCAAAGTACGCAATCGCGTTGCCGGGATGGCAGTAGTCGCCGCTGACGCCGGTGACATAGGCTTGGCCCTTCGAATCGACCGCGACCGCGGTGGCTCCATCGCCGCCGCCGCGATTGTTGCCGCCCAGGAAAGTCGAATACACCAGCGAGGCGCCGTCGGCGCTGAGCTTGGTCACGAAGCTGTTTGCGTTGCCCGATCCGCCACAACTTGTGATTTTGGTTGTTCCGGTCCAATCGGGCGCGCACATCGTCTGAAAGGCGGCGGAGGTCACCGGAAAATCAGCCGATTGCGTTCGACCGACGACATAGGCGCTACCGGCACCGTCCACCGCGATGGCTCGAATAGAATCGCGCACCGTTCCGCCGAGAAAGGTGGAGTAGACGAAAGCCGTGCCGGCGGGATTGAGCTTGGTGACAAAACCGGTCGATGAACCCGCGGACTCACGGCCTGCGGCCTGGTAGGGGGCCTGCGTTGGGAAATTCACTGAATACGTGGTACCGGCAACGTAGGCGCTGCCCTGATTGTCCACGGCGATGCCCTGCCCTTGAAAGGTACCGTAAGTTTGCTGCGCACCGTTGTTGCCGATGTAGTCGGCATCGCCGCCGCCGAGGTAGGTCAGATAGGAGAGCACCGGATCGATGATCAGGGCCTTGCGGTGATCGTAGGCGCCGACCTGAAAATGAGTCTCGTTATTGGCGACTCGGTAGCTGGCTGCGACAGCCTTCCGCTGGCCACCCATCATTTGGTACACCACCGGCTTGTGAAAGCGGACCTCATCGCCATTCACCGGCAGGACCAAATCGCCGTGGTCATCTACGCTCGGCCGCGCGCCGTCGAAGCCAAGCGCGATTTTGGCGGGATCGGCGCCGGGCGCGACGATGAAATCGTATTCCAATTGGCGCTGGTTGCCATAGTAGACGAGGTCGACGCCCGGATAGACGCCGCGATACTTCACGCGGCTGTAGGCTTTGATGTCGCTGTGCCAAAGTTTCGGATCGTTGCCGATGAGGTAGTTGGTCACGCCCGTCTGCGGCTTCTCGCCGCTGGACGGCGCATGGCCATTGGCGCCAACGAGGTTCATTCTAAGCACCGAGGCCGGTTCCATGCCGGGCACAGTGCCCGACTGCGAGGGCTTGAGTTCGATGACCGCCTGGTCACCGGTTAGAAATAGGGCATAGCCTTCGCCCCGCGCGAGAAACCGTACTTGGGGATCGGTCTGCCCGCGATTGGCTTCGAAGCTGAGCGGAATCTTGCCGTAGCCGGCCCCAACGTGAGTTTCCGCGGCGGCGGATGCCGCGGCGCCGCTCGGGGCCCCGCAAGCACTTGCCAGAACCAGAGCGGCGGCAGCGCCGCGCCATACCTGCGGCTTCGATGAAACCAGCAAGGACGCTCCACCACGTAAGCAGGGAACACTATTCATCCAACCGGACCGGGGTATTCTAGGAGTCATCGCATGTCTCTCTGTGGTGAATTTGAGATGGGTTCACCGGAGATAGCGCAAAGCGCGCGAGAAATGCCTCAGGACTTTTTATGGTTCCTACCTTCGATAAAATCAGCTCGCCGCCCAGTGCAACACCCCGGGTCAGTCCATTTTCCATAACGTAGTGCCGAATTGTGACGGCTAACCCATGCAATTGGGTTCAACTCCCAAGCGCGGGGGTGCTAGGCTAAACTCCGTAAAAGAACTCTATTGGCGATCTCCCCGGAGGGCTTGTTGGAGTCGCAACCAGGCGAGATCACGCTTCTGTTGACGAAATGGAACGATGGCGAACCGGGCGCGTTTGACGCTCTCGTGCCGCTGGTCTATCCGCGCTTGCGCGAACTCGCCGCCTCCTACATTCGTCGCGAAAGAAGTCCCGGCGTGATGCAGGCGACGTCTCTGGTGCACGAGCTTTACCTGCGTCTGCTCGGCCAGAAGAAGGCCGGATGGGAGGATCGCACCCACTTCTACACCTTCTCCGCGAAGATCATGCGAATGATTCTCATCGACCATGCACGCAGCAGTCAGGCACAGCGCCGTGGGGGCGGTGCCGAACACTTTCCTCTCAACGACGACATCGCGTGGGTCGGAATCGGCAGCGCCGAAATGGTCGAACTCAATCAGGCGCTCGACGCCTTGGCGCTGATTGACGCAGCGAAGGTGCAACTCGTCGAACTGCGGTACTTTCTCGGTTGCACCGCTGAGGAGACCGCGACGTTGTTGAACGTGTCCAAAGCGACGGTGGACCGCGACCTGAAATTTACCCGAAGCTGGCTGTTTCGCTGGATCCGCGGCGACGCCGCCGCGGGTCCGGCCAAGCCTTGAGTCATATCGCCGCCGTTCTGCGCTGTCTGCATAGCAATTCCCCGGACCCCTGCAGGTGACGACTTGGCATCAATGAGTGATGGCCGTGGCAAACGAGACCCTCCGCCCCTGCTGCGCATCGAGGACATCTTCCATGCCGTACTCGCCGTGCCGAGCGAACAGCAGGGCGCGTTCCTGGAAAGCTGCTGCGGGGGCGATGCCGAGCTCATGGCCGAATTGCGTTCTCTACTCGAGGCCAGTGAGGCCGAGGGACTGCTCGGAGTGCAGCGTGCTGCAGCGGCACGCGGAGCGGGCGACGCAGCCATTCATGGCGGTGTGATCGGCCCATATCATCTCGAGCGTTTGCTCGGACGCGGCGGAATGGGCGCTGTTTACCTCGCGCACCGCGCCGACGGCCACTTCGATCAACAGGTGGCAATCAAGCTCATTGATCTGCCGCTCGCCACGGAGCTGTTTCGCGAGCGCTTTCGACTCGAACGCCAAATTCTGGCCGGACTGGTCCATCCCTATATCGCGCGGCTGCTGGACGGCGGCGTCAGCGAGTCCGGCGAACCCTATCTCGTCATGGAATACGTCGACGGCATTTCCATCACGGAATTCTGCGAACGACAATTGTTGTCGCTGCGCGAGCGTCTCGCGCTCTTCAAGAAAGTATGTGAAGCGGTGCAATTCGCGCATCAAAACCTCGTGGTTCACCGCGACTTGAAGCCGGACAACATACTCGTCGTCGCTGACGGCACGCCTCGCCTGCTCGACTTTGGAACCGCCAAACTGCTGGTGCCGGTTGCCGCCGAAGCCCTTACCGGGTTCACTCAGCAGGGATTGCAAATTTTCACCCCGCAGTATGCGAGCCCCGAGCAAGTACTGGGGGGTGCCATCACCACTGCATCCGACACCTATGCTCTCGGTGTGCTGCTGTTCGTGTTGCTTACCGGTAGGCCGCCCTATGCGGTAAAGGAATTCACTACGGGCGAAATGCTGCGGGTGATCTGCAGTGAACAACCGCCCCGTCCGGGGTCGGTGTTGGCGACAGCGGGATGTGCAGATTTTCGAATCGACGCAGATCTTGACGCGATCGCCCTCAAGGCGTTGCGCAAAGAGCCCGCCCAGCGCTATCCCGCCGTAGAGCAACTGTCGGCGGACGTCGAGGCGTGGTTGAATGGATATCCCGTCGCGGCCCGCCGCGGCAATCGGCGCTATCGCGCGTCTAAGTTCGCTCGTAGAAACAAAATCCCTCTGCTGGCAGCGGGTCTGTTGATGGCGAGCATCATTGCCGGCATCGGGGGAGTGCTGTGGCAGTCCCGCGTTGCGAATCAGCACCGTCGGAGCGCCGAGGCGCGGGCGCAGGACCTGCGGGAACTCAGCAATAGCCTACTGTCGGAGATCGACGAGGCGATCAAGGAGCTTCCGGGATCTACACCGGTGCAACGCTTGCTGGTGGCGCGCGTGCTGGATCATTTGGATCGCATGTCCAAGGACGCGAATGCGGACGAGCCGACACAGGCTGATCTGGTCGAAGCATACACGCGTCTCGGCAATCTTCAAGGAAATCCCTACGAGCAGAACATTGGAGATCCGGCCGGCGCGCGGGTAAGCCTCGATAAGGCCATTCAGATCGCCAAGGCGCTCAATCGAAAGTCTCCGAACAATGCCCACGCGCTCGCATCAATGGCGTTGGCCGAGCAATCCCTCGGAGAAGTACTGTTCGGTATCGGCCAAATACAAGCAGCGGTCTCCGTCATGCAAGCCGCGGTTGCCGCATATGAATCGCGTCTTGCCATCCCCGGTGCGACGGCCAGCGACTTTGCCGAGGCGGCGAGTGCGGTCGGTGCGCTGGGAGATTTGAAGGGTCAAGCAGGAGTCGCCAGCCTCGGCGATCAGGTGGGGGCTCTGCAAGCGTATCGAAATGCCATGGACCTGTCGGAGCGCGCACTCCACGTGGACCCTGGTTTCGTACGGGCTCGCAGAGGAGTTGCCATCGATCACTTGAAAATCGGCAACATCCTGCTGACCACCGATCCGGTCAAAGCCTTGGATGAATACCGACGATCGTTCGCGGCCTGGAAAGAACTACCGGAAGCCGAGCAACCCGCCGCATCGACGCGGCGTGGCATCGCTCAGACGCACATAAAAATAGGCGCGGCACTGAGGGCGGTGGACGAGTATGCGCGCTCGATCGCAGAATTCGAAGAAGCCCGTCCGACCCTGGAATACCTCGCCGCTGCCGATGCCGAGGACAGTCGTGCCAGCTACGATCTCGCGGAGTTCTATTCAGACGAAGCGCTGACCTATGTCGAGAAGCTCAAACCTGTCTCGAACGGCATTTCGGACGAACCGCGGCTCGATGCTCAGCATGCCATTGAGCTGCTTCGGAAGTCGATGTCCATGCTTCAACGGCTGGTTTCGTTGAATCCCGCGAATCGGGGTTGGGTCGCAAGCCTTGCCTACCAGCAGGTGGTGGTTGGATCGCTCGAACAGACCTTCGACATGGGCAAAGACGGCGTGCAGCTGGCGACGGACGGCATGGCTACCTTGGTCGCGAGCGTTCGAGCGGAAGACGCCAATGTCGATGTACTCGACATGGCTACTTCTGCAGGACTAACCGTCCTACCGAAGCGCTTGCGGGATTCGCACTGGACGGCGCGGTGCGCTGAACGGTTGGTCGACGCCACGCATCGCAAAAATCCGTCGTTTCTGCTGTCGCTTGCCCAGGCACTGCAAGCCGAAGGACGCAGTCTTGCGGCCGAGGATGCGGCCGCAGAAGCGCTGGCGCTTTTGCCCGCTCTCGGACCGGACTCGGTCATTCCTCGTCTCAACCGCGAACTGCGCCTGATCGATCCAGGAAATTGAGGGCGACCCATGGGGAGCGCAATTTCGGCCATCAGCCCAAATCATTCGATTGGCGGGCAAGAAATGCAAAGGTTCATCCGCTCAAAAAAGTGCCGGAGGACGCGTATACCCGAGCGTGTGAAATCCTAAACCAGATTATTGCGATCGGAGCTTAGAGGAACCAGGCGGATTCGCGCACCCCTCGAATTTTACGGGCATTCGAAACGTGAAGCATGTCTGGGCGGGAGTTGAGTCAACCGTCAGCGACCCTCGGTGAGCCCGCGCTATTTCATGCGCAATGTATAGGCCGAGTCCCAATCCTTGTCGGCTCGGACGGACCGCACCGCGAAAAAACGGTTGGAATAAGCGCTCTTGCTCTTCCGGCGAAATCGGTTCGCCGCCATTGGCCACGCTCAACGAGAATTGGTGGTCGTCGCTATGGGCCTGCAGCACGATGGGTTGGTCGGTCGAACCGTAGGTGAGAGCGTTGCCGAGGAGATTGGAAAGAAGCTGTGCAATCCGGCCGTGATCGCATTCGACGAGGGTCGGAAGCGAAAGAACGACGTCGATTTGCCGTTCTGGATGAACGCTCGCAAGCTCTGCAATGACATTCCTCAACGTAGGTTCCAGCGGCTGGGTCGTCTCGAGCGTCAATTGAATGCCGACTCCCAAGCGAGCGCGCGCCATATCCATCACATCATCGATGAGTGCCCCCATCCGGGCCGTGCTTTGCCGCATCATGGCGATCATGCGTTGTGACTTGTCGTCGGTTGCCGTTTTGCGCAGGACGGTCAGGCCGGCGGTGAGGGCTTGCAATGGGTTTCGCAGGTCGTGCCCCAGCACCGCCATAAACTGTTCACGCATCTCGAGCGCCGCGCGCTCATCCCCGATATCCGTATTGACACCCAACCAACGGACGACCTGCCCGGAAGCATCTTGCACCGGAGTTACCCTGGTCAGAAAAGGCCGATACGTGCCGGCTGCGCTCTTCAGGGGAAACGTCATTTCAAAAGGTTGGCCCGTCCTGATACTCTCGGTCCACGCCTCCATCACCGAGGGCAGTACGGCGGGGTCATGGACCGACTGCCATCCCCATCCCTTCATCTCGGCAGGCGTGGTTCCCGTGAATTCGTACCAACGGCTGTTGTACCAGAAGATCCATCCATCAGCCGCGGCCATCCAGCACAACGTCGGCATGAGGTTGGCGAGCATGTAGAACTGCTGATCGACCTCGCCTTGTGACACTTTGGATTCCAGCATCTGAACGCTTCCGTGGACAATGGCGTCCGCGCTTGCCGGCGCCAAACAGGGCACCCGGTTTGCCGGGCCTCAGCTTTCTGGGTCGAGGTGCCGCACGCCCTGAGGAGCTTGCGCTTCCAGTGCACGGACCGCTTGAGTCTCCGACGTACTGACGGTGTCCAAATGAACCTCCGCGCTCAGGCGCAATCCCCCTTCCCTCGGTTGGCTCACGGTCACGACGCCGTTCATGGCATCGATGCGATGGCGCAGAAACTCCAACGCCACGTCGCCGCGGCTCCCTAACGCAGGCACCGAGGAGGCGCCGTCGACTTGTACGTGGATCGCGAATTTGTCGTCGTCAACGGTGATCTCGAAGTCGACGTGGGTCGCGTCCATCTGATTCTCGGCCAGGATGAGCGCCTCTTGGCCGACTCTGAAAAGAGTGATCGCGGTGGCGGGGCGAAGCCGAAGTTCGGCCTCAGGCAGGATCTCGCGGCAAGCGATGCTGGAGCGATGGCACATATGCTTGATTTGCCATCGCAGTGCGGCGAAAAGTCCCACGTTATCCAGCAGGGTCGGATGTAGCTCTTCCGTGACCCGGCGCATCATATCGACGGCCGCGTTCAGGCTGCTGGTTGCACGCTCGATCTTCTCCAGAGCGACGGGATCGAAGCCGATGAATCGCTGCCTGAGCTGGGCCAGATCCATGGCCGTGGCTATGAGATGGCCGCCGAGGTCATCATGGATCTCCCGCGCCAATGCCGTTTTTTCTTGCTCGATTAGAAGCTGCAAATGGTTGACCGTGACGGTCGAGAGGGCAAGTGCGTTAGTCATGGTTGCAGGGCGCAAAAATATTACCTGGTGCGCAAAGCTTACTCCTTTTTTGGAGCATACCGCCCTGCGGCGCCAACCCGCGCCCGCTACCGCGGTGGCCGATTTGTAATTTGTACAATAAAAAAAAGGGGAAGATGTCGCTTCCCGACTTGGCCAAGGTGGAGGTGACCTCGGTTTCAAAACGAAGCCCCTTGATCCCGTTCAAGTCGAAAGTTTATTGCAGCAGTTTTTCAGATCCCGGGTTCGCCTTGTGGATGGACGCGCCGGCTGAAGGCGAAATGTCGCTTGCGGGGTGCACTAAGATGCGAAGTGCAGTTTCCCGCTCGGCTACAAATGGGGATATGGAATGATAAAAGGGACTCGCCCGCCAGCTGCCCTGGCTCTCCTAAGTCTTCTGGCCATGCCCGTGTGCCTTGCCGCGCAGCCGTCCGTCAGTCATGCGAGGGCGGGGACGCTGACGCGCGTCGCGACGGTTGACGTGGCTTCGTCCGCCGCCACTCAGAACGCCGTACACGCATCCGCCGTCCCGCGGCAACGAGGTGCGCGCCTGCTGAGACCCAAGATTGCCGCCTCTCCCGCCGCCGCGCTGGCAGCAGGTCCATTGAACCAGGCACACACGGCCGTCTCGAGCCCCATCGAGTCCGAGCATTCGAGCAGGGTTCTGCATAATTTCGACGGCGTGAGCAGCCTCGACAGCGCCGTGACGAACTTCGGACTGGAGTTTGAGCCGCCTGACCAGGGTCTTTGCGTCGGCAATGGATTCGTGGTGGAGCCGGTGAATTCAGCCTATACCATTTACCGGCGCAATGGTTCGGTGGTTGCCGGGCCGTTCAATGTGAACGCGCTGTTCAAGGAGGGGCTGACGGAATTCACAAGCGATCCGCGCTGCTTCTTCGACAAGCCGACCCACACCTGGTTCGCCATCATTCTCTTCTTGTCCGCCGACTTCACGGAAGCGCGCACCGACATCGCGGTGAATTCATCGGGCGACCCGACGACGCCGTGGACGGTTTATCACCTCGATGCCACCGACGATGGCACCCACGGCACCCCCGTTCATGTGGGCTGTCCTTGTTTTGGCGATCAACCGCTGTTGGGCATCGACGGGGAGAATATCTACATCTCGACGAATGAGTTCTCGCTTCTGGGGTCGCAATTCAACGGCGCCCAAATATATGCCGTTTCCAAGCGCGATTTGATCAAGGGCGCCGCCAAAGTTCATTTCGTTCAGTTTGAGAATTTAACCATTGCGGGGACCATCGCTTCTTCGGTGCAGCCCGCCATCACGCGATCCGGCGAAGAGCGCGACGAGGAAGACAACGGCGAGGCCGAGTATTTTCTGCAATCGATCGACCCTACGGGATCCGACCACCGCATCGGCGTTTGGGCACTGACTCATCAAAGGGAAGTTTCCGAGGGTGAAATTCCGACGTTGACGAGTGTGGTGGTTGACTCCGAAGCGTTTGCAGTGCCTCCCAATGCGGTGCAATTGGGCTCCACGAGCCTGTTGAACACCGGCGATGACCGCATGCAGCAGACCCAGTTCATCGGTGGGGCACTGTGGGGTGAACTCAACACCGCTCTCACGTTGCCCGGCGACGCCACGCAGCTATCGGCCAATGCCTGGTTCAAAGTTCGTCCCCACTTGAAGGATGGCGAACTCACGGGCGCTGCCATCGTAAAGCAAGGATACGTGGCATCGGCCGGCAATTTCTTGTTGTACCCCGCGATCCAGGCGAGCCCGAACGGCAGCGCGGCGATGGTGTTCACGCTCTCGGGCCCGACTCATTTCCCGAGCGCGGCCTATGCGCTGCTGTCCGAGGAGGGGGACTCGTTCGGCCCGATCAGGATCGCCGCGCCCGGCTCCGGTCCTTACAGTCCCGTCTCCACGCGCTGGGGCGACTACTCCTTTGCCACCCTCGATCCGAATGGCGAGGGCATCTGGCTGGCGACCGAGTATGTTCCGGCTGTGTCGAGACAGACGGTCGATGGCTTGCAAAACTGGGGCACGCGGGTGTTCGAGATCAGTACGCGCGACGAGTAGTGCTCGCGCGCGCAAATCTTTACGCCGAGCGACCAGCCTGCAGCGTCCCGAGCGGGTGTGCTGCGCCCCTCGGTGCCAACCTGACACACTCCCCCAGTCAACACGACCCGGAGGAGTGATTCTGAATGCAACAGCAAGTGCAAGTGCTCGT
Source organism: Pseudomonadota bacterium (assembly GCA_030776345.1). GTDB lineage: Bacteria > Pseudomonadota > Gammaproteobacteria > Steroidobacterales > Steroidobacteraceae > Bog-1198. The sequence continues at coordinate 12,477 of JALYHU010000037.1, read as the reverse complement.
GGTCGGTGCCGGCCCCGTCGGCCTGACGATGGCGGCCGAACTGGCGCGCTACGGCGTCCCCGTGCGCATCATCGACAAATCCGCCGGACGCACCGACAAGTCAAGGGCGTTGGTGATGTGGAGCCGCACCCTGGAACTGCTCGATCGCATGGGTTGCGGCACCTCGTTCGCCGCCGCCGGCCGCAAAATGCGCAGTGGCAGCGTCATCGCCGGCGGTCACCGGATCGCCCATATCAGCCTGGATGTTCCCGGAACGCCCCATCCGTACGGCCTGATGCTGCCGCAGAGCGAAACCGAACGTCTGATGGAGCAGCACCTGAACGCAACCGGGGTCCGGGTCGAGCGACAGGTTGAACTCGTCCAGTTCACGCCTGGAACGGACGGCATCGCCGCCACCTTGCGCCACGCCGACGGCCGCGACGAAACCATCGACGCCGCGTGGATGATCGGCTGCGACGGCGCCCATAGCAGCGTTCGCCACGGCCTCGGCATGCAGTTCGAAGGCGACACCCTCCCCAGCACTTGGGTGCTCGCCGATCTCCACCTTGCGGGAAATCCGACCGCGCCAGACGAGATCGCCACCTACTGGCACGCCGACGGCCTGTTGATGATATTTCCCATCACGCCCGTGCGCTTTCGAGTCATCGGCGACATCGGCGCCGTCAATCCAGGCGAGCAGCCGAAAGATCCGACGCTCGAAGACGTCCAGGCCCTGCTCGACCGGCGCGGTCCCGGGGGCATCCAGGCCTCGGCCCCGATTTGGCTCAGCCACTTCGCAATCAATGAACGCAAAGTCAGCAAGTACCGCGCCGGACGCGTCTTCCTCGCGGGCGACGCCGCCCATGTCCACAGCCCCGCCGGGGGCCAGGGCATGAACACCGGCATGCAGGACGCCTGCAACCTCGCCTGGAAGTTGGCCCTCATCCATCACGGCTTAGCCACGCCCGAACCACTTCTCGACAGTTACAGCACTGAACGCAGTGAGATCGGCCGCCTGATTCTGCGCGACTCCGGCCGCCTGACCGCCGTCGCGACGTTGCGCAGCGGCCTTCTGCAAACCCTCCGTAACCATGCTGTATCCCTGGCGCTCGGTGTTGCCCCGGTGCAACGCGCGATGATGAATACCATGGCGGAACTTTCGATCGGTTACCCCAACGGCCCGCTGAACCGCGCGGTAAAATTCCGCCATGCCGGACCTGCGGCCGGCGAGCGTGCACCCGTGGCCACCTCAGATCACCCCGTCGGATCAGGCAACCGCCCCCGCTTCGCCCTATTTGCCCAGCCCGATCCAGCGGGCGCCGCGTTGTTCGCGCGGCATCGCGATCTGCTGGAACCCGAAACCCGTCCGCCGTTCGACACCGATGGCATCTGGCTGGTACGCCCCGACGGCTACGTCGCGATGACCGCCAACACGGGGGACTGGGACAAAGTCAGCGCCTACCTGGATTGGATCGCCACCGGAATTCATTGAACGCTACCATTGACGCTATCGGGGAGACCACGGATGGCAGCGATGACTATTTCGGCCTTGCCGCCGGAAGTTCGTCGCCGCCCTTGGTGTAGCCGGGAGGCGAATAAAGATTGAGGGTTTTCAGTAACCCTTTCCCGGTATTGCGGATCTCGTGCTGCTCGCCATGTTCGATCAGCAACAGCGAACCCGCCTTTAGCGCCATTCGTCGACCGTTGATCTTCGCGATCCCGCTCCCGGCGACGACAAACAACCACTGATCCGCCCCCCGATGACGGTTGCCCGGTCCGCCTTCCGATCCCCCCGGTGAAATTACCATTTGTGCTGCCTGCACTCGGCGGTTTCCTAACACCACCTTGAAGCCCTTGCCAAATTGAAGCTTCTTGATTTTCATAAACCCTCACTCACTATGATAACAATCGTGCCGCGCTGGATGCTGGCCGTCGCGGAACCTTACGCTTCGTTGCGAATGTGTTCGATGAGCGTCAGTCCGATGCGAACCCGATGAGCTTCGGTGCCGAATTCGAGCTCCCGGCCGACGTGGCCTCGAACCTCCCGTAGCACTCGAACGATTTTCTCGCTGGCATGGCACCATCGTGTAAACGAAGCGGCGTAGCGCTGGTTCAGCAGACCATTGAGCTGATGTCGAATGAATTCCCATTGATGTGGGCGCCGTGCCTGGTGCGCCCGGACGTGATGTTGAAGTTGGCTTTGCTCTGCGCATACCAAGGCGTGGTCCAGGGCAGGGCCCGGCGTGCGGTTGGCAATCGAGCGCGCGTAATCGATATTGTCTACTTCCAACGCCGCCCCCACCTCGTTGAGAAAATTGAAACTGCAGGGTGCGTGAACCACCGACAACAGACCGAACAGTCGCGCGAATGCGGTGTTGATCAGCGCGGCGGCTGCAAAAAAGCGCGTGCGATCGCGTAGCTGCGCGTCAAGGCGAGCATAGAGCGCCGAGCGGCGCTCGAATTCCGCCGATCGGTATCGTGGAGTCGATATCCTTCCCCCGGTCACACAGTGGCTCTTCATCCCTCCCCCAGCACGAATCTCAAGTGACCCTCGGGTCCGATGTTACAGAAGCCTTGCGCAATCTGCACAAGGTCGCAATGCCGGCTCGCCGGACAACCCCCACGAATGCTCAAGTAAACTACTGACAAAACGCGAGGTGGGTTTCGACGACAATACGCTTGGGTTCAACCAGTTCAACGCGCGGGGAATTGCTATGGCTACCAACCCTCCAAGCGGCGACGGACACCGCAACGGCGCCGTGAAGAAGCGCAGTCAAGTCCGCTCGCCACTGAGCGACAAAGCAACGAAGCGAGACACCGACACCGGGGAATTCATGGCGCAGAAGAAAACGGGAAAGTTCAAAGGCGTGAGGCAGGAGAAGTGATGCGCAGCTTAAGGCGCTGAAAAGATCATGCGAAAAGCGCTCGCGCAATACCAACAAAAGCGGGATTTCAGCGTAACCGCTGAGCCAAGCGGTCGGCTGGACGTCTCCCCTTCCAGCCGGCTACGGTTCGTGATTCAGAAGCACGCGGCCAGCCACCTGCACTATGACCTGCGGCTTGAACTCGATGGCGTGTTCAAGTCGTGGGCCGTGACAAAGGGCCCTTCTGTCGATCCCGGTGATAAGCGCCTGGCGGTAGAGGTCGAAGACCACCCGCTCGACTATGGCGACTTCGAAGGTACGATTCCGAAGGGCCAATACGGGGGCGGAACGGTGCAGCTGTGGGATCGGGGCTATTGGATTCCGGCGGGTGCGAAGAGCCCGCTGGAAGACCTGCAGCGTGGTGAGCTCAAGTTTACGTTGGAAGGAAAACGCCTTCACGGCAGCTGGGTATTGGTGCGCATCAGGAACAACAGGTCCGGAGACAAGCGGACCAATTGGCTTCTCATCAAACACCGAGACGAATATGCAATGCCGGGCGAGGCCCAAGCTCTCCTCGGCCTTGACAGCTCGGTCGCCTCGGGACGTTCCATGGCCCAGATTGCGCAGGGGAAAGGGAAAGCACCCGCACCTTTCATGTTGGCCAATCAGACCGTCAAATCCGACGCCGTGTGGCGAAGCAATCGGGATGACAAGACGCAAAGTGCTCTGCAGACCCCATCCGCCGCGAGGTCTGTCGGGAAGAAGCCAACGACGGCCGCGCTAAAATCCATGCCGGATTTCATCGAGCCGCAGCTGTGCAAATTGGTGGATCGTCCTCCGGCGACGGCCGGCTGGGCGCATGAAGCCAAGTTCGACGGGTATCGGGTGCAATTGCGCGTTTACCGGGGGCAGGCCCGAATTCGAACGCGCAGCGGGCTCGATTGGACCGACCAGTTTGCCGCGGTTGCCAAGCAGGCTGATGGACTTCCTGACTGTATCGTCGACGGCGAGGTGTGTGCCCTCGATAAAGATCAAATGCCGAGTTTCGCGGCGCTGCAGGCGGCGTTGTCCGAGAATCAGTCCGAGAATCTGGTGTTCTTTGCTTTCGACCTGCTGGTTGAAGGAAAACAGGACCTGCGCCCCTTGGCGCTGGCCGACCGCAAGGCGCGGCTCGAGTCTTTGCTGGAAAAGTCGGACGTGGGCGATGCGTTTCGCTACGTGGCACACTTCGAATCGACAGCCGACACGGTTTTGCTCTCTGCCTGCAAGATGCACCTGGAGGGGATCGTGTCTAAAAAACTGGACGCACCGTACCTCTCCGGCCGGTCAGGTAGTTGGGTCAAGGCCAAATGCCGTGCCGGCCACGAAGTAGTGCTCGGCGGATGGACGACGGAAGGAGGCCGGCTGCGCTCGCTCCTGGCGGGGGTCAACCGCGAGGGCCATCTAGTCTACGTAGGCCGCATCGGGACGGGCTACGGTGCCACCGTCGCCTCAAAATTGCTCCCGACGCTCAAGAAGTTCACACGCGAGACCAGTCCCTTCGGCGGCGAGAATGCGCCGCCGAAGGAGAAGAACGTTCGGTGGCTGGCGCCCACGCTCGTCGCGGAGATAGAGTTCGCCGGTTGGACCGGCAGCGGAATGATCCGCCAAGCATCGTTCAAGGGCCTTCGCCGAGATAAACCCGCAAACGAGGTCGTCGCCGAAATGCCGAGCCCGGTGGAGACGAGCAACGATGTACCGGATGAAAAGTTGGCGGCCAGGGTTAAACGATCTTCCTCGAGAAAAGCACCCACGCCGCGGGCCGCGCCAAATCCCGCCGCGCGATCGGCCGGCGCGCGATCGGCCGGCGCACAGAAGGGTGCCGCGGTCGTCATGGGCGTGACGCTGTCCAAGCCGGATAAGGTACTGTGGCCCGACGCCGGCGACGATAAGCCCGTCACCAAGCAGGATCTCGCTCGTTACTACGAGTCGGTCGGTGATTGGCTGCTGCCTCACCTCGAGGGCAGGCCTTCCTCCCTGGTGCGTGCGCCCGACGGCATTGCGGGGGAGCAATTCTTCCAGCGTCATGCGATGGCGGGCATCTCCAATCTCTTCACCCTGGTCAAGGTAAAAGGCGACAAGGCGCCCTATGTGCAAATCGATCGAGTCGAGACGCTCGCCGCGGTGGCGCAGATCGGAGCGCTGGAGATTCATCCCTGGAACTGCGCCCCGGGTGACCCGGAGCTTGCGGGCCGGCTGGTGTTTGACTTGGATCCCGCACCGGACGTGAAATTTACGGCAGTCATTGCAGCGGCCCTCGAGATACGGGAGCGACTGAAGAAGGTGGGATTGGAGTCGTTCTGCAAAACCACCGGCGGCAAGGGTTTGCACGTCGTCACGCCGCTGACGGTGGGGAAAGGCGCGGTGGCCTGGCCCGCCGCCAAGGATTTCGCGCACATCATCTGCGCACAAATGGCGCAAGATTCGCCAAAGAAGTATCTGGACACGATGTCCAAGAAAGATCGAGTAGGACGGATTTTTCTCGACTACTTGCGTAACGATCGGACCTCCACTGCGGTGGCGGTTCTGTCCTCGCGCGCACGGGCAGGTGCGCCCATTTCGATGCCGCTCCATTGGAAACAGGTAAAGGCTGGGCTCGATCCTGCGCGTTATACGGTGCGCACGGGTGCCGCCTTGCTCGAGAAATCCAAACCTTGGGAGGCTTACGCGGAGTCCGCACGACCGCTGGCGAGCGCCATCCGCCAACTCACGGGCTGAACGATTGCCATCCGGCGGTCATAGCGCGGGAGTACTTGGCTGTGGCGCGAATATTGATAGGCACTTCGGGATGGCACTACGATTCGTGGCGCGGCCCCTTTTTTCCCAGGGGTCTTCCTCTCAAGCAGCAGCTTCAATACTACGCGAGCCAGTTTCAGACCACTGAACTGAACGGCGTTTTCTACCGAACACCGACACCGCAAGCGGTGAAGGCGTGGCGTGACCAAAGCGGCAACGATTTCATATTCGCCTGGAAAGCGTCCAAATTCATTACGCATTGGAAGCGGCTCTCGAGTAAGTCGGACACCAGCCTCGAGTTGCTGGAGTCGAGACTCGCGCTTCTTGGTGAAAAGGCAGGGCCGGTTCTCTTCCAGCTGCCGCCCAATTTCAAGGCAGACCCGGTCAGGCTCGCAGCATTCTTCGAACTTCTGCCCCCGAAACGCCGCTACAGTTTCGAATTCCGACACCCGAGCTGGTATACCTCGAAGATCTACAGGCTATTGTCCGAGCACAATGCCGCGTTGTGCATCTCCGACCACAGCGACGCCCCCGCCCCCTGGAAGCGCACCGCCGATTTCGTGTACATCCGGGGACATGGGCCGACGGGCCGGTATAAAGGCCACTATCCCCCCGCCACTCTATCAGCCTGGAGCGGGCGAATGCAGGGTTGGAGGCGACGGGGCTATGACGTCTACGCCTACTTCGACAACGACCAAAAAAGTGCCGCGCCGGCCGATGCGCTGCGGCTCAGGCACTATGTGGGTCAAGTCCGCGCAGACTCCGTGGATCAGTGACGGGTTTCCCCGTGGGGCTTCAGCACCACTTTCGTCACCTCGTTCTGCCGCTCTTTGAACATCTTGTATCCCGTCGGCGCCTCTTCCAGGCTCATCCGGTGGCTGATGAGAAAAGTAGTATCGAGTTTTCCATCGAGGATCATTTGAAGCAGTTGCGGCATATATTTTTGCACGTGGGTCTGGCCGCTCCTCACCGACAGCCCTTTTTCCATGAGTGCGCCAATGGGAAATTTGTCCGTGACGCCGCCGTACACACCCGGAATAGAAACCTTACCGCCCTTTCGGCAAGCAATGATGACCTGTCTCAAACCATGCGTTTGGTCGGTCACCATTTTCACGGCCGCTTTGACTTTGTCCATCACACTGTCCGCGGTGACACCATGGCTCTCCATACCCACCGCATCGATGCAGGCGTCGGGGCCAATACCCCCGGTCATTTCCACCAGCGCCTCGCGCACCTCGACCTCTTCGAAGTTGATCACCTCGGCGCCCATGGATTTGGCCAAATCCAAGCGATGCGGATAATGATCGATGGCAATGACCCGGTGGGCCCCCAAGGCGAAAGCGCTCTGCACGGCGAATAATCCCACCGGACCGCAGCCCCAAACAGCCACCGTATCGGTAGGTTTGATATCGCAGTTGTCGGCTGCCATCCATCCCGTCGGCAGAATATCCGACAGGAACAGCACTTTTTCATCATCGACCCCGTCGGGAATGACGATGGGGCCGACATCCGAGTACGGGACGCGGACGTATTCGGCCTGACCACCGGCATAGCCACCCGTGAGATGCGAATACCCGAATGCACCCGTCATCGGATAGCCGTAGAGAAACTCCGACATGTCCGCGGTCTCGGCCGGATTCGAGTTATCGCAGGCTGCAAATTGCTGCTGCTGGCAGAAATAGCATTGACCACAGGCGATGACGAACGGCACGACCACGCGCTGACCGACTTTGAGCCGGGAGTTACCTCGCCCCACCTCGACCACTTCACCCATGAATTCGTGTCCGAGCACATCGCCTGCTTTCATCGTGGGAATCGTGTGATCGTACAGATGCAAATCCGACCCGCAGATGGCGGTCGAAGTAATCTTGATGATGGCGTCGCGAGGGTTGACGATCGAGGGGTCGGGGACCGTGTCGACTCGAACGTCGTGTTTACCGTGCCAGGTGAGCGCGCGCATGGGAGAACTCCTCGAGGGATAGGCAGGGAACGGTGCGCTTACGCGCGTGGCGCCGCATCCGGCGGCTGGGCGGTGGACACCTCACCGGTCTCCATCAATTGTTTGAAACGCCGAAGGTCTTGGCGGGCCTGCACTTTCGGTTCCTTTTGAAAGAGTTTTGCAATCAGCTTCCCCACGGTACCCCCCGGCGGATCATAGGTGAGAGTCACCCGCACCACCGTGCCCCGCCCGTCCGGAGAATCGACGAATTCCACTCGCCCGCTGTTGCGAACGCTGGCCCCCTCGAGGGATTCCCACGCGATGAGCCGACCCGGTTCGTCCTGCGTGATCCTCGAATCCCATTCCACCGTCTTGCCGGCCGGCGCTTCGATGGTCCAGTGAGAATGGCTTTGATCTTTGATGGTGACGCTATGCACGTTGTGCATGAATTGCGGCAAATTATTGAAATCCCGCCAAAATGCGTACAGTTCCTGGCGCGGGCGGTTGATCGTGACGGACCGGCCGATCAGGACATCGCCATGTCGAGTCGTAGTCTCTTCGTCGTCGGCCGGCGGAGTCGGGTTCTTCGCGGCCGATAGCGGTGCATCATGATGAGCGGTGTGCGAAATCGGGCGGCTCATGGTTGGGCTCCTGAATCCGAGAGGAGCAAGAGTGCTCGCCGCCGCGCGGGGTGACTGTCGTCCGTATTCCCTTGCTGGTGTAGGCGGCAGTCGGAGGATGCGAGCGCTACCGGCGCGGTGCTGCTCGATGCCCGGATGGGCGCTTCGATACGTCATCCGTTTCCAAGCCCACCGTTCGGCCGCGAAACCCCGCCGCATCAAAATACGCGACATGCCCGACCCTTTGTCGGATGACTTCGGTTCGAAGCGGCTGGCCATCGATAGAGGCCGGCTCCGATGCGACCACGTCGGTAACAACCGGCGCGAGTGCACCGCCAACGAAGCTCTCGGACAAGACTCGCCCTGTTCGGCGGCCACGACTGGGCAACGGCAAGTTCAAGATTTTAGCGATCGTGATCGCGACATCCGCGTTGCTGGCGGGCATGGGATCGACCCACGCCGTGCGGAAATCCGGTCCGGCGGCGGCCGTGAAGTTGTGGGTGTCGGCACGGCTGAAGCTGCCATGCATCCCCTGCCCCTGGTTCAGGATCGTATCCGAGACCTGGGCCGAACAGAGTTCCGCGTCGGTCGCGCAGACGGTAGCTCGAGAAGAGAAATTGACTACGATCGCCGGAACGGGGGTTCTGGCGACGCCTTGCAGATTGATCGCGCTGAACGGCAGGGTTCCGGGGACCGATCCGAGAACATCGCTGACGAAGATACCGCTCACATACGCCTGTCGAAGCAGGAAGTGGACGATCTGCGCCGCGCGCTTGGGGTCGAGGTCGTCAGCCTTGGGGAGATAAATGAGGTCTGACCCCCCGTTTCCGGCGACCACGATCTCAGGAGATGCCGGATCGGTTCCCAAATACCCATTTGCCCGGGACGGATGTCGAGTGCGCTGGCGTTGATCGATGCGGATCGGCACACCGTCAGCGTTGCGAAGGTCAGGATCGAATAGCGGCAGACCGAGAGCATGGGCGAGGTCGATCGCCAGAAATCCGGGCGGCAATTGCTTGTCGGGCAGATTGTCCTCGTACTGCAGGGTGGTTGAAAATGTCTGGTATCCGCTTTTATCGATCGTGGAGAACCCGTGATCGGAAGTCACGATGATGTCGGTTGTGCCTCCGAGTGTGGAACCATTGATCTTCCGCCAGATTGCCAGAAGGTTCTTGTCAGCAACGTCAAGAATCGCCGATTTCGGCGTTTCACCGTTGATCCCGCCCCCAACCTCTCCGTGAGAGTCGGTTTGCATGTGTTGGGAGTAGTCCGGTTCTCTCGACCAGAACACAATGAAGAACGGTCTCTTCCGCGCTTCGAAATAGGGAATCAGCACGTCGGTGACCGTCTTGACGAAGTCGGTCTGCTGTTCTCCATTGGGTATTTTCTTGTCTTTCGCGGCCAATGCGATGCCATGGTTGCGCATATCTGCGGTAATCGTATCCGGCAACGGCGTGCCACCGTCGCGGCCGGTCCAGTCATCGATAAAAATGGTGGAGGTGCCACCCAAGGCCCGGATATCCTGGACGGCCGTGGGGCCCAACTTCCCGACAACGGCGGTCGAATAACCCTTCAGTGCCGCTGCTCTAATGAGTGTCCTCTCACTGAGGAAATTGCCGCCAAACCGTCGATCGAGCTCTCTCAGGACGCGGTCATCTTCGATGGCAGGGAGCGCCGTCTGAACGGAAGCCAGGGCAGGGAAACCGGCGAATAGAGTGTTGCTGAAGTCGCCCGTGTCACCGGGTGCGTGGCCAGTCGCGAGCGCAGACGCATTGGTGGTTGTAAAGGTCGGGAAGAGTGAGTGGCTGTTCTGAAAGGTAACGCCCCGCGCTTGTATCGAGGCAAATCCTTCTGGTTTGAGGAGGTCGATGGAATGAGCCCGCAATCCGTCCGCCACGAACAATACGACATTGTGTTGCTCATGCGCGTGAACGTGGGCACTGGCGAAGCTGGCCACAACCGCCAGTCCAAAAAATACCGATGAGCGCATGACTTCGTCAGCTCGACGCTCGATGCACGAGGACCGCAGGGATCTCGATCGATGGCAGCGGCTTGCCTTTGATGATGGACAACAGTCGCTCGACGAGCAATTGCGCGGCCAACCGGATGTCTTGCCGAATGGTGGTCAAGGCCGGGGACGCGAGGCTGGAGAGCATGATGTCGTCGTAGCCGACGACGGCGACGTCGTTCGGTACGGATTTCCCGCAACTCTGCAGCATGCGGATGGCGCCCAGAGCGATCACGTCGGATGCCGCGACGATTCCGTCGAATGCGATACCCTTGTCGAGCAGCGCTCGCGTGGCGGCCCACGCCTCATCTGCGGTAAACCCCACCGGAATATGGAAATTATCGGGAACAGGGCGTGCTGCGTCGTTCAGGGCACGCCGATAGCCATCGTGCCGCTGTTTCACCTCCGGCAGTGCGCTGTCGCCCATAAAAACAATATTCTTGCATCCTTTGCGCAGCAGGTGCTCGGTCGCAAGAGCCCCGCCCTGCCGGTTGTTGGTGCCTACGGAAATGTACTTCTGCCCGCGTAGGCGGGCACCCCACACCACCATGGGCGCGCCGGCCTCGCCTGCCGCATTCAAGGTTTTGTGATTCAAACTCTGGCCAATGACGATCAGTCCGTCGGTCCTATAGGGCTGCACTGCTTCGTTGATCCAGAACGGATCGGACGTCGAGGTCCTGCGCAGCAGCGTATCGTACCCCACTGCGGAGAGTTGATCGGCGACGTGCGTCAGAATACTCATGAAAAATGGATCGGTCAGATGTTGAGTATCCGAATGACCGAGAGGAACGGTAATCCCAATGACTTTTGTCTCGCCGGTTCTCAAACTGCGGGCTATCGGATTGAGCCGATAGCCGTGCTTCACCGCTATCGCCGCGATGCGGCTCCGAGTTGCCTCAGGGATTTGGGAGTTTCCCGCCAAGGCTCGCGAAACCGTCGATTCCGAAACGCGGGCAAGCTGCGCGATCTCCCCCATTCTGATCTTGCTCGGTGCGCCGCGGCGCATGAATCGACTCCATTTTAGGGCAGGGCCGGTTGGGTGCGCGCGTCATGACGCGCCCTGCGAACGTATTCTAGCAGCGCCGCCGGCTCGTTGGTCATGATCATATTGGCCCCCAGGTCCATCAGACGACCCCAAGTCCCTTGCGGGTCCGCGATTGCCTGCGCGTCGCCGTGTCCGGCGACATCCTCCGGATACATCGTCGCAATCCAGAGCCGTTCCCGCCGTGCCATCAGGGACTCGGTAGCTTCTTCGAGGAAGCCATTCCGGGCGAATTTTGCGTGGATCATGTTCTGCGGATTCGATTTGCACGATTCGATCGACTTCGACAGCGCACCATCGCTCTCGAAGACGATGGGGAACACGAATACATCGTCCCAAAACGAGCGGATATGCCCCAGGAGATGATCGTTTCCGCATTCGTAGAAGAAAATAGCTTGTCGGTCTACGTGCAGAGACTTTGCCGCAGCGAAGGACTGTTCCTGCGTGTCATCCTTGACATCAAACACCAGCAGCAGGTGTCCCTTCGCAGCGTTGAGATATTGCTCGAGGGTTGGAACCGTCTCGGCAGTCAGCGCGGCTTGCGGGCCGCCGAGGCCGCGGCGAAGATGCAAAGCCTTGATATCGGCCAGCGTCAATTCAGAGACCAGGCCGTGACCGTCGGTGGTGCGGTCCACCGTCTCATCGTGCATGATGACCGCCACGCCATCTTTGGTGTGCCTTACATCGAACTCGACTCCGTCGACCCGCATCGCGATACAGGCGCGCACCGCCGCCAGGGAGTTCTCCGAAGTACCCTTCCAGCACGCCCGGTGTGCGATCACGATCGTATCGTTGGGCCGAGGATGCGCCAGTCGATCGCGCAGGCCGGCAATGGTTCGCGAGTCGGCGGTCGATGCCGCGTGCGCGCGCGAGCCGCTCGGCGCCGCCGCCAGCAACAGCGCTACCGCCATGAGGGCAATCGATCCTACGCTTTGATTTTTCCGCATATGTGTCAGGTAGTTTAGAAGGTTACGGTTGCCGATGCCGTCCAGGTTCGACCGAAGATCGGGCGGCCGACGGTGGCATCGCCGACGGTGAGGACATTCGATACCGGTGCGCGGGCATTGCCTTCGGTCAACCCGGTGGAGTTGGTGAGATTGGTGCCGAGGACTTCGACTCTGAGGGAGGGGGTCATCTGCAGGGAGATTCCGGCATCGAAGGTGGTATAGGCGGGCAGCACGCTGGTGTTCACGAAATCCTGGTAGCGCTGACTGACGGTGTAGAGGGTACCGAAGAGCCGTCCGTGTCGT
>JALYHU010000036.1 GCA_030776345.1 Pseudomonadota bacterium | reverse complement strand
GGGTGCACGGGGCCGCTGACGATACCGCCGTTGTGACCGCCCGATGTCAGCAAAAAGGTGTAATTAGTCGAGCGCGTCAGACCGCGTGCTTTGTAGACCGACTGCCACGGCGCCACGTGATCGGTTTCCGTGCCGACGACGAACATCGGCGCGTGAATGCTGGCGAGCTCCACACGCCGGCCGTCGGCCTGGAATTCGCCCCGGGCAAGCGCGTTGTTGAGATACAGCTGGCGCAGATACTCGGTATGCATGCGGCAGGGCATACGCGTACCGTCGGCGTTCCAAGCCATCAAATCGTTCGGTGATTCTCGTTGTCCGCGCAGATAAGTGTTCACGGCCGGCGTCCATAACAGATCGCGCGAGCGCAGCAGCGCAAATGCAGCGCCCATCTGCTCGCTCTTGAGTACGCCGGTACGCTGCATGGTGGCTTCCAGCATATCGAGCTGGCTCGGGCTGATGAAAACCGAGAGTTCACCGGGCTCGCTGAAATCCTGTTGTGCCGCAAGCAAAGTTACACTCGCGAGCCGCTCATCGCCATCGGCGGCGTACACCGCAGCGGCGATCGACAACAACGTGCCGCCGATACAGTACCCCACCGAATGAAGCTTTCGATCCGGCACGACGCGCGATACGGCATCGACCGCGGCACGGATGCCCAGTCTCAGGTAGTCGTCCATACCCAGACCGCGGTCGCTAGCGGTCGGGTTCTTCCACGACACCATGAACACCGTGTGACCTTGCGCGACGAGGTACTTCACCAAGGAATTGCCGGCTGACAAATCGAGAATGTAATACTTCATGATCCAGGCCGGGACGATCAGGATCGGCTCGGCAAACACGGTCTCGGTCGCCGGTGAATACTGAATCAATTCGATCAGGTCGTTGCGCATCACGACTTTGCCCGATGTTGCGGCGATGTCGCGGCCGATGATGAATTTCCCAGCCGTGTTCGGCGTCTGGCCGCTGAAGGTTCGCTCGATATCCTTCAGCCAATGGCCGAAACCGCGTACCAAATTTGCCCCACCCTCGGCCCGGGTGGTGTCGAGCAGCTCGGGGTTGGTGGAAAGAAAGTTTGCCGGCGAAATCACCTCGAGGGCATTGCGGACGACGAAGTCCAAAGTGCGTTCACTCTCCGGCGTGACACCCGGTACGGTCGAGCACGCCTTGTGCCACCAGTCGGCGCAATTGCGATAGGTGTGGTCGTAAACGTTGAAGGGCCACTGCGCCCAGGCTTCGCCACCCTTGCGGGCATCACCCTCGGCCGCCGTCGGCGACTGGCCTGTGGCCGCGCTCACGGCGAAGGTCCACGTGTCGAGAGTCTTGGCCATCGCATCGTGCATGAGCTGCAGCTGCGTGGCCGGCTCCTTGGCAAGATTCAAATACCAGTCCCACCATGCATTGACATAAACGTCTGGGGCCAGTCCGCCGGTTACCGTCGCCAATTGCGCACGCAACGCGGTCGCCAGCTCGGCCGCATCCGGCGGTACGGTGGATTTGGCAATATCGGCGCTGGGATTCGTCATGCTGCCGCCCCTGGCTGTCTGCCGTCCGGCCCCTTGGGATATCGCACCCGCACCCCTACTGCAACCTTTGGCGCGGGCACCCTGCGGCGCCCCCGCCTCTGGTGGTGCATGACATCAGCCCGCTTTCTTCTTGCTTACTTCCGCGACTTTGGCGCTCGCTTCATTCACCGCGTTTGTAAAGTTATTCTGAGTTTCGGTCGCGAGCGTAACAAACTCCTGCGCGCGTGCACGCAGCTTCTCGCTGAGCGCTGTGGTGAGTTCCACCTGCTTGGCTACGAATTCGGCCGGAGTCTGCGCGCCGAGGGCGGCCTTGGCCTGGGCAAGGCTCCACTCCAGATAGTCGCCGGCAACGGCGTACTGGTAACGGCCAACGCGGTCGATGGCCGTGATGCCTTCCTGCTGGGCCTTCAGCGTCGGTGCAAAGGCATTGCGATAGGTCTCGAAGATCGCTTTGGGATCAAAAGTTGTGTCGCTCATGTTCGCTCCTGGTCAGTGGTATCGGTACAGGGCCATTATAGTCCACTTTGTATGCAATGCAAGATAATGTTTGAGAAGATAATCCAGAAAGCGTAGATTTACATCGTATTGTTTTTATTTAAGAAATATACATAGGATATTCTCTAACCATCAGACGACGAGAACGAAAGATGCGATGCAAGAACAATTTACGTAGCAGCAGTCGGCGCCCGAATCATGCCGGTGCATGCGCTAAGGCAAGGCCTGAAGCCGCTCGAGAAGGTTTGGCCGAGTAAACACCATAAGGACGTCCGCCGCGCCTAGGGATTACCCGCGGTGTAGGTGAAAATACCTATAGGCGTTTGCTGCGTTTGCCTGGACCCTAGCGCTGAAGCAACGAAGCAATCAAGATTGCATGGCAATTCGGTAGCCGGATGCGCCCCATGCAGTCATTCTCAGGACGTCGTCGAGGGGGTATATGGAAAGATCCTTGCAGGATGAGCAAAGCTCGTCCCCGACGCGAATTCCGGTTGCCGTCTCGGAGCGCCATGTGCATTTGACGCAGAGCCTCATCGAGCAACTGTTTTGCGACAAGTATCACCTGCATGAGCACGCCCGCCTTTCGCAGCCCATGCAGTTCGCCGCTCTGGAGACCGTGACCTTGGTAGGCCCCCGGGGCCGAATCGCCAACGTCCGGGTAATCGGACCTGCTCGCGACGAAAGCCAGGTCGAGATCTCGCAGAGCGACGCACTCATGCTCGGCGTCAGCGCCCCGCTGCGCGAGTCGGGCGACATCAAGGGCTCGCCCGGCATCCTCGTCGAGGGCCCCCGTGCCTGTGTGCGCCTCGATCAGGGCGTCATCCGTACGCTGCGCCATATCCATCTAAGCTCCGACGAAGCCGCTATCCATGGACTCAAGGACAGAGACCGCATCGACGTGACCGAAGAAGGCGCGCAGGCGCACACCTTGTTCTGCGACGTGCTGGTTCGCCTCTCGTCCGGCTGCAAGACGGAGCTGCATCTCGATCCGGACGAGAGCCGCGCCGCGGGATTGCACACGGGCGCTTACGTGGCGATCAAGCGCCAGCCCGGAGAGAGCGGGTCATAAGGGCGCGGCGACGGCGGGCCAGGATGATTGGCCTGTGAATTTTTCCTGCTTGGCATACGCAGGTACAGCCCACCGCGTACAAACATATACTTGACCGTATCTCGTGTTGACGATAAATTATATGTTATGACCAAGGCATCGCCTGCACTCACTCAGCTTCCGCCCTCAACGCTTGCCGCGCTGGCGCAACTGGGGTCGGACCTGGCGGTTGCCCGCCTACGGCGAAAAGAGTCGCTCAAGACGTGGGCGAAACGTCTCGGAGTCAGTGTCCCGACCTTGCTGCGACTTGAAGCCGGTGAACCCAGCGTGAGCCTGGGCGTGCTTGCGACCGCGCTGTGGCTCATTGGCCGCGATGCGGCACTAGGGGCGCTGGCTACGCCCAAGGAGGACCGCGGCGCACTGGAACTCGACGTGCGCCAAGCCGAAACATTGGGCAAGGAACGGGCGCGCGCAACTGCGCAGGCAAAGTTGAAAAGAGCGATCCAGCGTCAGGGTCAGAAGGCGGTGCAGGGCTCATGAGATACGACGACCTGTATCTATGGTTCCTGGCCGACCCCGCTGTGCCGCGCTACGTTGGCCAGTTGCGCCTCGTCGAGGCCGGCAAGGGTGTTTCTCTGCAGTATGGAGCCGACTGGCTGGCCCGTGGCTTCCCGTTGAGCGAAGACCTGGTGCTCACGGACAACGAACAGTTGCCGCGCTGGAAAGGCATGGCCGTAGGTGCCGTTGACGATGCTCGCCCTGATCGGTGGGGTGAGCGTGTCATTCAGTACCTCGATAAACCCGCGCGCCTATCCCTCATGGAGTATTTGTACTATGCGGGTGACGACCGCTTTGGTGCACTCGGTGTATCGACATCCGACGCCGCTTATGCTCCGCGTTCCAAGAGTCCGCTGCCCCGGTTGAAGCAAGCGCAGGAGCTCAGTGAAGTCGTCCACAAGGTCAGCGTAAGGGCACCCGTAAGTAGTCTCGAACGCCAAATGCTAAACGCCGGCGGCAGTTTCGGCGGGGCCAAGCCGAAGGCGCTCATCGATATTGACGGAACGCAGTGGGTCATCAAATTCTTCGATAACGAGCCCATCGACGTACCGCTCGTTGAGCACGCCTCGATGACCCTCGCCGAGTTGGCGGGGATTACAACGGCCGAAACGCGGCTGGTCCCGCTTGCCGGTGAGAACGCGCTGGCGGTGCGCCGATTCGATCGAGACGGCGCCCGACGCGTTCATTGCATTTCAGCCGGGACCGCGCTGCGCGCGCAGGCCATCGAGGGGCAAGAACCAGAGCTGGGCTACCCGAACCTCGCTCAACTGCTGCGCCGCGCCGGCGTGACGGACGAGGATCGGAATCTATGGGATATGCGTGAGCTGTTCCGCCGCATGGTGTTCAATATTCTCATCGACAACACCGACGACCATGAGAAAAACCACGCGCTTCAAGTAGTCGCGCCGACGCGGCAGGGGCGGTACCGGCTGGCGCCGGCCTACGACATTCTGACCACGAACTCAGGTCAGGGCTATCAGGAGTTCATCGTCGGTGTTGATCAGCGGGATTCAACGCTTTCCAATGCCATGTCGCAATGCGAGTTCTTTGGATACACGCCGGCGCAGGCGGCTTCCGAAGTCGCTCGCGTCATTGGGGTTGTAGACGGATGGCGAAAGCATTTCGCTGCGTGCGGCGTCACGAAAGAGGATATGGAGAGCCTCGCCGAGCGCATCGACGGCGACTCGCTGCTGGGCCAGAGACGGGCGTTCAACCCCGCGGACTATGCGACAACGCGAGCGCCAAAGCGCCGAAGTCCCTTTGCCAGATAACGGCATCGCAGCCGCTTTAATTCATTTGACGTAGGGTTCTACGCCAGTGCGGAAATACGCATACTCCGCAGTACTCCCCTGGAAAGTCCTCAGATCGCTGCAACGGCGTCATCTATAAAATGGGGGCCGGTGACGAGTTCCTTCAGAAATGATTTCGGGGACATCCTGAATCATTGAATTTATCTGACAACCGGGAGTGTCGAAATGTATTCCAGAATCTTAGTTCCAGTCGACGGAAGCCATACGTCTGAATTCGGCCTCAAGGAAGCGATCTCGATCGCCAAAGTCAACGGCAGCGAGGTTCTACTCGTCCACGTCGTCAACGAGTTCGTCTTTGACTACAGCTATATGGCGGGCATGTACTCGTCGGATCTCGTCGATTCGCTCCGCGAGGGTGGCAAAAAGATCTTGGATGAGGCGCAAGCCGTGGCGCGTCAGGCGGGAATCGCCCCGGCGCGGGTCATGCTGGAAACCCTTGGGGGCGGGGCCGCTGGACTCATCGTAGAGCAGGCACGAGAATGGCGGGCAGATTTGATCGTCATGGGTACCCACGGACGGCGTGGCCTCGCCCGCCTCGCCATGGGCAGCGACGCCGAGGAGGTGGTAAGGACCGCCGGAATTCCCGTTCTGCTGGTTCGAGGTCCGGACCATGCGGCGGCAATGACTCTCAATGTCCGCCGGCACGACCCGGCACCGACTCCAACCTAAGGGTCCCGACTGTCCTCGGTCCTATCTCCGCTCGTGCGGAGAGGCCTTGGGCGAGGAGCATAGTATGCAGGGAGCCGCCAATTGCGGCGTGGTCGTTACCGTCCGTGGTAGCGTCGTCGATGCGTGTTTCGAACGGCAACTACCGCGCATTAATTCGATGCTGCGCGCGGGACCGGAGGGTCAGATCGCTATTGAAGTGATGACGCAGCTCAGCGCCCAGCGTGTTCGGGGCATTGCGTTGACCACCACGCAAGGCTTGTCGAGGGGTATGCCGGTCGAGGACACAGGGGGCCCTTTGCAGGTGCCGGTGGGCAAGAATATCGTCGCGCGGATGTTCGATGTCTTCGGCCGCCCCATCGATCGGCTGCCGGCGCCGACGGGCGTTACCTGGCGCACCATTCATCGCGCGCCTCCCGCGCTGTCCGAAAGATCTGCCGATTCCGAAATATTCCAGACTGGCATCAAAGTCATCGACGTGCTGGCGCCGATGGAGCGCGGCGGCAAGGCAGGCTTGTTCGGCGGTGCGGGAGTCGGAAAAACCGTGCTGCTGACCGAAATGATTCATAACATGGTCGGTCATCAAAAGGGGGTCAGCATTTTCTGCGGAATCGGGGAGCGCTGCCGCGAAGGTGAAGAGCTGTACCGCGAAATGAAGGCAGCCGGGGTGCTTCCCAACATGGTGATGGTATTCGGGCAAATGAACGAGCCGCCCGGCAGCCGATTCCGGGTGGGCCACGCGGCGCTCACGATGGCGGAGTATTTTCGCGACGAGGAGCACCGCGACGTACTCCTTCTGATCGACAACATCTACCGCTTCGTTCAAGCCGGCATGGAAGTCTCGGGCCTCATGGGACAGATGCCCTCGCGGCTCGGTTACCAACCCACGATGGGCACCGAGTTGTCGGCGCTGGAAGAGCGCATCGCCAATACTCACACCGGCGCGATCACGTCCATACAAGCGGTTTATGTGCCGGCGGACGATCTGACCGATCCGGCAGCATCGCATGTATTTGGGCATTTATCCGCATCGATCGTGCTGTCACGCAAGCGTGCCGGGGAAGGGCTGTATCCAGCGATCGACCCCCTGCGGTCGAGTTCGAACATGGCGACTCCGGGCGTTATCGGGAAGCGGCACTACCGTTTGGCTCAGGACATTAGACGCACCCTCGCCCAGTATGAGGACCTGAAGGACGTGATCGCGATGCTCGGCCTCGAACAACTTTCCGCTGAGGACCGCAAAACGGTCGGCCGGGCGCGGCGGCTGGAGCGATTCTTGACCCAGCCATTTTTTGCCACCGAAAAGTTCAGCGGACTTGCGGGAAAGCTGGTCAGCCTCGATGAATCGCTCGACGGTTGCGAACGCATCTTGAGCGACGAGTTCGCGGATTGTCCGGAAAGTGCGCTGTACATGATTGGCGCGATCGGCGAAGCGCGTACAAAGTCGCCGCCGGCGCCTACCGGGGCCCATGGGTGAATCTCACAATTCTACTCCCGTACGAGATTTTCGCGCAGCAAAGCGACGTGCTGCGCATTGCGGTGCGCACCGGCGCGGGTTCGTTCGGCCTGCTGCCT
Source organism: Pseudomonadota bacterium (assembly GCA_030776345.1). GTDB lineage: Bacteria > Pseudomonadota > Gammaproteobacteria > Steroidobacterales > Steroidobacteraceae > Bog-1198. The sequence goes on along the minus strand of JALYHU010000036.1, from coordinate 5,921 downwards.
CGGCGGCTCGACTGTGTGGCCGGGCTCGTGCCGGGAATTCTCGTCTATCAATCGCACTCGACTACGACCTATGTCGCCGTCGACCAGGGCGTCATGGTCAAAGCCGGGCCCGATGTACTGGTGTCCGTGCGACGAGCGATAGCCGGTACGAATTTGCGTGATCTGCAAGGGACCGTGCAGCACCGTTTTTCGCAGATCGATGAAAGCGAACGTGATCTGCGGTCGGCAATTGCAAAGATGGAAGCCGCCTTGATCGGTCAGTTTGCGAAGTATCGACATGAGTGACGAAGATCAGCGATTCGTAAGACAAATAGCATCCCTGGCGGCGCGTAAGCTGCGTGCTCAGCGGGATGCCCGGCGGCCAATTTGGTTCGGCCTCGGTATGTTTGGAACCATCGGCTGGTCGGTCGCCCTCCCCACCGTCGCGGGTGCATTGCTCGGTCTGTGGTGGGATCGACATCATCCGGGGTCCCGCTCTTGGACGCTCGCCCTGCTCGTCGCGGGACTGATTGTCGGTTGTGCCAACGCGTGGCATTGGGTGTCCAAGGAGGATAAGGCAATGCACGACGAGGAAAATATCAAATGACGGAGTCTTTCACGGCCCTATTGCAACTCGTCGCCGGTATCTCGCTGGGGGCGATTTTCTACGGCGGCCTGTGGTGGACGATTTGCGCAAGGCCCGGCAGGCTCCGAGCCGTCTGGTTCGTCGGCAGTTTTCTCTTGCGCGCGCTGTTCGTTCTGGTCGGGTTCTACGGGGCCGCTCGAGGCGGGTGGCGCGGCTTACTCGCGTGTATTGCCGGGTTCCTGGTGGGCCGGGTCGTCGTGACGCGTTTCACCGGAGTAAAACCCGACAAGAGGATTCCAGTGGTTCCCGGTGCATCCTCATGAATTTGAGCGCCGATCAACAGATCCTATGGCAGCATGGATTCGTGAAGGTGAACGGCACCCTGTTGACGACCTGGATCACGATGGGCGTCATGTCGATTGCCGCAAAACTGACTACGCGCAGGCTTGCCTCCTCGACAAACCAAGTCTCTCGCTGGCAGGCATCGCTCGAAATCATTGTCACCGGTATCGCCGATCAAATCATGCAGGTGGGTATCGTCCAGCCGCGCAAGTACGTGCCCTTTCTGGGGACACTTTTTTTGTTCGTCGCGGTGGCTAACCTCGGCGCTCTCATCCCGAGCTTCGATCCCCCGACAGGTTCGCTTTCCACCACGGCCGCACTCGCGCTGTGTGTGTTCATCGCCGTACCCCTCTTCGGCATTCGCGAGCAGGGCGTGTTCGCCTATTTGAAGACTTACGCGGAGCCAACGGTGTTGATGCTGCCGTTCAATATCATCGGCGAACTGTCGCGGACGCTTGCGCTGGCGGTTCGCCTGTTCGGCAATATGATGAGCGGCACCTTGATCGTCGCCATCCTGCTCACCGTGACTCCTTTCCTATTTCCCATTGTCATGACCGCCATCGGTCTTCTGACGGGCATGGTTCAGGCGTACATTTTCAGCATTCTCGCCGCGGTGTACATCGCGGCGGCCACCGATACTCATTGACGGCCAGTAAGGAAAACCGAAATGGATAACTCCACATTAGTTGCTATTGCATCGATCGTCACCGCCGGCCTCACCATCGGTGTCGGTTGCATCGCGCCCGCGCTCGGCGAAGGCCGGGCGGTCGCGATCGCGTTGTCTTCGCTCGCGCAGCAGCCCGATGCCTCCGCCACCATCACCCGTACTTTGTTCGTCGGCTTGGCGATGATCGAGTCGCTGGCGATATACTGCTTCGTCGTGTCGATGATTCTCATTTTTGCGAATCCTTTCTGGAATCACGTCATCGGCCAGGCCGGCGGAAAATGACCCATGCTCATCGATTGGTTCACCGTCGGGGCGCAAGTCCTCAATTTTCTGGTTCTCATCTGGCTGTTGAAGCGATTCTTGTACAAACCGGTCCTCGATGCGATCGACGCTCGCGAGAAGCGGATTGCGCTCGCGCTCGCCGATGCCGCGGCACAGACGGAGCAGGCGCGCGCAGAACGCGAACAACTCGCAAGGCAACGGGCGGCTGTCGAGGGGGAGCGGACGGCAATTCTCGAGCGGGCTACCGGCGAGTCCCGCGAGCAGCATCAGCGTCTGTTGGCGGCGGCACGCGCGGAATCGGCCGCGTTGCGTGCGGAGTGGCAGAACGCCCTGCGTATCGAGCAGACGCAGCTTGGTCGGGACATCGCGTCCGCCGTCCATCAGGAAGTGTTGGCAATCGCGCGCAGGGTGCTCGGCGATCTTGCGGACGTTTCCCTCGAGGAGCGGGTGGAGGCCGTCTTTGCCAAGCGTCTGCGTGAAATGCCGGCGTCCGCCAGAGAGCCGTTGGAAGCTGCATTGAAATCCTCATCGCAGGCCACCGTGCGCAGCGCCCATGTCATGTCCGACCCGCAAAGAGCTGCGATCCAGCACACGCTCGAGGAGGTTTTCTGCATTCCCATCCGGCCACTATTCGAAACCTCGCCCGATCCGCTTTGCGGCGTTGAATTCACGGTGGGCGGCCAAAAAATTGCGTGGAGCATCGCGGACTATCTGTCGACACTCGATCGGCAAATCAGCGCACTATTGACGCCGTCGCAGGTTGCGGCGTCCTCGAGAACGACCCTGGTGGCACCGACGCCATGACACCGGCCGGCACCTTGCGGAACGCGCTGAATGCAGCGTGGTCGGGTCTGCGGGATGCTCGCGAGACCATGATTCCGGTGCTTCGGCCGCGCGAAGTAGGCGTCATAACGAGTATTTCGACCGGCATCGCCACGGTAGCCGGGCTGCCCGGCGTGGGGTTCGACGAATTGGTGTTGTTTCGCAATGGACTGCTCGGTATCGCCTTCAACGTGGATGAGTTCGAGATTGGCGTCGTGCTATTGGGAGACAATCTGGATCTGCAGGCGGGCGATGAGGTCGCCCGGACCGGGCGGGTCATGGACGTGCCCGTCGGAGCAGGATTGCTGGGCCGCGTGATCGATCCGCTGGGTCGTGCGCTCGACGGCGGCGGTGTGGTACGCGCGGACGAGCGGCGGCCGATCGAGCGATCCTCGCCGGCGATCATGGACCGAGCACCCGTCGTCGTCCCTCTGCAAACGGGCATCAAGGTCATCGATGCGATGATTCCCATCGGGCGTGGTCAGCGCGAATTGATTCTCGGCGATCGGCAGACGGGCAAAACGGCGATCGCGATCGACACGATTTTGAATCAGCGCGGCAAAGATGTCATCTGTATCTACTGCGCGATCGGCCAACGACAGTCCGCCGTCGCCAAAGTCGTCGCGAAGCTCAAGAAAGGCGGTGCGATGGACTACAGCATCGTCGTCGTCGCCGAAGGGAATGACGCGCCAGGGCTTGCCTACATTACTCCGTACGCCGCAACCAGCATCGCCGAGTACTTCATGGAAGCGGGCCGCGACGTACTCATCGTCTACGATGATCTCACACAGCACGCGCGTAGCTATCGGGAATTGTCGCTGTTGCTGCGTCGGCCGCCGGGACGGGAGGCATTCCCCGGGGACATCTTTTACCTGCATTCGCGATTGCTCGAACGGGCGACCCATCTGTGTCCGGAAAGGGGCGGCGGTTCTCTCACCGCCCTTCCGATCATCGAAACCGAAGCCCAGGATATGTCCGGCTTCATTCCCACAAACCTCATTTCCATTACCGATGGGCAGGTGTATCTGTCTCCCACGCTGTTTGAATTGGGAATCCTGCCCGCCGTCGATGTCGGCAAGTCGGTCTCGCGAGTGGGCGGGGAGGCGCAAAGGCCGGCTTATCGCGCCGTGGCCGGCACCCTCAAGCTCGCCTATTCGCAGTTCGGAGAATTGGAGAGCTTTGCCCGCTTCGGCACGCGCCTCGATGATGTCACCCTGCGCACCATTGAGCACGGGCGACGAATCCGAGAGTGCCTCAAACAGCCGGAATCGCAGCCGCTGTCGCTGCTCGAACAAGTGCTGGTGCTGCTTGCGCTGGCAGCGGGCCTGTTCGAACCGATACCGCTCGAGAAAGTGCCCGACGCCCAGCGGGCGTTGCACGAAGCGAGCGCAAAACTTCCCGCCGATGTTGCGGGGCGAATCGCGATCGAAACGTTGAGTCCGGCAGATCGAGCGACTGCCCTTGAACTTGCCGCGCAAGTTCTTGCTGCTTTTCATCCCCAAGCGACGTTGTCGCCCTCGAGTCCCCCGTCATGAGCGGTCTCATGGACGGACTGGACCGAAAAATTGCCGGTGCGCAGGCTCTCAACGGGGTGGTGCGGTCGATGAAAGCACTGGCGGCCTCCAGCATTGGACAATACGAGAACGCCGTGGCTGCCTTGCAGGATTATCACCGCACCGTTGAACTCGGGCTGAGCGCCTGTATCGGGCAAAGGGCGCCCGCTACACCCGCCCATGCCCGCTCACCGGCAGACTCGATCGGCGCAGTGATCTTCGGCTCGGATCAGGGTCTCGTTGGCCGATTCAATGAGGTTCTCGTTGAGTTTTCGGTGCGCACGCTCGAAGCACTCCCCGGTACGAGGAGGCGAATCTGGGCCGTCGGCGAGCGGATGCATGCCCTCACGGCTGGAAACGGCTTGCCGACAGCCAGCACGTTACCGGTGCCCAACTCGGTGGGCGCCATCGCACCGCTGGTCGGCCAAATACTCATTGCCCTCGAGTTGGCACGCGAACACGGCGATATTGGTTCAATCTACGTGTTTCACAACGCTCCGAAATCCGCGTCCCTCTACCAACCCACGGTAAGGCGGCTTTTGCCACTCGATGACCACTGGCAGAACCCCAGGGCGGCGCGCGATTGGCCGACCCGGTATGTCCCGCAGCCCATCGATGGAGTCGTCACGGCGTTGGAGGCATTCATCCGAGAGTTTTTTTTCATATTGCTCTTCCGGTCCTGCGCGGAATCGCTCGCCAGCGAAAACGCCAGCCGGCTGGAGGCCATGCAACGTGCGGAAAAAAACATCGAACAAATCCTCGACGAACTCAATCGTCTATATCACCGCCTGCGGCAGGAATCCATCGACGGAGAACTGTTCGAAGTGATCTCGGGATATGAGTCACTCGTCGGCCGGAATTCCCGAAGCGGGAGAGGGAGTTTCCCTTGAGTGCGATAGCCAGCGGCGCGTTAACAGCTTTGGACTCGGCTGCCGATCACCACACGAGCAGCTCGAGACCGGGAACATCCCGGAAGTCGGCGGCATTGCGAGTCACAAGTGTCGCGCGATGCACGAGCGCTTGGGCAGCGATCATCCGATCCAGGATCTTTCGCCGCGAATATCCCGCCGACGCGACGATCTGACGGTAGGCATCGGCAGCGGCGTCGTCGAAAGCTAACACCGGTAGCGCCGCCAATATCGCGTCCAACCGCGGTCGACGAACGCCCGTTTGCGCAGGATCTCTATAGACGCCTCCCTCGAGCTCGACTCGGCTGACGACCGACAACAAGATCGCGCCAGTCAACGCCGCCACCTTGGCGGTGACCGCATCATCACCGTCGCGCAGATGGATGGCGATGTCGGTATCTAGTAGATATGCCAAGCCTCAAATCCCCGGTCGCTCCGGTAGTACCTCGTCGTCGCGCTCCTCGATGCTCGGTGGTCGCGCAAGCTTTGCCAGCTGCTTCACCAGATCACCAACGGGTTTGCGCGCTGGGTAAATGGTGAGAACATCGCCCGAGCGCACAATGGTCACCTCCACCTCGCGCCCGAACGCGACACTTCGCGGTAAACGCACGGCTTCACTATTCCCACTGCGGAACGTCCGGCTATCGGCAATGGCCATATCAACCTCCTTCGTCATCACACGTATATACGACAGATCGTTCGCGAGAGCAAGTGCGAGGCGGAGCGGCCGCTTCTCACCAGGATGCAAGTCTGAATCTTTGAATGTGCGTCAGGACGCAATA
>JALYHU010000035.1 GCA_030776345.1 Pseudomonadota bacterium | reverse complement strand
CAGCACGAGACTCCGGCAGCTCCGCAAGCACCGGCCGCCCCGAGAGCGCCCGCCGCCGCCGCGCGTGGCACCATCTAGGAAATTCTGGACCGCCCACTCGACAGTGCACCACCCATGAAGTCCAAGTCCGCGCGTCTCGTCCGCCGTAATCACGCCCGCTATCATCAGGGGCGTGACGATTTGAATATCGTTCCGATGATCGACATGATGGTGATCCTGGTGTTCTTCTTGATATTCACCGCCGTATTTTCCAAGACGAACATATTGCAGTTGAATCTGCCGGCGAGCGATGCGGCGGCGCCGCTGGATTTGCCGAAAGGACTGAAGCTCGAAGTGATCATTCGTCCCGACGACGTCGTCGTGAACGACCGCAATTCCGGTCCGCTCAAAGTGCTGCCGAACAATTCCGGCGCGCTCGATCTCGACGCACTGTCGGAGTTCATGCGGCGGGTCAAGTCTCAGTATCCGGATATGACGGAGGCCACCGTTCTGTCCAGCCCCAATACGTCGTATGACATTCTGGTGCAGGTCATGGACACGGTGCGCGTCTATCAATTGCCGGTGGCGCCCTACTCCAAAGCCGAGCTGTTTTCGGACATTTCGATCGGGGACGCGCCCACATGAGTTCCTACCGCCTTAGACGCCGTAAGCGTCACGGAGGCGCGAGCCACTTCGCTCTGGTGCCGTTCATCGACATGATGACCATCCTCGTGGTGTTCTTGCTCGCACACACGGCCGAAGTGGACATCCTTCCGAACACCAAGAACATTTCCATTCCGCAGTCGCTGTCCGAGCGCAAACCGAATGCCGCCATCGTAGTGATGGTGACCAAGGACTCGGTGTTCGTGGACGGCAAGCTGGTGGGATCGGTGGCCGATATCGTCGCCAATAGCGGCAATGTGTTCGAGCCCCTCAAAGCGGCGTTGACGGCACAGAGCGACAACGTCCTCCCCGGGGCCCAAAAGATCGATGCAGCCAAGCGCGAAGTAACCATCATGGGAGACAAGGATACGCCGTACAGCGTGCTGAAAAAGATCATGCTCACGTGCAGCGACGCGCAGTACGGCAAGGTGTCCTTCGCCGTGGTCGAGCGCGAGCGGGCGGCGACCTGATGGCGGCCCTGAATCCCACGCAGCGTACTGCGACGGCGCTGCCGCCGTATTTTCGCCGCTATGAGTTGCCCTGGTCGCCGGCGGAGGAGATGGAGCGGCGCTTCCGCATCATCTTGCGCAATCTCGTCATCGCGTTCGCCATCGTCGCGGCGCTCATCGCCTTGCTGCCCCATCGCCAGACCGTGCAAAACACCGAATCGCTGCCCGAGCGGGTGGTGCAGTTGGTGGCGGAGCCGCCGCCGCCACCGCCGCCGCCGCCGCCGCCGAAGCCCGAGAAACCGGCGGAAAAAGCTCCCGTAAGCGCGAAGCCTACGCCGGTGCCGGTCGATCCGCGCGTCAAGGCAAACAAAAGCATTTCCGCGCTGTCCGACGACCTGGCCGCGCTGCGCGATGTCGATCTCGACAAATTGGCCAAGAACCAGCCGAAGACCACTGATCCGGGCGACGTGAGCGTCGTGCAGCGCTCGCTCATCACCAACAATGCCGGCGGCACCAGCGGCGGCATCAGCGCGCCCACCAGCAGCGGCCTTGCGGCCGGTTCAGGTTCGCTGAACGGTATTCGCACCGCCCAGGTGAAGGACCCCACTCTGGCGTCGGGCGGCCATGGCGCGACCCGTGCGGGAGGCAGCGGCAAAGCGTCGCGCGGCGAGGAGGAAGTGGCGCTCGTATTCACCAAGAACAAGGGCGCCATCGATGCCATGTATGCGCGCGCGTTGCGAGACAACCCCGCGCTGCAGGGCAAGGTGGTCCTCGAATTGACCATCGCCCCATCCGGCGAAATCACCTCGGCGCGCGTCCTGTCGAGCGAGCTCAACGATCCCGAATTCGAGGCAAAATTGCTGGCGCGGATCCGTCTGTTCAAATTCGAGGCGAAGGACGTCGCCGCGCTCACCGCCAAGAAACCCATCGACTTCTTCCCCGCCGGATGAACATCCAGTCCGAAATCGAGTTTTTCAGCGACCTGGGTCTGATCGACCGGGCCAGATTCGTCACGCGTCTGATTTTTGAGGTGTCGGAAGAGGCCAAGGTGGGCGTCGGGGACGGCCATGACCTGGCTCGGCTGAAATTCGCGAATGAGATCAATCAGCGTTTGGCCCGCTTCAGCTATCAGCTCTTGAGTGAAGACACTGCACGTCCCGCGGATGACGTCGTGATCCGCATGTTATTGGGCACGCGTGCCGACAAGAATGCCGAGCGCATCATTCATAACGCGTACCGGCGCGTGCTCACGAGTTTCGAGAGCTTCGACACGACGGTGTTGCTCAACGCGCACTGAGCCGGCATGCGCGAAATCATCCGGCACCATGGATCTCATCGAGGCTATGCTGGGGCTCCGATCACCACGGAGAAAAAGCCGATGCCCATGCTGTTCGACCCGATCGCCCTGGGGGCCATCGCGGCTCCCAACCGGATCTTCATGGCGCCGCTGACGAGGGGACGATCGAGCCGCGCCCACGTACCGACGGCGTTGATGGCCGAATACTATGCGCAGCGCGCCTCGGCCGGCCTCATCATCACCGAGGCCACGGGCATCAGCCAAGAGGGGCTCGGATGGGCCTACGCACCCGGCATCTGGTCGACCGAGCAAGTCGGTGCCTGGAAGAAGATCGTGAGCGCGGTTCATGCCGCCGGCGGCCGGATCGTCTGCCAGTTGTGGCACATGGGCCGACTCGTCCATCCCGACTTTCTCGGCGGCAAGGCGCCGGTCTCAGCGTCGGCGACGACGGCTCCCGGCGAGATCCGAACCTACGAAGGGAGGAAGCCGTATGCACGGGCGCGGCCGCTCGAGCTGCATGAAATTCCGGCGCTGATTCGCGATTACGAGCGGGCCGCCCGCAATGCGCTGGATGCGGGATTCGATGGCATTCAACTCCATGCCGCCAATGGCTATCTCATCGATCAGTTCCTGCGCGACGGAACCAACAAACGAGCCGATCGGTACGGCGGCTCCGTGGACAATCGAATCCGCCTGCTCGTCGAGGTCACCGCGGCATTGATCGGCGTCGCGGGGGCGGATCGAACGGGCGTACGGCTGTCGCCCAACGACGACCCCCAGGGCTGTGGAGACAGCGACTCCGCCACCCTGTTCACCCGGGCGGCGGCGGCGCTGAATTCACTGAACATCGCCTTTCTCGAAATGCGCGCCTCGCGACCGGGAAGCTCATTCCGGCCCGCCGCTCGTCAAGTGGCGCCGCTCATCCGACGCGCATTCAAAGGCGTATTGGCGCTCAATTCGGACTATTCGTTCAAGGACGCGACGCAGGCGCTGCAGAATGGGGAGGCCGACGCCATCGCCTTTGGCCGGCTTTTCCTGGCAAATCCCGATTTGCCCGAGCGCTTCGCCCGCAACGGCGGGTTGAATGCGCCTCATCCAACGACTTTCTACACGCCGGGGCATGCGGGCTACACGGACTATCCCCGCGCGCAGTATTGAGACGAGCAGTGAATCGCACAGGCGCCGGCGCGGTGGCCGGCGGCATCATCAAGTCCCCGACGAGCGGCCCGCGATCCGGCCGCACAAATAGGTCCATATCAACGTGGCGGCGGCGTTGCTCGTCAGTTCGGCTTGATCGAAAGGAGGCGCCACTTCGCACAAATCCATGCCGATCCAGTTCAGCGATGACAGCTCTTCCAACAAGGTCATTACCTGCGCCGTGGCAAGACCCCCCGGCTCCGGGGTGCCCGTGCCGGGCGCGAACGCTGGATCCAGACAATCGATGTCGAGGGACAAGTACACCGGCGCGTCCTTGATCCTCGCGCGCACACCGACCACGATCTCCTTCAATTGCCGGGCGTTCACCAGCCCGCGCAGGTCGCGGCCGGTGTACATCAGGCCGCCGCGCACCGGAATGAATTCGCGAATCTCCCGTCGCGCCGCTGAGCGAATCCCGAACTGCACCGTCAGAGTGGGATCGACGAGCCCTTCGGCCACTGCTTCCTGTACCCATGTCCCATGACCCGAAGGCTCCCCTGCATGATCCGGCCAGGTGTCGCAATGCGCGTCGAAGTGGACCAAAGCAAGCGCTCGGCCGAACTGCGCGCGGTAGGCGCGCAACAACGACAGGGTGATTGAATGGTCGCCGCCCAGCCACACCATGTGATGTCCTGCGATCAATTCTGCCGCCAGCGGTTCCAGCGTCGCACGCATGGCGGCGAGCGAGGTGTTGGGCAGCGCCAGATCGCCGACGTCCGCGATGCCATTCGCGGGCGACACATCGAATAGCGGGTGCCAGGCATCGCCCAACATATGGCTGGCACGGCGTATGGCGAATGGCCCGAGACGCGCGCCGGGACGGTTGGTCGTGGCCCCGTCCCAAGCCACGCCAGCCACCACCACCTCGGCTCGAGGTCGGGCGGCAAGCGGCGGCGAATTCAGGAAACCGGGATGGGACGTCGAGGTGAGAAAGGCGAATTGATGATCGGACATGGCCCGATTATACGGATGCCGCGCGCGGCCAACTGCGAATAGTACCTTTCGATGTCCTCGATGGCTGATTCGTCACGCCGAGATCCATCAAGAGTGTTGAAACATCCGATGACGGCGCTACAGCAATTTTTCGGCTCGAATCGGTAAATTACGGATGCGCTTGCCGGTGGCGTGGTACACGGCATTGGCTACCGCGGCGTTCATGCCCACGATGCCGACTTCCCCGATACCCTTGATGCCCAGCGGATTAACTCGTGTATCGATCTCGGGCACCATGATGATGGTGACCGACGGAATATCGGCGTTCACGGGCACCCGGTAGTCGGCGAGATTGCGATTCACATAGCGGGCGGCGGCGACATCGAGTTCGGTTTCCTCGTGCAGCGCTGCGGACAGCCCCCAAATCGCACCGCCCATGAATTGGCTATGGGCAGCCGTGGGATTGACGATGGTGCCGGCGGCAAACGCCGAGACCACGCGCGCAACCCGAATTTCTCGCGTGCGGCTGTGCACGCGCACGTCCACGAAATGAGCGCCGAAGGCGTAGGCGGTGACATCCTTGCGGTTCGACCCCCCGAGCATCATGGGCTTGCCCTCCGACATGTCCTTGACGGCGGTGGGAGGCAGACCCTGGGGAATACTTTCCGCGTATTCCTCGACGCGCTGGCCAACCCGGCCGATCGCATGCTGCAGCGATTCCTCCCGGCCGGCGCCCCGCAGCTTGCCGTCGGCGAGCGTGAGTGTCGAGGCCTCCAGTCCTCGCGAGGATCGACGGACGTGACAGCGGCGGCGGCCACGCGCTCCTTGATTTGTCGGCAGGCCTTGACCACCACCATGCTCGCCGAGGCGGCATTGTTGGAGCCGCCCGCAATCATGATGGGGGGCAAATCGCTGTCTCCCATGTGGACATCAAGGGCCACTGCCGACAGGATTTGACCGGGAGTGCAATATCCGCATTGAAATCCGTCCTGATCGATGAATGCCTGCTGCATGGGGTGAAGTGCGCCGCCGGGCCCGGCCAATCCTTCGATGGTGTCGATTCGCTGGTCCTGTGCGGCCACCGCCAAGGTGAGACAAGACAGCACCCGCTGGCCGTCGATGTGTATGGTGCAGGCGCCACACTGGCCGTGATCGCAACCTTTCTTGGCTCCCGTCAAGTGCAGGTGCTCGCGCAGCGCATCCAATACCGTGACGCGCACATCCAGCATTAGCGTGCGCGGCTGGCCGTTGACCAGCAGGGTGACGCGCTGCGCGGCGGCGGAGCCGGATGAGGCATGAGGGGCAGCCGCGACCGTCCGCAACGATTCGACCCCCACGGCCCCTAAAGCCACTCCGCCGGTCATCGCTTCCCGCCTCGTGATGGTCGCCACAGCATGGAATGATAGAGGGCCCCGCCGAGCGACGCACGCGCTCGTGCCGTGATAAGCCATGTCAGAGGGCGCTTACTCTGACGTATCCAACCGGACCGCCGTGACGTGCAGAACCGGCAATGCATGTCCGGCCGCATCCCCTGCCGGCTGCAATTCCACCAGCACCGGAGCTCCGCTGCGAATCAGCAGTCGATCCCCCAGCGAAACAGGTTGTTCGATGGAACCGCCGATCACCTCCCTGTCCAAGCGGCTCGACTGGCGCGTGGCCGGTAGTCCCATGACGCCGGCCGAGACGCACAAAGTCGTGGACAGCGGTTCCTATCCATTGAGTAGCGGCGGCAGTCGCCGGTGCTCGGGTCCCAGCGTGCTCTCGTACGCATAGGCTAGTTGCAGCAGACTGAACTCCTGGCGGTTGGGACCGATGAGCTGAATACCGATGGGCAGGCCTTGTTCGTTGAAGCCGGCCGGCACGGCGAGGGCCGGTGAACCGCTTAGGGTCACCAGCAGCACCGCTTTCATCCATTCGTGGTAGGTCTGCATCTTCCGGCCGGCAATCTCCGGCGGCCAATGTTGTTCCACGTTGAACGGAAACAGCTGCGCGGTGGGCGCGATGATGAAATCGTAGCGTTCGAAGAAACGCCGCACCGCCTGGGTCCAGTCGTTGCGCACCGCGGAGGCGGCGGTGAGGTCGTAGGCCGATAGCTTGCGGCCGGTTTCGATCTCGAAGACCGCCTCGGGCTTGAGCAGCGCGCGCTTGGCGGGGTCCTCATAGAAGGGCAGCAGCGGGCCGCCCGATTGCCAGGCGCGCAGGCGTATCGCCGCCTGCCACACGGCGTCGTAGTCGAACTCCGGAACGGCCTCCTCGACCACGCAGCCCAAGGACTCGAAGCGGCGCGTGGCCTGGCGGCACACCTCCAGCACCTTGGGCTCGCACGGCGTATGACCCTTGAAGTCGCCGACCCAGGCGATCCGCGCCCCTTTGAAACTTCGATCCAGTCGCCCCCGAAAGGCGCTGCCGTCGCCGTCGAGCGAGAGCGGCACGCGCGCATCGTAGCCCGCCTGGATGGACAGCAGCAGCGCCAGGTCCGTGACATTCCTTGCCATCGGGCCGGTGACGCTCATGGTCGGCAACCAGGGATCGCGCGAGTCGTAGGGAATGCGGCCGATACTGGTGCGAAAGCCGAGCACGTTGTTCCAGCCCGAGGGATTGCGAAGACTGCCGCCGTAGTCCGACCCGTCCGCCAGCGGCAGCATGCGCAATGCCAACCCCACGGCGGCGCCACCGCTCGAGCCGCCCGCCGATTTGCTGAGGTCATAGGCATTGCGCGTGATGCCGTACACGGGGTTATAGGTGTGCGACCCCAGTCCAAACTCCGGCGCGTTGGTCTTGCCGATGAAAAGGGCGCCGGCATTGCGCAGGCGCTCGACCATCAACGAGTCCGCCGGCGGCACAAAGTCCTTCAGAATGGGCGAACCCTGGGTGGTCACAATTCCTTTCACGGCCTGCAGATCCTTCACCGCATGCGGAAAGCCATGCAGCGGCCCCTTGGACTGACCCTGTGCCAGCTGGCCATCGCGCTCACGCGCCTGCGCCAACAGCGCATCGCGATCCTGCAGGGCGACGATGGCGTTGACCTTGGGGTTAACCGCCGAGATGTGATCGAGATAGGCGGTCATGACCTCGACGCAGGACAGTTTGCGGCCGTGAATGGCCCCGCTCAACGCACAAGCGTCCAGACTGACAATGCCGTTCAGCGGCGCAGGGCGCGCCGCTCGAGGCGCGCCTGGTACGGCCGCGGACAGAGTGGCGCCGGCCGCCAAACCCAAGGCTGCGCGCCGGCTCAAAGACCCTTCTTTGGAATTCTCCTCCGCACCCATCGTTCATTCCTCCCGGTGCGGTGAGCTTACACCGCAGCCGTGGCCTCTAGCCCCGCAGGGGAACACGATGTTCGGCCCCGGGGCAATGGACATGACGGCGAAGTCCAGAGCGTGGCGCCTACGGCAGACTGTGTTGGTCGAGTCACCGGTACAGTATATGGCGGCATTCAAAAAGGAGGTTTTGCATGCTGCTGTTCTCGAACTCACACGCGTACCGGCGATGTGAGAACGGATATCAATTTCCATAGCTGAGCCCACGACCCGGGGACCCGCTAAGGCGCCGCTTGGGTATCGATCAACGCCCCGGGGCCGCGCCGTGCAGCGACGATGCAACCGCCGACGATCAGCAGCGTGCCGGCCACCGTCGCCGGCGACACGTGTTCCCCGAACAGCAACCAGCCGAACGCGGACGCCCAAATGAACGCCGTGTACTCGCTGGTCGACAAATAGCTTGCTTCGCCGCGTGCGTATGCCCAGGCGAGCAGCAGCAACGAACAGACCGCCAGCGTCGCGGCCAACAGAATCATCGGAGCGTGGACCAGCGGCGGTAGGCCGGCAAAAAACGGCGCGCCCACCCCCATCAGCAGCGCAATGATCACACTCTGCCAGAAGGCGACCTCTATAGGCCCCGACATGAGTGCTTGCTGGCGCATCAATACGATGTTGTATGCGTAGCATACGGCGGAGAAGAGAATTGCGAGGGTACCGAGGAAGGCGGCGTGGCCCAAGGCGGCATGCCATTGGCCCAAGAGAATGACTAGTACGCCGGTAAAGGCGATCACCGAGGCCAGGATGGTCTTCGCAGTGATGCGCTCTTTCAGCAGACGCGCCGACAGAAACAGCGATAGCAGCGGCGCGATGAAAGTCATCGCCACGGTCTGCGCCAGGGGCACGCGCGCCAAACCCCAGAAGAAGGCGACGGACATGACGGCGGAAACCGAGCCCCGGATGACGTGCAGCTTCAACGCCGCGCGCGACGGCAGCGGCTGTTTCTTGGCGGCGTAAATGGCGCCGCTCACGGCAATGCCCGCCAGATTCCGCCAGAAGAGCGCCGTGATGGTACCGAGGCTCAAAACCAAAACCTTCATGACGGCGTCCAAGCATGAAAAAGTAAAGATTCCGAGAACCGCGATCGAAAAGGCGATGACGGGAGACGCACGACGCATTCGATATACCTTACCGGCGCGACGCTGGAACCTAGGGTCCATTCACGCGCCCTCTGAGAATCCTCGGCACCGCCGGGGTGTTGGCCGGGCACGCCACGCTTCTCAATTCCCGTGCCGGAATTGCAAGGCCAGCCGAACACCCGTCGCTGCGGACTGAAGGCTTTCCTGATCGATGAGAACTGCGTTGCGCCCCTGATTCTTCGCCAGATATAGCGCTGCATCGGCGCTGCCGATGATCTGATCGAGCGATCGGAAACCACGGTCCGTCGCGAGACCGGCGCTGAAGGTCACGTGCAACCCGCCGGCGGACTCGGGAAGCTCGATCCGCAGCGCCGCTGCACGCAATCGGTCGGTGGCCTCCACGGCTGCGTCGAGCGCGGTGGCCGGCAGTACGAGCAGGAACTCTTCCCCACCCCATCGGCCCAGCACATCGCCGGCGCGCAGCAAACCGCGCCCGAGTTCAGCGAACTCTGTGAGCACGCGATCTCCGACCGCGTGCCCGCAACGATCATTGATGTTCTTGAAGTGATCCAGATCGAGTAGTCCGATGGTCACCGGTCGACCGGTGGATACTGCCGCATTCAACGCCGCTTGAGCCAAATTGGTCACATGGCGCCGATTCGGCAGGCCCGTGAGGCCATCCTGCTCAGCCAGTCGAACCAGGACTCGCCGATACCGCAGATTGGTCAACAAAATATAAATCAGCAGCGCTATGCCGATCGATCCGATCGCGATGATGATGACGGTAAGTCGAAGCTGTTGCGTTCGCCGCGCCGAATTCTCTTCGCTCAATTTCAATTCATGCTGCAACGATGCATTTCGCTCGATTTGCCGATCGGTCTCGAATCGTGCGCGCTGAATGACGGCGTGTAATCTGCGGTCTTGATCATTTTCTGACGTATAGCGTCGTAGGTATTCGCTGATATCGTCGAATGCCGCATGAAAATCGCCCGTCGCCGCGTACGCACGGGCCCGTACGTGGTAAATGGCACCGACCTGCCGCTGCGGCAAATCCGCTGCGGCATGGTCCAGCACACGGTTCAAACGGATCAGCGCCGCGTGCGCGTTGCCCTCGGCCAGATCGATGCGTGCCAGCAACGCCTGGGACTGCTTGAAGACGTCGTTGGACTTGGACATGGCGAACGCGTTCGCGGCATCGTCGCATTCCCGGCGCGCCAGCTGTAACTGACCAATCTCGATGTGCGCCTCGCAGATACTCATCTGGGTAAACGCTATTCCCTGCTCATCGCCCAGCATCTCGCTGAGACGGCCCGCCTTCGAAAATTCGACGATCGCTTCGGGATACTGGGCTAGCGCGTGGAGGATACTGCCGCGCAAATACTGGTTGACGGACAGATCCATCGATGCGTCGTGTAGGTTGTCCCAGTCGATGACCTCCTGGTTCAACTCGAGAGCTTGCTTATAATCGCCCGCGCTGCGCATCACGGCGGCGAGTTCAGCGGCCGCCGCGACGCGCTGTTTACGAAATTGCGGTGCTGCGCTGGCGCGGTATGCCTGGGTCAGGGTGACGACCGCTTCCGCGGTGCGATCCTGCCGGTGCTGCAAGCTCCCCAGAGTGACTTGCAGGCACAAATCCGCAGCCGAGCCCGGCGTTTGGGCCTGACGGGTCGATCTTATCGCCTCGACCGCCCGCTCCATGCCGTCGGCCTCATAGACATTCTCGGCATAGACGCTCAGGAGAGCAGCGTGCAGCGGGTCCTTGAGGTCCTTCACCAGCGCCAACCCGGCGGATGCCGTCAGGCGGGCCTCTGCGTCCAGTTCGAGCATGCTGTCGCTCTGTGCCTGAATCGCCAGCAGCCCCGCCCGGCGCCGTAGTTCCGTAGCCCCGGATCGGTCCAACTGCGCCTGGGCGAGCCTGCGAGCCTCTTTAGGATCCCGCGTGACTTCATCGTCCAGAGCGGCCGCCACCGGGTCACTGCTGTTGAGACAGGCGCCGTGAGCCGGCATCGCGAGCCCACCCGATGCCAATAGCAGCCACAGTAGGACGTGTTTGAGGACGGTATCTCGTCGATGGACCCGCGTGCCGCTCATGGTTTCGCCGCCGCCGCGAGCCAGAAACGTTTCGATGGTTCGTTCATGGAAGAGGCTATACGAAGCGTTGTGCCCGGCACCGGAGGGGCATCGATCATTATTTTGCAACGCGCATGGCTCGGTCGGCGAGGGCGGCGCTTTGCTCAGTCACTTCGTCCATCGACGTTACCGCCTTGCTGCGTTTCTCGATCCGGGAGGCCTGCGCTTGGCTGGACGCGCGGCAATCTCGGCGCTACACGAGCCTGAAAATTGGCTCATTCGGCATCGCATTTCCGTATATCGGCGGCTCCCAGAGATTCTGAACCGTAATTTGAACGGCTTAGAAAGTGTATTCCGGGAAAGGTAGGGGCCGTAGAGCCTGGACGCGCAACAGGATTCGGGCGATTGGCGCTCGGGCTCAGCGCCCGGCGTGGCCGGGTTAGTCGGTCAGCCGGCCGCAGACGCCGATGTGCCCGGCTTCGCTTTGAACGCCGCTATCAAAGGTCGAAGCGGAAACATGAACTGTTGCCGGATCGATAGTTTCTTGCGTTCGTCCTGGCCCACCACTTCTCGTTCGCCCGGCCGAAATGTGCCGCACATTCGATCGCACAGGATCAACGCGTTGGCGTAGTTGCAGCGGGTTTCGTTGTAGCCGACCGAATGGTGCAGGCTATGGGCTTCGACCGTCGTGAAGATGTACGCGTACCAGCGGGGAGGATCGAAGCGCACATTGGCGTGCGCGAAGGCCGACACGGCGGTGACGATGTTGAAGGCACAGAAAATGGCATTTTGGGGCAGGTCGACAATAGCAATCACGCTGAGGGAGACGAGGAACAACTCGACCGGGTTGCCCACCAGGCCCTTCGCTGCATTCAGCTGAGTGATGTGGTGATGCGGAGCGTGGGTCCACCACAGAAACGAAT
Source organism: Pseudomonadota bacterium (assembly GCA_030776345.1). Lineage (GTDB taxonomy): Bacteria > Pseudomonadota > Gammaproteobacteria > Steroidobacterales > Steroidobacteraceae > Bog-1198. Next base: position 15,566 of record JALYHU010000035.1, on the reverse strand, counting down.
TGTGCATCAGCCTGTGCATCCAGTACTGGCCGAACTCGATCAAAAACACCGCCAGCGCAACCTGCACGACAAAGGGCAGGTGCATCGCCCAGGCGGTAGTTATGCCGAGCGCATGTTTGGCTGAAGCCAGCGGCTCTTCGGCCAGTTTCGTTTCGAGATGCAAAATCACAGAATAAAACAAAATCAAATAAAAGAGATCGGTCAAGAATTCACGGGGACTCAGCCGCCAACTCGCATGCCGCTCGTTGACGAACTCCAACCCCTGCACCATTGCCAGCGTGCCAAGGCTCGCCACGGTAATCGTCCAGGCATTGTCGATCAATGAAGCGGGGGCGGCGGCCCAAAATACCAGGATCAGCGCGAGCGTCGCCGGCTGAAACAGGCGGAACACGATTCTTTTCATGACATTCCCATACTAGATCATTCACGAAATGGCGGATCGGCATCAGCAATGCTGTCGCGGCGTAGGTTTTATCTCATTTTTTCTCGCAAAAGTCATGCTTTACACGGAGTCAATCCGTTTAGCCAGAATCGACTGCAATCATGGGCGCAGATCGCACCACAGTTGTGCATGCGCTCATGCACTTTGCCAGATACTGGGGCGTGCTCACGCCGCCGCGCTGCATCTGATCTCGCCCCGGTGCGATGCCTTTGCAGTCAGCGATGTTTCGATTTCACGGCGGTGCCTGCGATTTCAAAACGCGCGCCGCGCACTAGCTTCGAAACACCGATGAATGCGCGCGCGGGAAAGTGTCCATGAAAATAGCCGCGGTACACGGCGTTGAATTTGCCGTACAACTCGAGATCGGTGCAGTAGATCGTCACCGACACCAAATCATCCATCGTGAGTCCCGCCTTGGCGAGAGTCTCCTGGACGGCCTCCATCACCAATTTTGCTTCCATTTCCGGGTCGGCAGCGGCTTGTCCGGTGGCTGAGTCGAGACCGAGGTGCCCAGCGATGTAAAAAGTATCGCCGGCCATCACGCCGTTGCTGAAAGGCGGCGAGGTTTTTGCATCGTATCCGGGCGGCTCGATGTAGCTGCGCTGCGCGCCGGCCGCAAAAACCGGGATTGATACCAAGATCAGTGCCGCTGCGGCGATTGCATTCTTGAGCACGGTGTCTCCCTTTTAAGGTTCGATGGGTGAACGGGACAATATCACGAAGCACTGAGGCTTGATTGGCACGCGGAGACCCCATTCATTTGGCCTCCGCTACCGACTCCTATAGCTCACGTCGCACCGCGAACACCCGTAGCATGACGGGTGCGGACTATTGGACCGTCGCGGCCCTCCCGCACGATCAGCTGCAGGACGTACTGCGCCGCCACGGGATGCTCGCAATAACGGGCGTGCAGCGCGGAGAGAGCCCTAAATGAAATCAGGTGACGGCGGGCATCCCACTCATGAACAAGATCGGCTTTCCCTCAATGAGGGCGTCCGGCAAAGCCCGCCGCCACCCGCAACGCATCGGCATCGAGCAGGTTGCCGTCGAGCATTACCAGACGAGTCTGCCGCAGTGCCCCCATGTGGGTGGATGGATCCCCATCGACCAGCGCAAGGTCCGCGGTCTTGCCCGGTTTGATCGAACCGGTGTGCGCATCTTGACCGACGAGACGCGCGGGCACGATCGTCGCTGCCGCCAAGGCTTCTGCCGCGCTGAATCCGGCTTGCTGATAAATCTCCAACTCGCGCACGATCTCGATACCAGAGCCATCGGTGCCGGCGACGATCGGGATGCCTGCCCGATGCATCCTCGCGAGCAAGGCCACCATCTTGGCCCAACTGGCGCGATAATCGGCGCGGGTGAGATCTTTCGGCACCGCGAAGCCGCCGGTCTTGAAGCCGCGCTCGACGGTGATCGGCAGCGTGCCGACGAACGGAGCGTACGCGGGTGACAGGTCGCCATTCTCCGGTACATACAGGCTCTCGAACGCCACCATGGTCGGATCGCTGAAGATGTGTTTCTCGGCCATGGTCTTCACGATGGAAGTCATCGCGGGACCGTCTAGATCCACGTCCTTGCCATAGCGTCCCGGACCTTCGAACCGCATGATGCCGTTCGACACGGCGATCACGCTGTCGGGCATCGCCTGCATGATGATCCAATTGATGTGGGTCACTTCGTCGTAACCATCGTTGATGGCCTCCAGTGGCCGGATTCCCGCGGGGATGTGTCCATGGACGTGCAAGCCCAGCTTGTGTGCTTCGGCGATCGAGGCCGGCAGCCAACTCGGATCGAAGGTGCCGTAGAATTTGACCCCGGTGAAACCATTGGCTTTCGCACGATCGACGAGGCGGAGCGCCTCGGCTTGCGAGGTCGCGACATTGGCCACCTGCGCGGTGTACGGACCTTTGCCGTCGATCAACGACGACGGATAAACATGCGGGAACAGCAGCTGTCCCGCGGCGGCGCGGGTGCGCCGCTCCATCGTGCGTATGTCATCGTTGCCCGGGTCACGCACCGAGGTAACTCCGAGCGAGAGTTCCTGCACTCCGGTGTAGTCGTCGCCCACGTGCATGTGGCAATCCCACAGCCCGGGGATCAGGGTCTTGCCGGCTCCATCGATCGATTGCGCACCGGCCGGCACTTGCGTCGAGGCGGACGGGCCGACCGCGGCGATGCGGCCGTGGTCGACGACGACGGTTTGATCGGCCACGAAACGCAACGCGTCCGCGTCGAACAGGCGCACGTGAGTGAAAGCGATCGGTGCAACCGGCACCTTGACCAATTGCCTGGCGAGTGCCGGAGCGCGTTTCGCCATCGCTGCGGCCTGCGCTTTTTCCATGACGGCCTGCTCACCCGCGTATGCCGCGGGCAGCCATGCCAGGCCCAGGGTCAAGCCGAAAAACTTGCCCTTCGCGTCGGCCCACACCGGTGTCGGCGAATTATTCAGGCCCATCACGGCCCACAGTTCCACGGTCTGTTGAGGGGCTGCGGAGCGGCCACCTATGGTGAGACTGGTGAGCTTCTCGGCCCGCGCTTCGCCACCGGGCAGCAGCGCCATTCTGTGATTGGGACTTGCCAGCAGGCGTTCGAAAAACCAGGCGTTACCGTCGACCGGTCCTCCCATGGGCACATAGAAGGCCGCGGCCGTATACGCCGCCTTACCCGTATCGACGGGACTGTGCCAGCGTGCGGTATTGTCGAGAATGGAGAAGCTTTCCGCCGCATCGCCCTGCGGGGTGGTACCGCGCACCGTGAGGGCCGCAGGCATCCCGTCGGCGCCCGGTTTGCCGCTGTAATCCGTCTCCCAAACCTGACCGCGCAAATTCATGCTCTCGCGACCCATGCGCGTACCATCCGCCGCAGTCCAACTCCACGAATCGCCGTGCTTGCCGCCGGTCGATTCGATGATGTAGTGCCGCGCATCCGACAGCGGCTCATAGAGCTCTGCGGTGGGCACTTGGCCGAAGACCGGTCCCGCGCATGCGCACATCAGCATCGCGCCCGCGGACAGCATCGTGAACGCGCAGCTGGAATTGGTCATGAAAATCCTGGTTCGCAATTTGCGCATGGCGTATGTCTCGGCGTTCGGCGAAGGGTCGGCATTGTCGCACGGTTGGCGGCGCGGCTCGCGGTACGGCGAACAAAACCCCGCCCCCTCGCCATCGCCTTCCCGTGGGATCAAGTTCCGGTGCGCGCGGGTTCCTCCTCAGGCTGGCCGGTGTCGGTCTCGAACAATTGGCGCAGTTGCTCAGCGGATTCGCGGCCGCTCTGTATCAGCTTCTTTTCATCGTCCTTCACCGCGTGCTGCTTGAGCAGGGATGCCTCGTCGTGATGGCGGAACCGCTGCGCCGTCTCGACCGCACGCGACTTCGAAAGGCCCAACGCTTGGAGAACCTCGACCGACATTTCCAGACTGGAGGCCAATGTTTCGCGGATGTTGTATTCGACTCCGAGGTCCATGAGCCGGAACGCGTGCTGACGGTTGCGTGCCCTGGCAAAGACTTTCAAGTGGGGAAAGTGCTTGCGGATCAGTTCGGCGGTTCGTACCGATGCCTCGACATCGTCAATGGCGAGGACGAAGACCTCGGCGTTCTCCGCATGCGCGGCCCGCAATAATTCCAGCCGCGAGGCGTCGCCATAGAAAATTTTGTTGCCGAAGCGGCGCAAGAAATCCACCTGTGTTTGGCTGGCCTCGAGGGCCGTGAATGCGATCTTTTTCGCCTGCAGGATGCGGCCGACGATTTGCCCGAAGCGGCCGAAACCGGCGATGATGACCTTGGGATGAAGATCGATCGGCGTATCGAACGGGCGGTCGTCGGCCTCGGAAAGATTGAACAGGGCGTCGTGCAGGATCAAGAATACGGGACTCAAGATCATCGACGCGGTGACCACCAAAACCAACAGTTCCGCGTTCTCCGTGTCCATGATGCCGAGGCTCGCAGCGAGTCCGAACAATACGAAGGCGAATTCGCCGCCGGACGGCAGGCTGAATGCCAGCCCATGGCTTGCCGCGGCCGAATGACGCGACACTCTCCCTATCAACCAGAGAAAGGCCACTTTTATCAGCATGAAGCCGAGCGTGAGCCCGAGGATGAGGAAAGGCTTCGCGCGCACCATGCTCAAATTGGCCGACATGCCCACGGTAATGAAGAACAGGCCCAGCAGCAGGCCCTTGAACGGTTCGATATTCGCTTCCAGTTCATGACGGAATTCGCTGTCGGCGAGCAGCACGCCGGCGAGGAAGGCCCCCAGCGACATCGACAATCCTACTTGGCCGACGAGCAAGGCGGTTCCGATCACCACCAGCAAGCCGGCGGCGGTGAACGCCTCGGTCACGCGCGTTCCAGCGACGATCCGCAGCATGGGCCGCAGGACATAGCGCCCGCCGACCACCACCACTGCGAGCACTGCCGCCAGTTTCACGACCAGCCAGACGCCGGAGGGCGCCGAGGGTCGCGTCGCGGTGACCGCCAAGAGAGGCAGCAGCGCAAGCGCCGGCATGACTGCAATGTCCTGAAACAGCAGAATGCTGAACGCCGAGCGGCCATACTGCGAATTGAGCTGCGAGCGCTCCGCCAGCAACTGCAGCGCAAGAGCGGTCGAGGACATGGACAGGCCGAAGCCGATGACCAGCGATGATTGCCACGTTTCGCGCAGGCCAAAATGTGCCACCGCCCCGATCCCGAGGCTGGTGAGCAGCACCTGCGCCGTTCCCAAGCCGAAAATGGGCTTACGCAGCACCCACAGCCGCGACGGCTGCAGTTCCAGGCCGATGACGAACATCAGGAGTACGATACCGAACTCCGCAATGTGCAGCGTGGCGTCGATGCGGCTGATGAGGCCGAGACAGGCCGGTCCGATGACGATTCCCGCCGCCAGGTAGCCGAGCACCGAGCCCAGCTTGAAGTGGCGGAATATGGGTATGGCGATGACCGCCGCTGCGAGAAATATAGCGATTTGCGCCAACAAGCTCATAATATTTCATCCCTGCATGTTCGAGAGCTCGTATTATGTATCGCCAAGCCATCCAATTTCCCGTCAAGGACTTAGGGCTGCGCGAGGATGTGCACGCACTCGGGCAGCTCATCGGCGAAACGCTGCGCGACCAGGGCGGCGATGCGTTGTTCGAACTCGTTGAGGGAGACCGCCTCGCGGCCATTCAGCGGCGCGAAGGTGACGTGGACGCAGGCCACGGCGACCTGGAGCGCCGCACACAAGGTCGGTCGCCGTCCGTCGCGACGGACTTGACGCGGGCGTTCTCGATTTGGTTCCTCGCGGTGAACACCGCCGAAAAAGTGCATCGCATCCGCCGCCGCCGCGAATATCTGGACGATGCGACCAAGACTCAGCCCGGCGGCATCGCCGACTGCATCGCCCGATTGCAGCGCGACGGCCTGTCGCTCGATCAGGCGCTCGAGTTGATCGCCTCGATGAGCATCGAGCCGGTATTCGCCGCGCACCCCACGGAGTCCACTCGACGGACCATCCTACGCAAGCAGCAGCACATCGCGCAAAATCTGCTCGAACGGCTCAATCCAGCCCTGACCCACACGGAAATCGAAACGATGTGGGCGCGGGTGCGGCTGGAGATCACGAGTATATGGCAAACCGAAGACCATCCCAGAGAAGGACTCACCGTCGCCGACGAGCGTGAGCACGTGCTCTTTTACTTGATAGAGATTCTGTACCGCGTCATCCCGCTCTTTTACGAAGAAGTCGAGACAGCACTCGCCAAAGAATACTCGGTTGCCGTGGAGTCGCTCGACGTACCCAGTATTTTGCATTTCGGATCCTGGGTCGGCGGCGACATGGACGGCAACGGCGACGTGCACGGCAAGACCATTCGCGAGACGCTGCACCGCCATCAACAATTGATCGTGTCGACGTATTTCAACGAGTGCGGCCAGCTTGCGGAAACATTGAGCCAAAGCGCCAACCGGGTAGAAATCGGTGCAGCGCTCGCGCGCCGCATCGATGCATATGCGGGCTTGCTTCCGGGAGCCCAGGAACTGATGCCCGCACGTCACGATAGGCAACCTTACCGCATTTTTTTCGGCCAAGTCCGCGAACGTCTCAAGGCCACCTACGACGGACGGCCCAACGCCTATCAAAGCGCGGACGAGCTGCTTGCGGACATCCAGCTCGCCTCCGACAGCCTCGCGGCCAATCGCGGCCGGCACGCCGGCTATTTCCTGGTGCGCCGCTTCATGCGGCGCGTGCGCACGTTCGGGTTCCACCTCGCAACCTTGGATGTCACGCAGCACGCCCGTGTCCACGACGAGGTGATTGCGCAAGGCATCCGGACGCCGGACTGGCCGTTGCTTGCGCCGGAGGAGCGTTTGCGCCAGTTGCGCGATTTGCTGGCGCGCGACCAGGGGCCGACCGGGACATTCGATGCCATCGGGCGGCGCAGCCTCTGGGTGTTCGAAGCCATCGCGCATGCGCGACACAAATTCGGTGCACGCGCCATCGGCGACTACATCGTGAGCGGCGCCCGAGGGCCGGAGGACGTGCTCGCGGTGCTGTTGCTGGCTCGCTGGGCGGACATCACCGACAAGCGCACGGGGGAGTGCCCCCTGGACGTGGCTCCGTTGCTCGAGTCGATCGAGTCGCTCGAACGGGCGGGCGACGTTCTAACCAAGCTGTATGCCGAGCCGGCCTACCGGCAGCATCTCGCGGCGCGCGGGAACCGCCAACAGGTCGTGATCGGATATTCCGACACCAACAAGGAGGGCGGCATCGCCGCTTCGCGCTGGGCTCTGCAAGTCGCGCAGATTCAGCTGCTGGAAGCGGCCGGCGCCGCCGGCATTAGATTGGCCATATTCCACGGCCGCGGCGGCACGCCGCCTCGCGGCGGCGGGCCCACGGATCACCTGGTGGAAGCGGCGCCGCGTGGGGCGATACGGGGCGCGCTACGCCTTACCGAGCAGGGCGAAGTCGTGAACCAGAGCTATGGCTTGCGTCCCATCGCGATGCGCACGCTGGAGCGAACCTTCGCGGCGGTGGCTTTGGCGACGGCCCACGCCGACCAAGCGCCCGCGACACCGGCGGGACTCGCCGCCATGCAAACCATTGCGAAATGCAGCCTTGACGCCTATCGACGCCTCGTCTTCGGCAATGCGCATTTTTTCGAATATTTTCGCGCCGCGACGCCGCTCGACGTGATCGAACGCATGCACATCGGGTCGCGGCCGGCCATGCGCGCAGGCGCCGTGGGCGTGAGCGCGCTCCGTGCCATCCCCTGGGTATTCGCATGGACTCAAAGCCGGCACATGGTGCCGGGCTGGTTTGGCTTCGGCAGCGGATTGAAAGCGGCGTTCGACGAACATGGCGGAGCGCTGCTCGAACGGATGGTCGCCGAGTGGCCCTTCTTCAGTCACCTGCTCGGCGACGTCGAGGCGATGTTGGCGCGGACGGATCTGGAAATCGCGGCGCATTACGGTGCCTTGGCGAGCGATGCGCTGCGTTCGCAGGCTGAGCCCATCCAGCAAGAATATGAACTGACGGTGAGCCAGGTCCTCAAGCTGCGCAGCACCGCACAGCTCCTCGACAGCGACCCGACATTGCAGCGAGCCATCAAACTACGCAATCCTTATATCGATCCGATGCATCTCATGCAGGTGGATCTCCTCAAGCGCTGGCGCGCGACGGGGCGGCAGGATGAAGCGCTGTTCGGCGCCTTGCGCGCCACCATCAGCGGCATCGCTCAAGGGCTTCAAGCCACCGGCTAGATTGGGCGCGAGCTCGAAGTGTACGCGGGCGCCGGTCGGTCCCGTTCAGCATTCGGGCACGTTGACCGCGAGCCCGCCCTGCGAGGTTTCCTTGTAGATGGTGGACATGTCCAAACCGGTCTGACGCATGGTGGAGATGACCTGGTCGAGCGAAACCTTGTGCGAGCCATCGCCGCGCAGTGCGAGACGAGCGGCGTTGATGGCTTTGACCGACCCCATGGCGTTGCGTTCGATGCAGGGGATTTGAACCAATCCTGCGACCGGGTCGCAGGTCAGGCCCAAATTGTGCTCCATGCCGATCTCGGCGGCGTTCTCGATTTGCTCGTTGCTGCCGTTGAGCGCCGACACCAACCCGGCCGCGGCCATCGAGCAGGCGACGCCGACTTCCCCCTGGCATCCCATTTCAGCGCCCGAGATCGAGGCGTTCTGCTTGTACAGCATGGCAATGGCGGCCGCCGTGAGCAGAAAGCGCATGGCGCCGGCGTCGTCGGCGCCGGGTTCGAAGCGCCGATAGTAATGCAAGACCGCGGGTACGATGCCGGCAGCGCCATTGGTGGGAGCCGTGACGACTTGACCGCCTGCCGCATTTTCCTCGTTGACCGCCAATGCGAAGACGTTGACCCAATCGAGCGCGTGCATGGGGCCCGCGGGGTCGCCGGCCAGCAGCTGACGGTGCAGTTTGGGTGCGCGGCGCCGCACACCCAGCACGCCGGGCAGCAAGCCTTGCGCTTCGAAGCCGCGACGCACGCAGTTCTGCATCACCTGCCAGATGCGCAACAGGCGGTCGCGTATTTCGGCGTCGCTGAACCACGTGCGTTCGCGGGCGAGCATCAACTCGTGGATTTCCAAACCTTGGTTGCGCCCGTGTTCGAGCAGACGCGCCCCTGAATCGAATTCGTACGGCGGTTCGGCGCGGGTGGCGCCGGCGGCGGCCGCGGCGCCCGCTTGCACGACGAAACCGCCGCCGATGCTGTAGTACTCCTCGCGGGCCAGAACCTCGAGCGCAACATCGTGTGCCGTGAAGCGCATGCCGTTGGTGTGACCCGGCAATATCTGATCGAAGTGGAACAGCAGGTTGAGCGGCTCATCGAAGGCGATGTCATGCCGCCCGAGCAAACGAATGCGCCCGCTGCCGCGAATCCTCTGCAACGCGGGTTCGATCATGGCAGGGTCGATGGTGTCCGGACTCAGGCCTTCCAAGCCCAGGAGGATGGCGCGATCGGTGCAGTGCCCGCGGCCCGTCAGGGCGAGCGACCCATACAACTGTGCGGACACTTGCGCGGTGCGCTCGAGGAGCCCACGTTCCGCCAACGATTCCACGAAGGCGCGTGCCGCGTTCATGGGCCCCATGGTGTGCGAACTCGAGGGGCCGATGCCTATTTTGAAAATATCGAAAACGCTTAAACTCATTGGAGGCCCTTGCTACGCGGTCTTTCGATCATACGCCGCCGTGCTCCGCGCCGCTCGAGGTCGCGCCCGGAACCGCGCGGACGGATCGCAAGTGGTAGACTGGCACGCGAACATCGGCGCAACGGCGCGCCCAATTCGGAGGATTCGATGATGCGCTATCCATTCATACTCGCGACGGCGATTCTGGCCGCGGTCGTTTTCGGCGCGCCGCCGGCGGACGCGGCCAAAGCGCCGGACAGCATTGCGGCGGCGGTTGCCGACGCGAATCGCCCCGACAGCGACAAGCAGCGGGATGCGAACCGAAAGCCAGCCGAGACTCTGGCGTTCACCGGCGTGAGACCGGGCGACCATGTTGCGGAGCTAATGCCGGGCGGCGGCTACTTCACGCGCCTCTTCAGTAAACTTGTCGGTCCGGGCGGCCATGTGTACGCGCTCGTTCCGGCGCCGCTTCCGGATGCACCGGCCGATAGGCCGGACTTTGCCGCGCGGGTGAAGGCCATCGCTGCCGATCCGAACTATACGAATGTCAGCGTCGTGGTCGAGCCCTTCAGCGAGCTCAAGACCCCCGAGCCGGTGGATCTGGTCTGGACCTCGCAGAACTATCATGACTTGCACAATTTCCCGGGGCTCGACGTCGGCGTGTTCAACAAATCGATATTCGATGCGTTGAAGCCGGGCGGCATCTATGTGGTTCTGGATCACGCGGCCGAGCCGGGATCGGGCCTGCGAGACACGGCGACCTTGCATCGAATCGATGCGGAGACGGCGAAGAAAGAGATCCTGGCCGCGGGCTTCGTATTCGTCGGGGGCAGCGATTTATTGCGCGACCCCGCTGATGCGCATACGGTGAAAGTGTTCGATCCCAGCGTTCGCGGGAAGACCGACCAATTCATCTTGAAGTTCCGCAAGCCCGGTAAGTAGCAGGCTCCGCGTTCCGTGACGGAGTCGACGCTCCGTCCTCCTAAAGTTGGCGCTCGATCCGCCGAAATCCTCATTAAGTGAAGCTTGACTATTGTCAAGCAGGCACTTGGATCGATGTACCCGCGCGTTTCGGAGATTCGCGCAGCCACACAAAGGAACGATTGGTTTTTTGGACTGGAGCCAAATGCGATGAGCAATTCAATGACGAATGATTATTTTTCTTTCATGTCCGCCAAGTGGGAACATGGGGAATCCAAGCGCCGCCCTTCCGCCGCCCACTCTATGAAACCGACGATATCCGGCGACACCATCGACTTCGTGGTCGATGAGCCGCGGATCGAAGTCGTCGAGAGCTTCGTGAGCGATACGATGATCCAGCGGATCTTCAGACGCCGCAGCAACGCGGCCTGACTCCGGCACGTCGAACTAACGGCCGTATCTGCTGTCAACCCTGGCAGGTCCGTGACGTTGTTTGGTAAAAGGACCGGAGGTCTCGACTTTATGTTGCCAGGGTCATCTTTGCGGAAGGGGCGCTCGGGAATTCGCGGAGCGCTGTTCGGCACCGCCGCGGGCGCGGCCCTCTTAGGGCTTGCGGCGTGCGTCACGCCACCCCCACCCCGAACTATCGCCGTCGCGCCGCCGCCGCCGCAGAAAGTCTTCGTCTATCCGTCGAGCGGGCAAAGCGCGGAACAGACCGACCGCGATCGCTACGAATGTCATCTGTGGGCAGTCCAGCAGACCGGCGTCGATCCAAGCCGCGCCGACGCGAATCCCTATGAGCGCGTCGTCGTGCAACCTGCCAATCCGCCCGGAGCGGGCGCTGCGGTAGGCGCCATTGGGGGAGCCATTCTCGGGGCGCTGATCGCCGGCCCGCGCGATGCGGGCGCCGGCATGGTGCTGGGCGGCGTCACCGGTGCCGTCGTCGGCTCTTCGGCGGACGCGAGCGCGCAAGAGCAGGCTTACATGACGCAGCGTCAGCTCAATCAAAATGCGGCCGCGGGACGTGCGCGCGCGGACTCGTATCGGCGCGCATTGGGTGCCTGCCTGCAGGGCCGGGGCTATACGGTCACCTGATGCGAGCGCGAGGCGCCCTGCTGTCACTGACGATGTTGCTGGCCGGGGCGCAGTTCGGCACGGCCGCCATTGCGCAAGAGCATGATCGGGGCCGCGCCGAATCTCGATCCGACCGCCCCGCCGCTGCGCCACGCGGGGGCGACATCGGCCGCCCGATGGGCCTCCCGTCGGCGGGGTACCCGGCAGGTTCGCGTCCCGGCGCCGGGGCACATCCGGCATTCGACGGGCGCGGCCAAGTGCTGGACCAGCGATATAATCATGGGCGTTATTATCCGCCCGTCGGCACAATGCGGCCGTCGTTGTCCGGAGAGTATCGACCCTACTATCGCGGCCGCGATCGTTACTACTTCAGCGGCGGCATCTGGTACGCGCCGCGCGGGCCGGGCTTTGTCGTCGTGGAGCCGCCGCCGGGGCTCGTCGTATCGGTACTGCCGTCCTACTGTTCGACCGTGTGGATCGGCGGCTATCCGTACTACTACGCCAACAGTGTCTATTACACCTGGCAGCCCGACCAAAATGGTTACATGGTGGTGGATGCACCGGAGGGCGCGGATCAGCCATCGACGCCGCCCGATGCGGCGCAGATCGGCCAGGATGATCCCATCATCTATCCCAAGAACGGGCAGCCCAGTGAACAACAGGCTGCCGATCAATTCGAATGTCATGGTTGGGCCAAGAGTCAAACCGGATTCGACCCCACGCAGCCCGGCGGTGGCGTGGGAACGGATGACGTCGATCGCGTCAGAGCGAATTACAACCGCGCGATGTCAGCGTGTTTGCAGGGGCGCGGTTACCAGGTGAATTGAGTCCGGGCGTCGCTACAACGCGACAGCTATGCTTTCTGTTGGCATTTGTCAATAATCATCGTGAGCAAAGTCCTACGCTGGCCGCCACCGCGCACCGACTGCTTCAAAGACGAGCCGACGGCATAGTCGGTTCGGACCGTGCTTGATAGTTATCCGAGGGTTCCGCCGATGCAACACGACGACGCGATGCAAGATAGCCATGAGCCGAAGCGCACTTTTTTGAATCGCCGCGATTGGGGCAGTTATCTCGGTGCTTTGCAAAGCGCGGCAACCTATCCAAAAGTATTGGAAGCGGCCCTGAAGTCGAGCCGCGAATGGTTCACCCAGGGTGCGACGCAGGCCTCCAGCTGGCTGGTCGGCAGCACGGTACTTGGCGATAAATTCAGCACGGGGTAAGCCGCTACCACGCTCAATCGGCTAGGCGTGCGCCGTAGCGGCTCGCACCAGCCGCTGTGGATGCGAGTAGATGTTGCATTGTTTCTGCCGCAGGAATCCCGCCAGCGTCAACCCCGAGGCCACAGCCAGGTTGACCGCGAGACTGGAGGGCGCGCCGATCGCAGCGAGCAGCGCCACGCCGGCGCGCACGGCCTTTTGAACCAGTTCAAAACTGGCCCGGCCGCTCAAAACGACGATGTGATTCGCGAGCGGCAATCGACCCGCGAGTAAATTCTCACCCACCAGCTTGTCGAGGGCATTGTGCCTCCCCACGTCCTCGGCAATGCCCAGCAAGGTGCCCGAAAAATCGAACAGAGCCGCGGCATGAATGCCGCCGGTATCGCCGAATTTTGCCTGTTCGCCGCGCATGCGGTCGGGGAGGCGCAGCAGCACGGACAGATCTGTGCCTCCGGTATCGGCGATCTGCGTCGCTGCCGCGCGAGCGATGGCGGCGTCGAGGCCGGTGGTTCCGCACACGCCGCAGCTGGACCCCGCGGAGAAGCGGCGGGCAGGTGTCTGCACCTCCAGCTGCACGGCGGGGTGCAAGCGCACGTTCACCACATTGGGCCGTCGAGTGCTCGACTCGATGGCTTCGATATCGGAGGCGCGCTCGATGATGCCTTCGCCGTACAACAAACCTGCGGCCAGCCAGTCGTCCTCACCGGGCGTTCTCATCGTTGCGCCGAACGACACGGGCTCGAGACCGAGCGCCGGATGGTGGAGTTGGAATTCGAGCGGGGCTTCCACGGCCACTCGGTCCTCGGTTTCCACCTGGGCGTCCAGACCGGCGCGCAGCACGCACACCGTGAGCGTGCCGCTCGCAGCCGGGGCGGCACGCGCCCCCGTTGAAACCACTTTCGCCGTGCTCATGAACCGCCTGAATTTTGCTGAAACCCGATCCCGATGATACCTTTCCGAGCTCCGCTCGCACCAATTCAAGGAAACCCCATGTCGACGTCCACCGAACTCAAGGCCCGCAAGGCTGCTGCAGTGCCCAATGGCGTCGGTACGAAGGGGATTTACGTGGCCAGGGCCGAGAATTCCGAGATTTGGGACGTCGATGGGCGCCGCTATATCGATTTCGCCGCGGGCATCGCCGTGCTGAACACCGGCCACCGGCATCCAAAAATCATGGCGGCGGTAGCTGCGCAAGCTGAAGCATTCACGCACACGTGCTTTCACGTAGCGCCCTACGAATGCTACGTACGGCTGGCGGAGCGGCTGAACGCCCTCGCGCCCGGCGATTTTGCTAAAAAGACGTTGTTCCTCAGTTCGGGCGCCGAAGCCGTGGAAAACGCGGTCAAGATCGCGCGGTATTTCACCAAGCGCTCTGCCGTGATTGCCTTCTCCGGTGGATTTCACGGCCGCACGCACATGACCATGGCGTTGACCGGCAAAGTGATGCCCTACAAGCGCGGCTTCGGACCCTTTCCGGCCGAGGTGTATCACGCGGAATTCCCCCAGCCGTACAGAGGCATCACCACCGAGCAAGCGCTGGCCGACATCGACCGGTTGTTTCATGGCGATGTCGACCCCAAATCGGTCGCAGCCATCATTATCGAGCCGGTGCAGGGTGAAGGCGGTTTCAACGTCGCTCCCTTCGATTTCCTCCGGGCGCTGCGGCGCCTTTGCGACGAACACGGCATCGTGCTGATCGCGGATGAAGTGCAGGGGGGTATGGCGCGCACCGGGAAGATGTTCTCCATCGAACATGCGGGAGTGGTTCCCGACCTCATCACCATGGCGAAAGGCTTGGGCGGCGGTTTCCCGCTATCGGCAGTCACCGGCCGAGCCTCCATCATGGACTCCGTGCATCCCGGCGGCTTGGGCGGAACCTATGGCGGCAATCCAATCAGCGTCGCAGCCGCGCACGCCGTGCTGGACGTGATCGAATCCGAAGGCCTTTGCTCGAGAGCCGCCGGCGTCGGTCAACGAATGCGCAATCATCTCGACGCCCTCGCGAAGCGCCTGCCCTGCATCGGCGACGTGCGTGGACTCGGGGCGATGGTCGCCTTCGAATTGGTGCGCGACCCGAAGACGAAGGAGCCCGATGCGGAGAGGACGGCCGCGGTCCTCGCCAACGCCGAGAAGCGGGGTTTGATCCTCTTGTCGTGCGGTACGGCGGCCAACGTCGTGCGTCTCCTGGCACCCCTCACCATCCCGGATGCCGTGCTGGAGGAGGGGTTGACCGTGCTTTCCGCTGCGCTGAACGACGCCTACGGCCGGGAGTCCGCGCGCGCGGTTGCTTGAGGGTTTTCGTCGGTCCGAACCTCGCGGACGACTCCGGATCGTCCTGGGTAGTCAAGGACGAACTCGTTGCGGTCGAGTTCGCGGACCAGCCAGGTGAACTACAAAGCGGCGTAGGCTCGAACCGTTACGCGGCGGGGGATGCGTTGGTGACGGGCTCGACGGGCGATCGCTGGTGCGTATCGCGGGCTCGCTTCGATGCCAAGTATCGGCCCGAAGGTCTCACCCGGGCCGGGCAACCCGGCCGTTACCGCAATCTCCCGATGCCCATTCGCGCCAAGCAAATGCAAACCGCGTTCAGCGTGGCAAGGTGCGCCGGCGGCGACCTATTGCGCGGCGAGCCCGGCGACTGGCTGGTGCAGTACGCGCCGGGCGACTACGGCATCGTGGCGCGGGCGCGCTTCGATGCGGTGTATCGGGTTACCAGTATCCCTCGTAGTTGAACACCGAGCCTACGCTACGCTGCCCGCGGCTCCGGCGGCCTCAATGGCGGAA
>JALYHU010000034.1 GCA_030776345.1 Pseudomonadota bacterium | reverse complement strand
ACCACATCCTTACGCATTGCGGCGATCAGCTCGCTGTTCGCGATGATGGCGCCCCCCATGACATCGCCGTGGCCCGAGGCGAATTTGGTCAAGCTGTGCAGAAAAATATCGATGTCGTAACCGCCATGGTTATGGAAGCCCGCGAAGGTGTTATCCATGACGGTGAGGCATTTCGCGCGCCGTGCATGGCCGGTCAGATGTGCCAAGTCCGCGATCTTTGTCACCGGATTCGTTGGACTTTCGAACACGACCAAGCGTGTCGGTGTTTCACGCAGCACGCGCTCTATGCCGGCGAGGTCCTCCACCGACAACAGCGTGTGGGTCACCCCATATTTTGCCAAGAGATGCTGCACGATGTAGCGCGTCGGCCCATAGGACTCGATGAACGCCAACACATGATCACCCTGTCGGCATAGCGATAACAGACTCGCAGCGATGGTCGCCACTCCGGAGGCCACCAGGAGGCAAGCCTCCCGCCCCTGCATGCGCGCGAGAGTCAGTTCCAACTGCTTCAAGGTTGGGTTCGAGTTGCGCGAATAAAAAAAGCCTTCGCGCTCGCCGCGCAGAGTGCGCAAGGTCTCGGCCGAATTGTCGAACGAAAACTTGACCGATTGGTAAATGGGTGCCACCAGCGGACGATTGTCGGCGGGCACCTCGACTTCGGGCGGATGGTTTACAAAGGTGTTGTCTTTCATGCAGACCACCATAATCGAGACGCACGCCCATTGAAAGCGCCCAACCGGCGCGGTACGGATCCCGGCGACAACGGCAAGCGCAGCCCGCCTCGAGGCCGCACGTCGACCGAAAGATACAGGTAAACTCGAGGGAATATGAACGCAGTCGCCGAAGTTCCCGTTTCTCCGTCCGTGCATCCTACCGATTCGGGTCCGGAAGCTCGCTTGCGCGAGATACCTTATAACTATACGTCGCTGGCCGATCGCGAGATCGTCATCCGCCTGTTGGGAGACGCCGCGTGGGAGTTGCTCGACGACCTGCGCAGCGAGCGGCGCACGGGCCGGTCGGCCCGTATGCTGTACGAGGTGCTCGGAGACATCTGGGTCGTCGAGCGCAACCCATTTCTGCAAGACGATCTCATCGACAACCCCAAGCGGCGGCGGCAATTGGTCGAGGCACTGCACCATCGGCTGCGCGAGGTCGGTAAGCGCCGCGATCCGGCCGATCCGATACGCGACGACAAGGTCGCGCGGTTGCTGGCCGCCGCTGCCGAAGCCGTAAGGCGCTTCGAAACGCATTTCGCCGAACTCATTGCCATGCGCAAGCGCGCACGGCGGCTGCTCATCAAGCACACACGCGAAGACAACATCCGCTTCGATGCCTATGCGCGGGTGACGCACGTAACCGATGCCACCGACTGGCGCGTGGAACTGCCGTTCTTGGTCTTGGCCCCGGACGGCGAAGCTGAGATTCCGAACCTCGTGCGCGCCTGCATCGAACTTGGCCTCACGGTGATCCCCCGCGGCGGCGGTACGGGGTATACCGGCGGCGCCGTGCCGCTCACCCCATGGTCCGCCGTCATCAATACCGAAAAACTCGATACGCTCGGACCGGTCGAGATGGTGATACTACCCGGCGGTCCGAGGGCCGCCGAGACCGAAAGAGCGGCAACGGCCACCTTGCTTGCGGGGGCGGGAGTGGTCACTCGGCGCGTCACCGACGCCGCTGAGCGCGCGGGTTTGGTCTTCGCCGTGGATCCCACCTCGGCGGATGCATCCTGCGTCGGCGGCAATATTGCGATGAATGCGGGCGGCAAGAAGGCGGTGTTGTGGGGAACGGCGGTCGACAACCTTGCGTGGTGGCGCATGGTGGACGCCGACGGCAACTGGTTGGAGGTGACCCGCCTCAACCACAATCTGGGCAAGATTCACGATGTGCTCGTGGCAACTTTCGAGCTGGTCTGGAAAGACGGCACCAGTCACCCGGACAGCGCCAAGGTCCTACGCAGCGAGCGGCTCAACATCGAGGGGGCGAAGTTTCGCAAAGCCGGGCTCGGCAAAGACGTTACCGATAAATTCTTGGGTGGCTTACCGGGGGTGCAGAAGGAAGGCTGCGACGGACTCATCACTGCGGCGCGGTGGGTATTGCATCGCATGCCGAAACACACTCGAACCGTCTGCCTGGAATTCTTCGGTCAGGCGCGCGACGCCATCCCGACCATCGTCGAGATCAAGCGATACCTGGAGACGCAAGGCAAAGCGCGCGGCGCCTTGCTGGCCGGACTCGAGCATCTCGATGAAAGATATCTGCGCGCCGTCGGTTACAGCACCAAGTCGAAGCGCGGCGCGCTGCCGAAAATGGTGCTGCTGGGCGACATCGTAGGCGAAGATGATGGCATCGTCGCGGCCGCGACTTCCGAAGTCGTACGTCTCGCGAATGCACGGTCGGGCGAGGGCTTCATTGCCGTCGGCAGCGAGGCCCGCAAAAAGTTTTGGCTGGATCGCGCCAAGACCGCCGCCATCGCCAAACACACGAACGCTTTCAAGATCAATGAAGACGTGGTCATTCCCCTGGAACGCCTGGGCGAGTACACGGACGCTATCGAACGCATCAACATCGAGCTGTCGATCCGGAACAAGCTCGAGCTGACGGATGCGCTGGCCTGGTATTTCTCGGCTGCGGCGCAAGCGCCCGGCGTTGCGACGCCCGGCGTAGCGACGCCGGGCAAGCCGACGTCCGCAACTGCCGAAGACGGCGACCTCGATCGGCGCGGAGCGGCGCGAGAACTCATCGAGCGCGTGCGGGCGCGCTGGCAATACCTGCTCGGTTCCATGGACTCGCCCCTGAATTCCGTCCGAACTTCCCTCGAACTATTGGGCATCCGCCCGTCGGAGAATTCCTCCGGCACGGTGTTCGAGCGATTGCAGGACCGCACTATCCGGGTCAGCTGGAAAGCGGAACTTCGCGCCGAACTTGCGCGCATTTTTGTCGGTGCCGACTTCGCGCCCGTTCTAGCGGAATGCGACACGGTGCACCGGCGGATACTGCAGGGACGCGTTTTCATCGCGCTGCACATGCACGCGGGCGACGGTAATGTGCACACCAATATCCCGGTGAATTCCGATAACTACGCCATGCTCAAGACCGCGAACGTTGCGGTAGCCCGCATCATGCGTATCGCACGCGCCCTGGACGGGGTGATATCCGGCGAGCATGGCATCGGAATTACCAAGCTCGAGTATCTGACCGAAGCGGAGCTGGCGCCCTTCCGAGCCTATAAACGACGCGTGGATCCGGAAGGACGATTCAACAAAGACAAGCTCATGCCCGGCGCCGACCTGCAGCGCGCGTACACGCCGAGCTTCAACCTGCTGGGGCATGAGTCCCTAATCATGCAGCAATCGGACATCAGCACGATTTCCGATGCCGTCAAGGATTGCCTACGCTGCGGGAAGTGCAAGCCGGTTTGCGCAACGCACGTGCCGCGCGCGAATCTCCTGTATTCGCCCCGCGACAAGATACTGGCGACTTCCTTGCTCATCGAAGCCTTCCTGTACGAGGAACAAACGCGCCGTGGCGTGTCGATCAAGCATTGGGACGAGCTGTCGGATGTGGCCGACCACTGCACGGTGTGCCACAAATGCTTGACGCCGTGCCCCGTCGACATCGACTTCGGAAACGTTTCCATGGCCATGCGCGATCTACTGCGCCGCATGGGGAAAAAGCGATTCAATGCCGGTACGGCCGCGTCCATGTTCTTCTTGAACGCCACCAACCCGCAGACCATCAAAATGACGCGCAAAGTCATGATCGACTGGGGCTACAAAGCCCAGCGCCTGGCCAATCGAGCGGTTTCCACTCTCGCCAAGGCGCAGACGAAGCGCCCACCGGCGACCACCGGGAAGCCGCCGATCAAGGAACAGGTCATCCACTTCGTCAACAAACGGATGCCCGGCGGATTGCCGAAGCGAACCGCGCGCGCGCTGCTCGACATCGAAGACCGCAATTACGTGCCCATCATCCGCGACCCGCTCGGCACCACCAGCGACTCCGAGGCCGTATTCTACTTCCCCGGCTGCGGCTCCGAGCGCTTGTTCTCCCAGGTAGGCCTCGCAACCCAGGCCATGCTGTGGCATGTCGGCGTGCAAACCGTATTGCCGCCGGGATATCTATGCTGCGGTTACCCGCAACGGGGCGCGGGCGAATTCGACAAGGCCGAGAAGATCATCACGGACAATCGAGTGCTGTTTCACCGGGTTGCCAACACGCTCAATTACCTCGATATCAAAACAGTCATCGTGAGCTGCGGCACGTGTTTCGATCAGCTGCAGGGCTACGAATTCGACGCGATATTTCCCGGGTGCAAGATCATGGACATTCATGAATTCTTGATGGAGAAGGGCGTCCGACTCGAGAACGTGACCGGGGTGCGCTACATGTACCACGACCCGTGCCATTCACCCATGAAAAAGCACGATGCGCTCACCGTAGTCAATACGCTCATGAACAGCGCCCGGAACGGCGTCATCGAGAAGAACGCCCGCTGCTGCGGCGAGTCGGGGACCCTCGCCATCTCTCGGCCGGACATCTCGACGCAGGTGCGTTTCCGCAAGGAACAGGAAATGCGCGGCGGCGCCGCTGAGATTCGCGCCTCGGGACACCAAGGAGATGTGAAGGTACTCACCTCTTGTCCCTCGTGTTTGCAGGGCCTGAAGCGCTACAACGACGACGCCGAACTGGATGCGGATTATATCGTCGTCGAGATTGCGAAGAATTTGCTCGGTGCGGAGTGGCTTCCGAAATATGTGAAGCAGGCAAACGAGGGCGGTATCGAGCGAGTGCTCGTATAGGTGTCCGGGGATGAGGTGAAGCTCAGGAATCAGCGCGCCGGCGGCTCGGCCGTCGCGGGCTCCGTTCTGCCGTTCATCGTGGCGGCGACGTTTTTCATGGAATATCTGGACACCACGATCATTGCGACAGCCTTGCCGCAAATGGCGGCGTCGTTTTCCGTGGGACCGAATGAGGTCAGTCTCGGGATGACTGCCTACATGCTGACCTTGGCGGTATTCATCCCGGTCAGCGGTTGGATAGCCGATCGCTTCGGGTCGCGCACCGTCTATGGCACCGCGCTGGTGGTGTTCACCGCCGCGTCCGTCTTGTGCGGATTTTCCACCGGGATCGCGTCCTTCACCGCGGCGCGCGTGCTCCAGGGGATCGGCGGCGCCATGATGGTACCGGTCGGGCGCATGATCGTGGTGCGCAACACCGACAAGACCCGAATGATGAAGGCCATATCGACCATTACCTGGCCCGGCATCGTGGCTCCCGTGGTGGGCCCGACTCTCGGCGGATTCATCACCACGTATGCGTCATGGCACTGGATATTTTTCCTAAATGTACCCTTCGGGATCGCGGCGCTGTGGGCCATCGCTGCGTACGTGCCCAATCAACTCACCGGCGAACGGCGGCCGCTCGATCTGGCAGGATTTGTGCTCAGCGGCGCCTCACTGATCGCCTTGCTATACGGTACCGAACTCGCGAGCCACCAGGACGCCAGCGTCGCGCTCGCGGCGTGCTTCATGGGGGTGGGTCTCTTGATGGGGGGCATCGCCGTGCGGCATTTCCGCAAGACTCGCAATCCGCTCCTCGACCTCACGACATTGCGCGTACCGACTTACGCGGCCAGCGTTCTGTGGGGATCGGCGACGCGCGTCGGCATCGAAACCGTACCCTATCTGGCCCCCCTGCTGTTCCAGATCGGCTTCGGTTTGTCCGCCTTCCATTCAGGCTTGTTGTTGCTTGCGACGGCGTGCGGCAATCTGGGCATGAAGGTGTTTACGACGCCGGTTCTCCGTAGTTTCGGCTTTCGTACGGTGGCCATCGTCGCGGGCGCGGCTGCAGCAGGATTCGCCGCAGCCTATGGATGGTTGTCGCCGGCGACCTCTCTCGTCATGACCGTCATCGTCTTGTTCGGATACGGCGTTTCCCGGTCCATGCAGTACACTACCCTGGCGACGTTGGCCTACGCCGACATCGAAGATGCGCAAAAGTCCTCGGCGAGTACGCTCTGGAGCGTCGCGCAGCAAATGACGCTCGCATTGGGAATCGCCTTCGGCGCCTTGTGCCTGCGACTGTCGGCTTCGCTCGGGCGGACCGGGTCGGGCGCCCCATCGGGTACCCCATCGGGCGCCTTTGGACTCGGCGACTTCCGCTGGGCGTTCATCGCTTCCGGCGTCGTCATAGCGCTGTCGATCGTGGGTTATGCTCGCTTGCCCCGTGATGCGGGAAACGCAATCGCCGCCAGGGCGTAGATGATGTCGGCTCGGGCCTGAAAGGCCAATCGCGGTGCGAAGTGCGCTCGCAGGCGCCAGGGAGTCCGTTGGCTGGCGACCTCTACCATGTCATGATGACGCGATGATGACGGTGGACGTGCTTTCCTGGTGGTATCTGCTGTGCGCGGTGGGCGTATTCAACATATTGGCATGGTCGCTGTCTGCCGCCGCAATGGGCCGGCGCAAAGCGCTCATGTCCGATGATGCGTACAAAATGCGCCGGCTGCAGCTTCTCTTGTCCGGAGTCTACGTGTTCGGGTGCGCATTTCGATCGCTCTTTCCGGTGTACGACGTGCCGCGCATCTGCCTGTTCGACCATTGGTTGTCCAGCGTCCTGGTCGGCCGCTCCGTCGCGACGTGTGCGGAGCTGTGTTTCGTGGCTCAGTGGGCATTGATGCTGAACGAGATTGCTCGCGCAACGCGGAGCATGACCGGCAAGGTTGCGTCGTTGGCGGTGGTCCCGCTGATCGTCATTGCCGAGACGTGTTCCTGGTATTCGGTGCTGACCACATCGAACTTGGGTCACGTTGCGGAAGAGTCGATTTGGGGCCTTTGCGTCGCGCTGCTGATGGCAAGCGTGGTGACGATCTACCCGCGTTGCGCCGCAAGCCGGCGTCCGATTCTGCTGGCGTGGAGCGTGGCCGGTATGGCCTACGTGGCGTTCATGTTCTGCGTCGATGTCCCCATGTACTGGGCGCGCTGGATTGCCGATGAAGCAGTCGGCCGCCACTACATGAGCATCGCTCAAGGTCTGCTCGATGTCGCCGCTCGCCGGGTGGTTTCCCACCGTTGGGCAGACTGGAAAAACGAGATCGCTTGGATGTCGCTTTATTTCAGCGTCGCGGTCTGGGTAAGCATTTCGCTGATCCATTCGCCAGGGCCGGAAGCATATCTGACGGCTCGCAAGCGCTTGCGGCGACTGGGCTCCTTGGCGCCTACTCACGATAGCCCCACGTAGCGGCTTGATCGGCCAAGGGCTACGAAGCGGCAGTCTCGTCGCGCCCTTTGGATAGAATCAGAAAGACACTGGCCACCACCAATCCCGCCGCAATAACCGTGCGCAGCGTGATTATTTCACCGGCAGCGAAGTAACCCAGCGCCACCGCGACCACGGGATTGACGTAAGCATGACTCGCGACGCGCGTTGCCGACGTGCGTCCCAATAACCAGACGTAAGCCGTATAGGCGATCAACGATCCGAAGACGATCAAGTAACACAATGCCAGTCCCGCTCTCAGCGTTATGTGTGGAAAGGGGCGCATTTCCCCGGTCGATGCGGACAACACCAGCAGTACTGCGCCGCCTAGCATCATCTGGGTGCCTGCCGCCAACGGGCGCGAGCGCGGCAGGGCAAGCTCGCCGGACAGTACCGCGCCCAGCGACCAGGCTACTCCGCCCCCCAAGATCGCCAGACAGGGAATCACTGCCACCTCCTGGCTGGTGTTGTGGACCAGCAAGAGCGCGATGCCCAAGAATCCCAGGGCCACGCCCGCCAGTACCCGCCATTGCGGCCGCTGTTTGCGAAATACGAAAACTTCCAAGGAGACGGTGGTCATGGGCAGGCTGGCCTCGATGACGGAGGTGATGCTGGAGGACACATATTGTTCCGCCCAAAACAGCGGACCGTACGTGGCCACGAACATGCACAAGCCGATGATCGCCGTGTTCCGCCACTCGACCGCCGATAGTTTGGGCGTGCCGCGAAATCGCATGTACGCGTGCAGCAGCGTTCCCGCCACGACAAATCGCAGTCCGGCCGTGAAAAACGGCGGAATCTCCAGGACCGCGATTCGCACCGCGAGAAACGTCGCTCCCCACAGGACGTAGATGGCAGCGAACGCCAACACCATGCGCACGTCGATGGCGGGCGCGCAGGCAGCATCTTTGATAACCGTTGTCTGCGTCACGGGGGATTAGTGTACAGCGCTGTTGGTGGGTAGTGCCGGAGACACTCCCCGGGCTGCTGGGAGTGGGAGCATCGCAAAGACTCCCGGATAGCGCCCCACCGCCCCACAATAGGGCATGTGGTCTGGAAACATGCATCTTGCGAGACATCTTTTCACCACGCGGTGAAAATTGCTCAGTTGACCGCCAAGTCACTAATTTTTTTACAGTTTCTAAATTTGAGCGATTTTACTTGGAAGCGCAGTCCGCCGACGTTGCGCTCATAATTGGGGCAGTCGATTGGAGGTCACGCACCACTGTGTGACACGAAGATTATGAGGGGAAATTGAACATGCTTGCATTGATTGCTCGGTGGGGCCACAACACGCTTCTGGTTGGAATGGGAGTGTTGACGATCGCAATTGTCATCGTGGCGAAGTA
>JALYHU010000033.1 GCA_030776345.1 Pseudomonadota bacterium | reverse complement strand
TGGCCGAGGATGGGCGCCGGGAATTGTTCCTTTCCCGTGGCAAGTTCGGCTACGTGGCTAAGTATCGTTGGGTGCCGTCGGATGACGCCGTGCTGATACTGGCAGTTCGCCATCAGCTGGAAGCGGGTTACAAAGAGGAGTAGGGCGGTCGCTGACATGCTCTCGCCTGCGGCGGAAGATGATTTCGACCTTTCAAATTTGAAAGGCCGGAGTGTCTTACCCGTGGCGCCATTTTCGGCATTCTGGGCGCGCTCCTCGCGTTCTTTGTGAAGCGGGAGGGGGGGGTGCCCGCCTCGGTGATCAAGGCGCAGCGAAATAGCGCGATGATCTTTATCGCCTATAACCTCTTGAACGGTGCGCGTCAGGGCATCGACAACGCGGCCCACATCGGTGGGCCAATCGCCGGGTTCGTGATCGGCTTTCTACTTTCGCGGCCACTGTCGCCAGATCGCAATCAACGATCCTGGGCGAGGCAATGGACCGTCGCCCTGGGAGTCGCGATCAGTTTGGCAGGGCTCGTCGGATACGAGATCTCAACAGGAGCTTTGGCGCCGCGCCAGGCACGTGACCCACAGGGGAATTTGATTCCCCGGGAGGCGCTGATTCCGGCCTCGCGTTCGTTCGGTGGCCTAGGTCTGGGCATGACTCCCGAGGAGGTCCTCGCGAAAATGGGCAATCCTATTTCCAGGACCAACGGGGAGTGGATCTACAACACCATTGATGCGCGGCATGACGGTGTTCTCGCGGTGAGCTTTGGCTCAACCCGAGGACGGGGCGAACGACGGGTGTTCGGGTTGGAATTTGAAGGCCATGACATCGATAGCGCGCCGCCGGAAATGACCTATATGAATTCATTGACAGTAGCGGACGTCATCGACAAAAACGGAGAGCCAATTCGGAGGCAACCGCAGGCGGAGGGATTCGAGTGGTTATGGTTTCCGAACGGGACCTTCTTTCATACGCGCTTCGGAAAGGTCTTCGGGTACGGCATACACGACCTCGCCCTCGTTGGCGGCTAACTCTGACGCCTGTGGCTTCGTTGCCGACCACAGGAGGCGTTACAAGTGCTCGCACTGGCTGACATTGGCTGGCGTTGGCTGGTACGACTGTGTTTTTCACACAATAATCGCACGCAGCGCTGGAGCGAGTTCATAACACTATGATTGCAAACGATAATTGGCCAAAGAGCGGTATTTTCGATGCCCATCGCTCGCTCCACTTCCAGCCAGCGCCAGCCAACTTGGTATCTGAACTCGTCGCAGAAGAACGTTGGTAGACGTTGGCTATCGCGCTATCGCTAGCACTGGCGGCGGCTTCACACGCAGCCCGGTTCGCGACGTGAGTTGACCCACCTCGGGTGGTGACTAGTGTCGGCTGTCGGATGGCCCGCCCCGGTCTCCAAATGTGCGGTCGTTCTTTACGGGACGGGGCGAATCCCACACTTGCTACTCGGCGCTCGCCAAGGAGAAGATCCAGAAGCCGATAATAAAGCAATCCCGTATGCTCCTTATCCGCCACCTGCCGCTCTTCGTCGCCTGCGTCGGCTTCCTGACAGGATCCGCCATCGGTGCAACCTCCGACTCGCTCAACCCCCTCGACATCGATCGCCTTGTGCAGCGGACCATGGCGGCCTACCAAGTGCCGGGCATCGCCGTCGGAATCGTCAAAGACGGCAAGCTCGTGTTTGCGAAGGGTTACGGCGTTAGGGAGCTCGGGCTTCCCGGCAAGGTCGATGCTGATACCCTCTTTGGCATCGCTTCGAACACGAAGGCATTCACGACCGCCGCACTCGCGATCTTGGTCGATGAAGGCAAACTTCACTGGGACGACAAGGTCATCGACTATCTCCCAGAGTTTCGGCTCTACGATGCGTATGTCACGCGGGAGTTCACGATCCGGGATCTCGTGACCCACAGGAGTGGTTTGGGGCTGGGCGCCGGCGATCTGCTGTTCTGGCCAAATTCCGACTTCACGACCAAGGACATCGTTCATGCGTTGCGGTACTTGAAGCCCGTATCTGGTTTTCGCGCCGCCTACGCCTACGACAACAACCTGTACGTCGTCGCCGGTGAACTGATTCCCGCGATCACGGGCCAAACGTGGGCGGACTTCGTCACGACGCGAATCCTCGCCCCCTTGAACATGGCTCCATGTGTCGCGCTCCCGCAGCGGGTCTCCGACCACCGCAATCAGGCTTCGCCGCACGCCTCGGTCGAGGGTAAGGTCGTCCCTATCACGCCCGATGACACGAGCGCTAATGCCGCGGCGGCTGCCATCCAATGCAATGTCACGCAGCTCGCGAAGTGGCAGCTGACCCAGCTTGGGCGCGGCCTGGCGAGCGGGGGTCTCAGGATTTTCAGCGAGGCGCAAAGCGGGCTGATGTGGACGCCGCAGACGATTGTGCCGCCGGTCGGTCCGTGGCCCGCACTCGGCCACACGCATTTCGACGCCTACGGGCTCGGCTGGTTTCTCGAGGACTTCAACGGTTACAAGCGGATTTTTCACTCCGGCACGCTGGGAGGCATGATGACTTATCAGAGCCTCGTTCCTGAACTCAATCTCGGCGTCATCGTGCTGACCAACGCCGACGTAGACGAAGCCCGCAGAACGATCGGACTTGCCATCACCGACCACTACACAGGCGGCCCAAAGCGCGACTGGGTCAAGATCGTGCAGAGCATAAAGGCCGACAAGGCCCGCGAACACGGAGAGAGTGACGCCAAGCGACAGCCCGTGCCTATGCCTGAGGGCGACCTCGCGAAGCTCGACATCGCCCCGTACGTCGGTACGTTCAAGGATGCGTGGCGAGGCGAGGCGTCGGTTACGCGCGCCAAAGAGGGGCTAACGCTGACGTTCAGCCATACCAAGGAACTTTCCGGACCCTTGGCCCCAATCCGGCCGGGGTTCTTCGTCGTGCGCTGGAAGAACCGCGCGCTCAATGCCGATGCGTACGTACGCTTTCGCGAGGACTTCGCCGGCGCGGTCGAGGGCTTCACGATGGAAGTAGTCACGGCGGACACGGACTTCAGCTTCGACTTCCAGGACCTCGATTTCCACCGCGTCACGGCCGCCGCGACGAAATGACGGCGGTGCAACTTGCACGGTCGCGCAGCGGCGGGAGTCTCGATATGGCGCGATTGGCTGGCGTTGGCTGGTATGGCACCGTTTTTTACACAAAAATCGCGCAGCGCTCGTCGCGATTGCAAGTTATTGATTTCAAACGGCTAGTGCGCGCCAGCGGTATTTTCGATTCCCATCGCCCGCTCCCATCGCTGGGCAATGCCAGCCAATGATTTGCGGCTTGGATTGCCGAGCAAATTTGATTCTCGCCGCTCAGAACGCGTATGCGTTCAGGCCTTCGTTCACGAGATTGACGCTATCGCCGGTTGGCAGAGGCGCACTTCCTTTTGCGCCTTTGGGTTTTAGGCTGCACCGCGATGGAGAACAGCACGTGCCCCGATCGCTGCGATCGTCGGCGTCCCCGCCTGACGCATGATCGCTTCGAGTTCGCGGGCATAGATATCGAGCACAGCCTCGGCACCTTCCTGCCCGAAAGCGGCAAGACCCCAACCCTGAGGTCGCCCGATGCCAACGCCCGACGCACCTAAAGCCAGCGCCTTGAACACGTCAGTGCCTCTTCGCGCGCCGCCGTCCATCAACACCGGAACGCGGCCTTTTGCGGCAGCGACAACTTCTGCGACACAATCAATTGGTGCGCGCAGGGTCTCCTCGTTACGGCCACCATGGTTGGACACGATGACTCCATCGGCACCGTGCGCAATCGCCGCTTGCGCATCCTCTCCAGTCACGATGCCTTTGATGAGCAGCTTCCCGCGAACCAGTCCACGCAAGCGATCGAACCATGGGAGCGTCAGCCCCGGAGGCGCGAGGCCCGTTACCTGAGACACATCGATTCCCGCAAAAAGTGGCGCACGGAGCCACATGTCGTGGCGGTTTCCGACATGGCAGGCATTACAGTCACGTTTATCGACACGCGCGGCACGCCGCAACGTTTCTGAATTCCGAGCACCCGCGGTAGCTGTCGAATCAACTGAAAGCACAATGGCATCGGCACCCGCGGATTCACCGCGACGCACGAGTTCCCGTGTGACCTTCCAGTCGTCCGTTGGATAAAGTTGTTGCCATACCGGGGCGCCGCGCTGTGTCAAAATTTCCTCAAGCGGAACAGAGGACCCCGAAGAAACCATTAGTTGGGCCGATCGGCTTGCCGCAGCACGCGCCACGGCTGCCTCCCCATCGGGGTGAAAAGCGCGCATCGCGGAGACGGCAGAAAAATAGACCGGAGTTCGGCAGTGAGCACCGAATACCGTAGTGCTGGTATCGACCCGAGACAGGTCGATAAAGCGCCGGGCGCGGATTTCGTAGTCACTGAATGCGTCTTCGTTTCGTCGCAGGGTGCGATCGTCGTCGATGCCGGTGGCGAGATATCCGAAGTGAGCCGGCGGCAATGCCGCACGGGCCAGAGGCTCGAAACCCCGCACGTTTAAAATGTCTTTTACGTTGGTTGGTACGACCTCAGAACTGCCAGAAATACCCGTTGCGGCGGTCACCCCAGCGTCCAGCCCCGCGGCCCAGGTGGCGAACGGCAGCATCGAAGTGCTCAGAATAAAGCGGCGACGGGTTATGGAACAACGAAATCCTTGTCGTTTGTGCTCGGGCGCCATGCCCTATTCTGCCAGGAGGACCCGCCGGACCGCCACAGCGATAACGGCGTGAAGGCTGTCGATCCTGCCGTCGTGTATGTCTGCCCATAAGGCGGGGCGTCTAATGGCAGGTCTTGGGTTGGTTACTCAGCGTCGCCACTGGCCGGCCGAGAGCGGTCTGCCTCGGTAGGTGACGGGCGTGACGATAGGGCGCGGCAAGCAACCAAAGGCCCCGGCTGAAGCGTCTGCCACGATAGCGAACCCCATGGCCTAAGCCCTAAGTTGCCGTTGCAGGTCTGTACCGCCAACGCACTTGTGCAAGCTCGTCCGGAACGAAGCGAGAGGTCAACCGATCAATTGACAGGCTAGTCCGGCGACTCTTGTCATGTCGGCCGAAAGAGTACATGCGCGAGGGTGGCGAAAACCCAAGCGATGACAAGGGGTTGGGGTCTGGAGGTGTGTCCCATCGCCCGCTCCACTCTCAGGCTACGCCAGGCCACGCAGGGCGGCGGTCTGGCCTCACGTATCCCCGCGTTGCCCCGAGATCCACACGTACAGTCACACGCAGCAGTTCACAAAAATAAATTGTGTGATTCGCACGCTCCCCTCGTAGCAAGAGCGATCGCAATGGCTGGACTCGGCCCCGAGCGGAAGTACGACTTTGCCGGAAGCAGCCGTTCATTGGGCGCGCGGTCTTTCGGTCCTCACTGGTTGTCCCTCTGCCGATGCCCCGGCTCGGCCAAACTCAACCAGTTGCGCTAAGCTGCCGCCTACGGAAGCAGTGAGAAGACCTTCCGGCGATCTGTCAGAGGTGGATCCCGTCGGTGACTGAGCCCTCACACGCGGTATTTCTGAGCTACGCCTCGCAGGATGCGGAGGCGGCCCAAAAGATTTGCGAGGCCCTGCGTGCGGCCGGCATCCAGGTTTGGTTCGACCAAAGCGAGCTGCGGGGCGGAGACGCCTGGGACCAGTCGATCCGCAAGCAGATCAAGACCTGCGCGCTATTCATTCCGGTCATCTCGCACGCGACGCACGATCGCCGCGAGGGGTACTTCCGCCTTGAATGGAAGCTGGCGGTTGATCGCTCTCACCTCATGGATGCCGAAATGGCCTTCCTGTTGCCGGTCGTGCTCGACGACACACGTGATGATGACGAACGGGTGCCGGAGCGGTTTCGGGAGGTGCAATGGACGCGCCTACCCGGCGGGATCACACCCGCGGCCTTTGTCGAACGTATCCGGCGGTTGCTGTCCGGGGAGCCGGTACAGCGGCCGACAGGGACCACCTCGGCAGCCGCTCGCGTGCCTGCTGGGCCGACGACCCGAAAGCCCGTCCTGGCCTTCTGGCGGTCGAAGGCGGCGCTCGCGACGATCGCCATAGTCATCGTCGCACTCGGTTACGTCGTGGCAAACCGGCTCGCGCTATCAAAGCGTGGTGCGGAGGTTGGAGCGGCACCGGCGGCTCAGAGCGCTCCAGCGACCTCCTTCAACCCGCCGCCGCACTCGATCGCGGTGCTGCCGTTCGTGAACCTAAGTGGCGACAAGGAGCAGGAGTACTTCTCCGACGGGCTCACCGAGGAGCTGCTCAACTCGCTCGCCGAGATCAACGAGCTGCAGGTCGCCGCCCGCACCTCCTCGTTCTCGTTCAAGGAACACCCAGACATTGCCACCGTTGCCCACAAGCTCAACGTCGGCGCAGTCCTCGAAGGCAGCGTCCGGCGCTCCGCGCACACCATCCGGATCACCGCGCAGTTGATCAATGCGGTCACGGGCTTTCACCTGTCGTCGAAGAGCTATGACCGCAACTTAGGCGATGTGCTCAAACTTCAAACCGAGATTGCCACCGCGGTGGCCAGCGCCCTGAAAGTCACGCTCCTGGGGGATGTCGCAGCCAAAGTCGAGCTTGGCGGGACGCGCAATCCGGCCGCCTTCGATGCGTATCTGCGCGCGGCCAAGGCGTATAGCTCGATACACGACACAAAGGACCTTTCAGCTGCGATCGACGCGTACTCGGAAGCGATTCGCCTCGATCCCCAGTATGCGCTCGCGTTCGCCGCCCGCTCCATCACCGTTACCAGTCTCGCCGCGGAGGCCAAGACGGCAGCATCGGTGCGTGAAGGCTTCGACAAGGCGCAGGCGGATGCGCGCCAGGCGCTCGCGCTCGCGCCAGATCTGGCCCAAGCCCACATCGCATTGGCGTATGTTTCGGAACTAGGAACCCTCGACTTCGCGCAGGCGAGCAAGGAATACGAGCGCGCCCTCGCACTCGCGCCGGGCAATGCTGAGGTTTTGCGAAAAAGCGGCTCATTTGCAGCCCGCATGGGGCACTTCGAAGCGGCCCTTGCGGCCACCCGCCGTGCGGTCGTGCTCGACCCGCTCTCTCGCGCGGCCCATTCCGCGCTCAGCCGGGCGCTCTATGCGGCCCGCAGCTATCAGGAGGCGGTTGCGGCTTCCGCGGAAGTCATCAGTCTGGAGCCCGACTACAAGACGACCTACGGCGAACGCGGACTCGCCTATTACGGGCTCGGGGATCTTGAGCGCGCGCGCGCCTCATGCGAGACCAAGCCGGACTACTGGCACAGTCAACAGTGCCTCGCGGTGATCTATGACAAGCTCGGCCGGCACGCAAATGCGGAAGCCGAGCTTGCGAAACTAAAGGCGGCACAGGGCGATACCAATGCGTACCAGTACGCCACGATCTATGCGCAGTGGGGCGATCTGCCTAAGGCGCTCGAATGGCTCGAGACAGCGCTGCGGTTGCGGGACCCGGGTCTGGTGTACCTCAAGACCGATCCGCTCCTGAACCCCTTGCGCCAAGAGGCGCGCTTTAAGGCGATTGTGCGCGAGTTGAAGTTTCCAAGCTGAGTCGCGGTGCGGTTCCGACGCCATTCCTCCAGTCCTCGAAGATCACTCCAACGTCCGCTATGTAGAAAATTGAGAGTTGTGCTCGAGTGGCCGGCCGGGAGCGGTCGCGGGCTTGAGTAGGTGACGCGGGCGTGACGATAGGGCGGCCTAGCAACCAAAAGCCCCGGCTGAAGCGTCTGCCACGATAACGAACCTGACGGTCTAACTAAGCCCCGAGTTGCCGTTGCAGGTCTGTACCGTCAACGCACTTGCGCAAGCTCGTCGCGAACGATCTTCCTTACCTGCTCGGCTGTGATTGGCTTTTCGGCCGTACCCAGGTGTTGCCCGAGCGCCTCGTTGATGAGCGTCTGATACCCGGTACCCGTCCGCGCCGACTCCGCCTTGAATGCAGAGACGATCTGATCGTCGATGTAGATGGTGATGCGGGTCTTTCCCTTCGTTGGCACCGCTTGCCCACGCCGCCCTTTGGAAAAATCGTACTCAGCCTTCATAGTCTTTCCGCTCCTTCACAGTAGCTCGTCGCACTGAGATTAAGCGCTCGCCGTCGTCGCGCTCGGTCCACACAACCACCAATACTTCGCCGCCGGCGTTCATCCCGACCGTGATTCAGCGAGACTCGCCTGCAGAGGACTCATCCTCCACCGTCAAACCTAGCGGATCGCTCAACACACCTGCCCCTCAACCAGGGATAGGCCGTGCTTGACGACTTTCGGACCCATATAGGTATAATATATGCATTGCATACATACTGCCAGGATGCCGTAAGTGTGCCGCCAGCATTACATTGCGTTGAAGTGTCTGTTCGCGACCGTCGCCTTCGCGTCATTGACAACCGTTCGCTCGCTCATCGCTACGAAACCGGTGGTTCGTCGCCAGTGGTCGCATTGGCTGGCGTTGGCTCGTGTGGCACCGTTTTTCACGCAAAAATCGCACGCGCAGCCGGGCGATCTCATAACGCTCTGATTTCAAATGACTAGTGGCTTCGGGGCGGTATTGTCGATTTCCCATCGCCCGCTCCACTCTTCGTTGCCTGGCGTGTCCCTCGTTGTCCTAGGACGCGGTTTAGCCTATCGCCACCAAGACGAGTTCCATCATCCGTGATTTGGACGTCATTCGCATGATGCATCGCCATTGGCTGTGACGAATTGGATGTCGATGACTGGGCGTCGCAGGCTGGCTTGGTGATGCGCGCGCCTGAATCGATGAGCATCGCACAGCACCCGACCGATCCATCCCTAATCGGATTCCAGTTGGGTGGCCGTTTACTGGCCTCAATATTGGCACAACCAGTGCCCGGTTTTTTGCCGGTTGCAGACTGTGACGCAAGAATCCCGCCGGAGCGCCGGTAGCTTTCACTCCGCCGAGAAATTCCAACAGACCGATTTGCCTAAAGACGATCCGGCAGCGTGTCAGTGGTGGCCAGCAACCGTCGAGTATGAGAGAGTAATTTTCTAAGAGAGCAGTATGGATAGGGATTCGATGTTAACTGCCACGTTCGCTCGGCTCACCGCAATTTTCTTGATAATCGTGTGTGCCGCAAGCTGCGGCGGGGGCGGCGGCAGTGGCGCTGTCACCACGACTCCACCCGGCGTGGCCATCCCTGCCGGCGCGACCACCTCGACCACCAAGCCCAGTGCGACAACGGCTAGCCTGTGGCTCGGTAATGTCAGCTCGCTTGGGGCGACTGCAACGGTTTCTCAATCCGCGCCGACGAGTTTCTATGACGCATCGGTAACGACCAACGCCACCGTAAGTACGACGTACTACATAAGGGGCTGGTATACGGATACTGGCATCGCCTCGATCCAAGGGTCCGCTGTCAACGGCGTTGTCGGCTTTACGATAAATTTTAGATCGCCCGCCTCGCTCGGTGTAGGTACCTACACCGACACGATCACGATGGAGGGGTGTAACGACAGCGCCTGTACTGAGCAGATTCAAGACAGTCCGCAGACCATCAAAGTTACCTACATCGTTCAGGCGGATCCGGTCACTCTGACCAGCATCACCCCGAACGCCGTTCTTGCCGGCGGAGCTGGTTTCACGCTGACTCTGGCAGGAACGAACTTCTCGAAGAACTCGATCGTGATTTTCAATCAATCCCCTCAGCCAACGACGTTCGTGTCCCCCACACAATTAACGGCCACCATCGGCGCCACCATGTTGGTCACGCCGGAGGAAGGCAGTGTCACGGTCGAGAGTTCGAGCCTGGAGAATGCGCAGGTGTCGGCAGCCGTGCCGCTCCTTGTTTTGGCGCCGGGGCCGGGTCCGACGGTGACGAGCCTCGCGCCAAGCTCAGCGATCGTCGGATCGGCCGGTTTCACATTGGCGGTCAATGGCGCGAACTTCACAATTGGTTCCGTGGTGCTTTGGGGAGGGACGCCGCTCGCGACGACTTTGGTGTCACCGAATCAACTAACGGCGTCGATCAGTGCATCACAAGTCGCGAACGTCGGTACGGCGTCCGTGTCGGTTCAAGCGTATTCGAACCCCAGTGCGCCCATCTCGAATGCGGTGAACTTTACCG
This sequence comes from Pseudomonadota bacterium, assembly GCA_030776345.1. Lineage (GTDB taxonomy): Bacteria > Pseudomonadota > Gammaproteobacteria > Steroidobacterales > Steroidobacteraceae > Bog-1198. Next base: position 2,044 of record JALYHU010000033.1, on the reverse strand, counting down.
TCACTCCCGTGCCACCGCTGACACTGAATTCCGTATTTCCGAGCATCATCACCGGTGGAGGCAGCGATTTCACACTGACCGCAGTCGGACTGTCGTTTGCGCCCAACGCTGTGATCCAATGGAACGGCGCCGCCCTGGCGACGAGCCAAGTATCGAGTTCGGTGCTGCGCGCGACAGTGCCTGCGGCCGATATTGCGACGCCCGGATCGGCGTCGATTACCGTCCAAAATTCGAGCGGCACCGGCGACATTTCGGCGGCCTTGTCTGTCAGCATTCAGAATCCAGCGCCGGATGCGGTGGCGCTGCAAATAACGCCAGACCACGCGGGAGCGATCAGCTTCAAGTCGATGAGCTTCCCGACCTCTAACACCTGGAGTGTCGATCTGGGTGGCCAGCCCTCCTATGCTTTGATCGCGAACGGCAAGGTGTTCGTGACGGTCAAGCTCGGCCTTGGGAGCGAAACCGGTAGTCAACTGATTGCGCTCGATCAGGCGACCGGCCATACCGTCTGGGGTCCGATCCAGCTTCCGCAAGGCTGGGCGTTTCCTGCCTACGACGGAGGCAAAGTTTTTGTGATCACTTCTTTTGGCGTCGGCCCTGGGACCCTGCAATCCTATGAAGCCGAGTCGGGAGCGGTCGATTGGACGTCAACTTTCCCCCAAGGCATTGCCTTTGAGACCGCCCCCACGGCGGCGAATGGATTGGTCTACCTGGTCGGGGGAAGCGGCGGCCCTATTGTGTTCGGAGTCGATGCGGGCAGCGGGTCGATCGTTTGGCAGCAGTCTGCCTTGAGCGGAACGGGGAGTACGCCAGCGGTCACCTCGCAGGGAGTCTATATTGCTGAGCCCTGCAGTACCGACGGATTCGCGCCGATAACGGGCGTCAGTTTGTTTGCGGACAACACCGGATGCGGCGGTGGCGGCGGCGCCACCGCTGTGGTCGCCAACAATGTGCTCTATTCGCTGCTGGGCGACTCGGCGAATGGCATCTATGTCAACGCAACAACCGGTGTGCAGCTTGGTACTTTTAAGGCGGACGTGGTGCCCGCGGTCAACTCGACGACGGGATTCTTCCTTCAATCGGGCACCTTGAACGCCCAGTCATTGAGCGACTATTCGACTCTGTGGAGTTTCAAGGGCGACGGCGGTTTGGTCACTTCACCCATCATCGTGGACCAGGCGGTCTTCGTCGGCTCCTCGAGCGGACAGGTCTACGCGCTCGACGCCGCAACGGGAGCGCAAGTCTGGACGGCGAATGCCGGTAGCGCCATCTCTGCGGGAAATGGCAACGTCATTTCGGCGCTGGCGGCGGGCGACGGTTTGCTCGTGGTGCCGGGCGGCAACACGTTGTCAGCCTTCACGCTTTCGACGAACCCGTGAAAGACGGCAAATGGTGAAATGGCGGGTCAATCGTCGGGTTCCGGTCTTCAGAGACCCACGACTGAAAGCCTGGAGCCCGGGAGCTCGCACATCGATGTATCCCTACGTAGCCTTACGGGGCCCCACATACTGCAAAAATTCACACGCTGCATTCGCACCAACTGCTTATTTTTAAGGCCCAGAACTGCCTTCCCCGTGGGTTCGATTACCATCGCCCGCTCCACTACTCCTCGTGCTGGTCCCGCTGGAGCAAGCGCGATTCCGCGAGGTTAAGGATAAGTCTGGCGTCCGATTCCATATTGTGGACGAAGGCGAGAACCTTAGGCATGTTCGTCGCGACATGGGGTATTGGCCGGACCCTGACCTTGTTGCCGTGAATCGTTTTGCAAAGCTCACCGTGAGCCAGGCCGTCTCGCACGATGTTCGCGAGCGTCTCTGCCGTTTTCGCGGGATGCTTTATCGGGGCCGTAACCGTGATGAGGACGCTTTGCCCCTCCGGCAGAACACCGGCCAGCGTTGCTTTCAAATCGCCGGTGAGGCGCCGAACCACCCTATCGAATCGCAGCTTTAGTTTTGCCGCCCTAGCCCTCTCGCCGATCTCCCGCTCAATGGTGGTTGTTATGAGTATCCGCGACTTCGCGATCATGCAAGTATGTCCTTCGCCT
>JALYHU010000032.1 GCA_030776345.1 Pseudomonadota bacterium | reverse complement strand
GTGAGCATTTCGTAGAACATGACGCCCAGGCTGTACAGATCGGTGCGCGCATCGACGCGCTGTCCCTGCGATTGTTCAGGACTGATGTAGTAGGGCGATCCGAGAACCTGGCCGGCACCGGTGGTATTGCCATCCTCCACGGCGCGGCGCGCCAAGCCGAAATCGATGAGCACCGGGGAATTGTCCTCGCGCAACATCACATTGGCGGGCTTCAAGTCCCGATGCAGAATTCCGAACACATGAATCACGCGCAGCGCTTCGGCGATGCTGCGCAGGTAATACAAGCTTTCGTCGATGGACAGCGGATTTCGCAGGCGATCGCGCAGGTCGCCGCAAGGAATGTATTCCATCGCCAGATACTGGTGATCGGATAGTGCCCCGAAATCGTAGATTTCGGCGATGGCGCGATGCGCAATGCTGGAGATGATTTCGTACTCCCGCTGGAAGCGGCCCGCATCGTCCATCTCGCGCTCGGAGCTGCCGCGCTTCATGACCTTCAGCACGGCATTACGGCGCAGCCGATTGCTCCGAGCGAGGTACACGGAGGAGAAATTGCTGGTGGAGATTTCCTTGACGATGGAGTAGCCGGGCACCTGGATCCGCGGTGCATCACTCGCCGGCCCGAGCGGAGCCTCGGCCGCCGCCGCCGCCGCGCGGCGTTCGGTGGCTTCGCTGACCGACTTGAGCAGGGAGTCCCGCGTGATGTGCGCGAGCGGCAGATAGTCGTTGGCGCCGCACTTCATGACGCGCACTGCGGACAGCTCGTTGCCGTGCTCGGCGAGCACGATACTGTACAACTGCGGCTGCCCGCGCAGCATGTGCTGCAAGTAGGCAAGTCGGCTGTTCGCCGCCGCTTCGTCGCTGAAGTCCACTTGGAGCATGAGGGCGTCGGGAACTCGCTCCTCGATCAGAGAGGTCAAGGCCGCCGGGTCGTCGGCGGGAACGAGGGTCACCTGCGCGTCGGACCAGTGGCTGGTCACGTGATGGGTCAGCCATTGAAGCCGCTTGGACTCGGCGCCCACCACCATCAGGACCGGACCGGTCGCGTCTGCCATAAGGAGTCGATGATCGCTGAGTGAGCGCCGAGAGTAGCCGGTGATGCGCCGGCTCGCGCGTCGGGATTTCACATTTTCCGGCAAATCCGAGAGGTTTGGGCGCCCGCGCCGTCCGCAGGCGCGGCCCGGAGGCCGACAGGAGACCCCCGGCGGCCGAAAGTCGCCCCAAAGTCGCAATTTTACTTGAGCCCAAGCCTGGAAAATTGAAACCTACCCCCCAGCTTTGGGTCTGACCGGCTAGGACCCGGTCGACGGGCAGTCAATTGGACGGGCAGTCAATTGGTAGAGGTTATGTAATGGGCAGTATGAGAACTTGGTCGCTCGCCGCGGTTGCGGGTATCTTTATCGTCGTAGTGGCTCATCAGCGCTCGAGCGCCGATGTCGGACATATGGCCGCGGACACGCCCGTGGTCGCCGCCACCGTGCCGACCTCGTCCGCGCCGCCATCGGCGCGCGTCACCGGTCTTCCCGACTTCTCGGAATTGGTGGCCGAAAGCGGTGCCGCGGTGGTGAATATCAGCGTCACCGAGAAAGCGCCAAAACCCGGGATGGGTGAGCAAGGCGACGGTGATGATCCCCTGTCGCAGTTCTTCCATCGCTACCAGATGCCGAGCCCGGAGCGTGCGCCGCCTAACCACGGCATCGGTTCGGGATTCATCGTGAGCGCGGACGGCTATGTGCTCACCAACGCCCACGTGGTCGCGGACGCCTCGGAAGTGACGGTCAAGCTCACCGACCGCCGTGAATTTGCCGCGAAGGTCATCGGGGCCGACAAGCGCAGCGACGTCGCGCTCATCAAAATCGCCGCGACCAATTTGCCGTTCGTTCATTTCGGCGATCCCGCCAAGATCCGCCCGGGGCAGTGGGCCATCGCCATCGGGTCGCCGTTCGGTTTCGACAACAGCGTCACGGCCGGGGTCATCAGTGCGGTCAACAGGCCTCTGCCTCCGGACGAGAGCGGCAGCGCGTATGTCTCGTTCATTCAAACCGATGCGGCCGTCAATCCGGGCAATTCGGGAGGCCCGCTGTTCAACTTGGATGGCCAGGTGATTGGGATCAATTCGCAGATCTATAGCCGCACCGGCGGCTATATGGGCATGTCCTTTGCCATTCCCATCGACGTGGCGCTGAACGTGAAGGACCAACTCCTGAAGAACGGCAAGGTGAGTCGCAGCCGTATCGGCGTCGCGGTGCAGGACATGGGCCAGCCCCTGGCGCAGTCTTTCGGAATGACCACGCCGCACGGCGCCTTGGTGAGTGCCGTCGAGCCCAAGAGCCCCGGCGAGCGCGCCGGCCTGAAGCCCGGCGACATCATCACCAGCGTCAACGGCCGCCCCATCGACCACTCGTCCGACCTGCCCGTGGTGATCTCGCAATTGCCGCCCGGTACCGAGGCGCGATTGGGAATCTGGCACGACAAGAAGGCCACCGAGGTGATCGTCAAGACCGTATTGCTCGAGGATACGCCGGCGCAGGCGGCGAAGAATACCGGTGAGGACGGCGGCGGGAAGCTGGGGCTGGCAGTGCGGTCCCTGAAGCCCGAAGAGCAGCAGGAGTTGCACACCAAGGGCCGATTGGTGGTGGAAGACGTCAGCGGTCCGGCGCTGGCGGCCGGATTGAAGGCCGGCGACGTGGTGCTGGGGGTCAATGGCTCCGGCGTCTCGACGGTGGCGGACCTCAAGCGTGAAGTCGCCCGGGCCGGCCGCAGCGTCGCGCTTCTGATCCAGCGCGAAGAGGCCCAGATCTACATTCCGGTCGATTTGGGGTGATGCGGGCCCATTCGCGGCTATACTCGCGGCGATGCAATCCGCCGGCCCGTTATTTTCCCGTGATCCAGCAAACGTCGCCGGCTCCCCGCCGGCGGCGTTCTTGCCCACCAGCCGCGCCGAAATGGACGCGTTGGGCTGGCGGCAATGCGACATCATCATCGTCACCGGCGATGCCTATGTCGATCATCCGAGCTTCGGCATGGCCATCATCGGCCGGGTGTTGGAGGCCCAGGGCTTCAAGGTAGGCATCATCGCGCAGCCGGATTGGCGCAGCACGCGCGATTTCGAAGTGCTGGGCGCGCCGCGCCTGTTTTTCGGCGTGACCGGCGGCAACATGGACTCGATGGTGAATCGCTACACCTCGGATCGGCGCGTGCGCAGCGACGATGCATACACGCCGGGCGGTCTCGGCGGTAAGCGGCCCGATCGTTGCGTCATCGTCTACTCGCAGCGGATCCGCGAGGCGTACAAAACAGTGCCCATCGTGATCGGCGGCATCGAGGCCAGCCTGCGGCGTATCGCGCATTTCGATTACTGGTCCGAGCACGTGCGCCGCTCCGTGCTGGTGGATTCGAAGGCCGATCTATTGGTGTACGGCAACGCAGAGCGTCAAATCGGGGCCATCGCGCAGCGGTTGCGCGACGGCGAAGGCGTAGCCGACATCACCGATCTGCGCGGGACGGCATTCGTGCGGCGCGGCGGTGCTGCCGGCTGGGTAGAAATCGATTCGACGGATTTGGACGTGCCGGGGCCGCTCGCGCCGCCGCTCAATCCCTATGCCGCCGAAGATGAACGCAAGCAGACACTCAGCGGCGCCACGGCGGCCGCCCCGCCCACGGGCGCCGCGCCTGGGGGCGCCCCGCCCACCAACGTCGTGAAGTTCTATCGGAAGGTGCCGAACTCGCAGCGGGAGCGCAGCGTCGTCCGTTTGCCCTCGTTCGAACAAGTCAGTGCGGATGCCGTGCTCTATGCACACGCATCGCGAATTCTGCACGCCGAGTCGAACCCCGGGAATGCACGCGCGTTGGTGCAGCGCCACGGAACAGTGGACGTATGGCTCAACCCGCCGCCCATCCCGCTGGCCACCGCCGACATGGACGCGGTCTACGAGTTGCCGTATGCGCGGCGTCCGCATCCCAACTACGGTACGGCGAAAATCCCCGCCTACCACATGATCCGTTTTTCCGTGTCCATTCAGCGCGGCTGCTTCGGCGGCTGCACGTTCTGTTCGATCACCGAGCATGAAGGGCGCATCATTCAAAGCCGCTCGGAAGACTCCGTGATCCGCGAAATCGAAACGATTCGCGACAAGACGGCGGGATTCACGGGCGTCATCTCCGATCTGGGCGGCCCCACGGCGAACATGTATCGGCTGCAGTGCAAGAGTTCCGCCATCGAATCGGCGTGCCGGCGTCCTTCGTGCGTGTTCCCGGGCATCTGCCCGAACTTGAACACGGACCACACGCCGCTCATCAGCCTCTACCGGCGCGCGCGCGCGTTGCGCGGCGTGAAGAAAATCCTGATTGCTTCCGGTGTGCGCTACGACCTGGCCAGCGAGTCGCCCGAGTACGTCAAGGAGTTGGCGACTCATCATACCGGCGGGTATTTGAAAATTGCGCCCGAGGCCATCGGCGACGGCCCGCTGTCGAAGATGATGAAGCCGGGGGTGGGAACGTACTACAAGTTCAAAGAAATGTTCGACAAGTACTCCCGCGAGGCGGGCAAGGAACAATATCTCATTCCGTATTTCATCGCGGCGCACCCCGGCACCCGCGATCGAGACATGCTGGACCTTGCCGTTTGGCTGAAGAAGAACGGCTTCAGAGCCGATCAAGTGCAGGCGTTCCTACCATCGCCCATGGCCACGGCGACCGCGATGTATCATTCCGGAAAGAATCCGCTGAAGCGTGTCACGCGCACCAGCGAGGAAGTGGTGATTCCCAAGGGGATCAAGGTGCGCCGCTTGCACAAGGCTTTCCTGCGCTATCACGACCCGGAGAATTGGCCGACTCTGCGCGAGGCCTTGAAGCGCATGGGCCGCGCCGATTTGATCGGCAACGGCAAGCACCATCTCATTCCCGCCTACCAGCCGGTGGCGGCGGGCGCCGGCGCCCCGCGCGGCCGGGGGGCCTTGCCGTTCCGAACCCAGCATACCGGTTTGCCCAAATCGGGAACCCGGTCGAAGCCGGTGGGCGGCCCGAGCCGAGGGGGTGGAGGGGGGGCGGGGAATGCGCCACCACGGGCTGCCCCAGCCCCGTCGGCCAGACGGCGGGGCGGGCCGTAGCGCCGCGGAAATTGGCCAGGGCCGGAGTTTTCCGCTTGCTGGCTCCGGGCGGTGCGATTAAAGTTCCGGCCTGTCACGCGGTGGCCAGCCGCAAACATCAACTCAAGAATCGTGGGATGGCGCGGAACGCCTGGCCGGGGCAGCGCGTGTCAAGTTATGGATAAATGGGTCGTACATAAATTTGGTGGCTCGAGCGTCGCCGATGCCGCTTGTTTCCGCCGCGTCGCCGAGATCGTGGAGCGCTCGCAATCGCGGGAAGCCGTGGTTTTGTCCGCGTGCCGGGGAGTGACCGACGCGCTGTTGGCCCTGGTGGATCTCGCGGAACGGCCGAACGGCGATTATCTGACCGCCATCGAAGCGCTCGAGGCCCGACACACGCGGCTCGCCGCCGAGTTGATCTCGACGCCGGCACAGGCCGCTTACTGCGCGACGCTGTCGCAGGATTGCCGAGACATCGCGGGCATGCTGCAAACCGTGCGCCTCATCCGTTCGGCGCCGCAGACGATGCGGGATGTCATATCGGGCTACGGTGAAATCTGGTCGACCAGGGTTTTCGCGCCGTTCCTGCGTGAACGAGCGCGCACAGCCGGCGAGGTGCTATGGGTGGATGCCCGCGCGGTCGTCATCGTCGAATGGGGGCCGTTGGGGCCGGCGGTCCAATGGACCGCCAGCGAACGCAACCTCGATGCGTTGGTGCCCAAGGATTTTCAAGGACGCCTCATCGTGACCGGTTTCGTCGCGACCACGACGACCGGCATGCAAACCACGCTGGGGCGCAACGGCAGCGACTTTTCCGGATCGATTTTCGGTGCGCTGCTGCATGCGGCGGAAATCATCATTTGGACCGATGTGGATGGCGTGTTGTCGGCGGATCCGCGGCTCGTTCCCAATGCCCAAGTGATCGATCAGCTCTCCTACAACGAGGCGATGGAGCTCGCTTATTTCGGCGCCAAGGTGATCCATCCGCAAACCATGGAGCCGGCGGTGGCGCGCGACATCCCCATCTACATCCGCAATACCTTTGCGCCGGAAAAGCGCGGCACGTTGATTTGCGCGAAGCCGGTGTCCGCGCTCAAGGTCAAGGGCATCACCACCATCGACCCGGTGGCGCTGGTCAATCTCGAAGGTGCCGGGATGATCGGCGTTCCGGGCACGGCGCACCGCCTGTTCGGCGCACTGCGCGACGCCGGCATCTCGGTGATCCTGATTTCGCAAGGCAGCTCCGAACACTCCATTTGCTTTGCCATTCCCGAGGTCCAGGCTGTGCGCGCCGAGGCCGCCGTGCGCAAGGCATTCGACGCGGAGCTGCGGGACGGCCAGATTCAGCACGTCGAGGTGGGACTGGGTTTGAGCATTCTGGCCGTGGTCGGCGATGGCATGGCCGGCGCTCACGGTGTGGCCGCCAAGGTGTTCAACTCGCTCGGCGACGCGGCAATCAGCGTGCGGGCCATTGCGCAGGGCGCCTCCGAGCGCAATATCTCGGTGGTCGTGGACGGCAAGGGGGCCGCGAAAGCGCTGCGCGCGGTGCATGCGGCCTTCTATCTTTCACCCAACACGCTGTCCATCGGACTCATTGGACCCGGCACCGTGGGGCGAGTGCTGCTGGCTCAACTCGCCACTCAGATCGACCGCCTGCGGGCCTTGAATCTGGACTTGCGCGTCCGCGGCATCGCCGGTTCGAAACGCATGCTGTTGGCCGAGACATCCATCGATCTCGAGCGCTGGGCCGACCAGCTTGCCGCCGCCGGCGAGCCGCTCGATCTGGAGAAATTCGCGAGCCATTGCCAGGCGGACTACATCCCGCACACCGTCATCATCGATTGCACGGCGAGCACCGACGTCGCCGCGCAGTATCGCGGGTGGCTGGGGCGCGGGATCCACGTCGTCACACCCAACAAGAAAGCCAACAGCGGCCCGTTGCCGTACTATCAATCGCTGCAGGAAGCGCGCCGCGCCGCGGGCACGCATTACCTCTACGAGGCCACGGTGGGTGCCGGCTTGCCGGTGATCCAGACGTTGCGCGATCTGCGCGAAACGGGCGACGACATCACCCGCATCGAGGGGATCTTTTCCGGCACGCTGGCGTATCTGTTCAATGTGTTCGACGGCAGCGAAACCTTTTCCTCCATCGTTCGAGCAGCCAAGCTGAAAGGCTATACCGAGCCGGACCCGCGCGACGACCTGTCGGGTATGGACGTCGCGCGCAAGCTCATCATCCTGGGCCGCGAAATGGGTTTGACCTTGGAAATGTCGGACGTGGCGGTGCAGGGGCTGGTGCCGAAAGCGCTCGAGAATGCCAGCGTCGAGGAGTTCATGGAACGCCTCTCGGAGTTCGACGAACACATGTCCGCGATGCTCGCCGAGGCGCGCAAGAACCACCAGGTCCTGCGCTACGTCGGGCGCATCGAGGCGAACGGCACCGCCACCGTGGGGCTTACCCACTTGGAGGCCAAGCATGCGTTTGCCAACATCGCGCTCACCGACAATGTGGTGCGTTTCGCGACGCGCCGATATTGCGACAATCCGCTGATCGTGCAGGGCCCCGGCGCCGGACCCGAGGTGACGGCCGGCGGAGTTTTCTCCGATCTGCTGCGCTTGTCCGCCTATTTGGGCGCGCATCTGTAGACTCAACCATTTCGAGGATCGCCGTGCTCACCGATGTTACCGCCTTCGCACCCGCCACCGTTGCCAACGTCGGCATCGGCTTCGATATCTTGGGGCATACGGTGGAGGCCGTCGGCGATCGAGTGCGGCTGCGGCGCATCGATGAGCCGGTGGTGCGGATCCGAGCCATCACGGGGGTGGCCGGCGATCTGCCCACCGAGGTCAAGAACAACACCGCGGGGCGGGCGGTGCAGGCCATGCACGCGGCATTGCGTTTGGATCATGGATTTGAAATCGACATCGACAAAGGCATTCCGCTCGCCTCCGGCATGGGTGGTTCGGCGGCATCCGCCGTGGCGGCCGTGGTAGCCGCGAATGCGCTGCTGCAGGAGCCGGTGCCGCGGCTGCAGCTGCTGCACTTCGCCATGGAAGGCGAAATCGTCGCCAGCGGCTCGGCGCACATCGACAACATTGCTCCGTGTCTGTTCGGCGGTTTGGTGCTGACCGTGGGCATCGATCATCCCCGCGTGAAACAGATTCCCGTGCCCCCCTCGTTGCGCTGCGTGCTGGTACATCCCCACATGTTCCTCGGCACCCGCGAGGCGCGCGCCATTCTGAAGACCGATGTCAGCCGTTCCGATTTCATCTGGCAGTCGGCCAATCTCGCGGGCTTCATCAGCGGCTGCTACTCGAACGATCTCGACATGATCCGCGATTCGTTCAACGACGTCATCATCGAGCCGCAACGCCACTCGTTGATTCCCGGGTTCAAGGACGTGCAGCGCGGCGCCATGTCCGCCGGCGCGCTGGGCTGTTCCATCTCGGGCGCCGGCCCGACCATATTCGCCTGGGCCGAGATTCAACAAGCCGAGGCGGTGCGCGGCGCGATGGTGGCCGCGTTCACCGCCCACGGCCTGGACTCGGACTGCTGGATTTCGTCGTTGGAGAATTACGGTGCCCGGGTGGTGAAGGCGTGATGTCGACATTGGAATTCGTCAGTTCGCGCGGCGGCGCGCCGGCCGTGACCTTGAGCGAAGCAATTCGACAGGGGCTCGCGCCCGATGGCGGGCTTTACATACCGACTCGGTTGCCCAGCGTCGAGGTGCGCTCGTGCACCGGCCTGACGCGCTTGCCCGACCTCGCGCGCGCGAGTTTGGGCGGCTTTTTCGCAGGCGACCCGCTGCAGTCGCGCCTCGCGGAAATCGCGGATGCGGCGCTCGATCTGGCGGCGCCCACGACGCCGGTTACGGCGTGTGCGGAGCGGCTGTTCGCGCTCGAGTTGTTCCACGGGCCCACGGCCGCCTTCAAGGACTTCGGCGCGCGCTTTTTGGCCGAGAGCCTGCAACGCTTGGAAGCCGGCTCGCCGCAGCCGCTGACCATTTTGGTGGCGACCTCGGGCGACACCGGGGGTGCCGTCGCCGCGGCCTTCCACCTGCGGCCCTGGGTGCGTATCGTGATCCTGTACCCCAAGGGGTTGGTGAGCCCACGCCAGGAACAGCAGCTGACCTGCTGGGGCGACAATGTGATTTCGCTGCGGATAGACGGTACGTTCGACGATTGCCAGCGTCTGGTGAAGGAAGCTTTCGTCGACTTGGCACTGCGCGCCAAGCACCGCTTCAGTTCGGCCAACAGCATCAACATCGGGCGCCTGCTGCCGCAAATGGTGTACTACATCGCCTCGAGTCTCGACGTCGAGCGGCGCACCGGTGCGAAACCGTGCTACATCATCCCGGCCGGCAATCTGGGAAACGCGTTCGCCGCCGTCTGGGCGCGCGCACTCGGCTTTCCGATCGGCCGCATCATCTTGGCGCACAACGCCAACCGTACCGTTCCGGAGTATCTGCACACCGGTGAGTGGCAGCCTCGCGCCAGCATACCGACGTTGGCGTCGGCGATGGATGTCGGCAATCCGAGCAACATGGAGCGCATTCGCGCGCTCTACCCCACCGCGGATGCGGTACGCGAACAATTGAGCGCGGACAGCGTCGATGACGCTACAATTCGCGCTCGTATCGGAGAAGATTTCATGCACTATGGGCGCGAATGGTGTCCGCATACCGCGACGGCAGCTGAAGTCTACAGCCGATTGAGTGCGGCGGAGCGCCGCGCCCACCCGTGGGTGGTGGTGGCGACGGCGCATCCCGCGAAATTCAACGAAGTGGTCGAGCCCATCATCGGCAAGCCGGTCGCGATTCCGGAAGCCTTGAACCGCTTGCTGCGGATGCCGCGGCATTTTCTGGACTTGCCGCCGACGCTACAGGCCGTGGCTGCAGCGCTCGAATGAGCGACAGCGGAATCGAACCGCAGTGGTTGATGACCGGCGCCGCGCTGGTGCTGCTCTCCACGGGCGGCTACATGGCCTATGGGGCCTATCAGCGTCGCTCCCGCCGCAAGGGATTGCTGGCACGTCTGGAGCGCATTGCCTACCAGGCCGTGCACCAGGTATTGGTACCCGACGGGATGGGCGGTTTCATCCACATCGATCACCTGCTGCTCACGCCCCGCGGCGTCCTCGTGCTCGATACGCGGCGCGTGGCGGGCCTGATCTTCGGCGGCGATCAAATGAGCGATTGGACGGTGATGGGCCGCGGGCGCCGCTTCACCTTCGATAATCCTCAGCCCGCGCTCTATGATCGCATTGCGGCCGTCAAGGCACTGGTGGGCGACGTGCCCGTGGAGGGACGCCTCCTCTTTTCCAATATCGGCAAGTTCACCAAGGGCAAGCCGAAATACGTGCTGATGCTGGACGGCATCGAAGTGGAGTTCCCGGCGGTGGACCGCTCCGGCCAGAGGAGTTCTCCCGAACTCGCGGCATACACCGATGCTTGGATGCGGCTGGTGGCGCAGTTGCGGCCGAGCCCGCACACGTTCACGAGCTTGTGAGGACGAACAGGCCGATGGCGTTTCGGGTCGACGCCGCGGCGAGGCTTTCCAGCGGTTCGTCGCGCAGCTGCGCCACGACGCCCGCGATGTGCGGAAGGTAGTGAGGTTCGTTGCGCCGCGACTTGGGGCGCGGCACGAGATCGCGGGGCAAGAGATACGGCGCATCGGTTTCGACCATCAACCGGTCGGAGGGAATGCGCGGCACGGCTTCCCTCAAGGCGGCGCCGCGCCGCTCGTCGCACACCCACCCGGTGACGCCGATGCATAGGCCCAACTCGAGATAGTCTTCGAGCTGAGCCGCATCGCCGGTGAAGCAATGCGCCACGCCGCCGGCGAGACTGCCGCGAAAGTCCCCGAGAATAGCCCGGAAATCCTCATGTGCGTCGCGCTGATGAAGGAACACCGGTTTGCCGACGGCCACGGCGATTTCCAGTTGCGCGAGGAAGGCGGCTCGCTGCGCGGCGGGCGGTGAGAAATTGCGGAAATAGTCCAGGCCGCATTCGCCCACGGCCACGACGCGAGGATGCTTCAGGAGTTCCAGGAATTCATCGCGCCGCGCCGGATCGAAGCTCGCGGCGTGATGCGGGTGCACTCCCGCCGTGCTCCAGAGCCGCGTCGGGTGGGCCGCGGCCAATGCGGCGGCGGCGCTCGAACTGGCGAGATCCGCGCCGGTCACGATCTGGCGCGTCACGCCGGCCAGGACCGCGCGCTCGATCACGGCCGCGCGGTCCTCGGCGAAGCTCTCGTGAGTCAGGTTCGAACCAATATCGATCAGTTCCATGGCAAGTATCGTTTCGGGGTGTATCGTCATTGGCGGTGTGTCGTCATTGGCGGTGTGTCGTTATTATATGTTGCGTTGCCTGTTGCGTTTCAGGAGTCTCGCGCTGCTGCCGCTTTGCGCCGCGGGCTTCATGGCCGCCGCGCAGCAGGGCGGCGATCTGCAAGCACAAATCCTGTACGCGTTTCATTCGGAAGATACCAATCAGCTGGCAAGTTTGATCCAGACCCTGAGCACGCAGCTGCAAGCCGGAGGGGCGCCGAGCGCGCTGCATTATCATCTCGCGCACGCCGAGTACCGCTTGGGGCTGCTGGCCGGGGAGAGCGGGCGCAGCGCCGAGCCGGCGTTTGCGGGATGCATCGATCAGCTCAAACCGGTGCTCTCGCAAGATGCAAACTCGGCGGAGGCTTTGGCTTTGCAGTCGGCCTGCTATTCGAATCTTGCCGTCTTCAGAAAAATGGAGGCCGTCGTGCTCCGCTCGCGGGCGGCCGATCGCATCGGCGCCGCATTCAAACTCGCGCCCACGAATCCGCGCGTGGTGTTCTTGATGGCCGTCGATACGCTGGCGCACGGCAAGCCCGGGTCGGCGGAAAACAGCCAGGGCTTCGCGCTGTTGCAGCGCGCGGCACAGCTCTTCGAGCAATCGTCGGCCACCCGCGTCGATGCACCGGGATGGGGCCATGCCGAGGCGTACCTGGAATTGGGCCGGCAACTCGAGGTGCGGGGCGATGTCCTCGGCGCTCGCAACTGGATCGAGCAGGCGCTGATCGCGTCGCCCGATTACAAGGCGGCCCAGCGGCAGCTGGCGGGGATGGTGCGGCGCTGACCGACCCGAACCTGCTATCATTTGGCGCGATGAACGCACAAGGCACGCAGCTATCGTTGTTCGAGACTCGTAGCTCCACCGAGCCGTTCGCCGTTCGCGTCAGTCCGCGCGCGCGCCGGCTCACCGCTCGCGTTCATGTCGGCGGCAGGGTGGAGATCGTGGTCCCCATCGGGGTTACGCCCAAGGCGGTGCGCGATTTCGTGCAGCGCTTCACTCCGTGGATCGATCGCAAAGTAGCGGCCATGCAATGCTACGCGGAGCCCGCCGCCCTCGTGCCTCGGGCGATCGAGTTCACCTGCAGCAACGAACGGTTCGACGTGGAATGGCATGGCGCGCAGAAACGCAGCCTCACCGAGCATGGCGGGCGACTCGTCCTGCAAGCGCCCGACGAGAGCGGCGCGCGCCAGCTGCTGCAGGGCTGGCTGAAGCGGGCGGCCGGCGAGCGCCTCGCCCCGCGGCTGCTGCGCCTGGCCCACGATTTGAATTATTCCGTGGGACGAGTGGTCATTCGCTGCCAGCGCACGCGCTGGGGAAGCTGCTCCACGCGCGGTACGGTGAGCTTGAATTGCTCGCTGGTTTTTTTGCGTCCCGAGGTCGTCCGATACCTGTTCCTCCATGAGTTGGCGCACACCAAGCACATGAATCACTCGGCCAGCTTCTGGCGCCTGGTGGAGCGGCTGGAGCCGTGCTACCGGGAGCTGGACCGCGAACTGCTCGCAGGCTGGCGCACCGTGCCGGCCTGGGTCTTCAAGAGCTAGGCTCGTCGAAAATCAGCGCATGGAAGACATCCCTCAGCAGGTCAAGCCTTTCGTCGATTTGAGCGACGAAGACGTGCATTGGGACTTGAGCGAGCATCTGAGCTATTCCCAGTACCTCAATCTGGACAAGTTGCTCGACGCGCAGCATCCCCTGTCGTACCACCACGACGAGATGCTGTTCATCGTGATCCACCAAGTTTCCGAGTTGTGGATGAAGTTGTGCTTGCACGAGTTGAACGCCACCATCGATTGCGTGCGGCGCGATGATCTGGGTCCCACGTTCAAGATGCTCGCGCGGGTTTCGACCATTCAAACGCAATTGCAGCAATCCTGGGACGTGCTGGCGACGATCACGCCCTCCGATTATTCGGCCTTCCGCAACACGCTCGGCCGCTCCTCCGGGTTCCAGTCGCCGCAATATCGAATGCTCGAGTTTCTCATCGGCAACAAGAACGCCGATACCATCAAGGTGTTCCGCGGGGATGCGCACGCCTATGAATCGCTGGAGCGGGCGCTGCGCGCCCCGAGCCTGTATGATGAAGTGCTGCGCCTACTGAGCCGCCGCGGCCTGGACGTACCGACGGAGGCCATCGACCGCGATTTCACTCAGCCGTATCAGGCCAGCAAGCAAGTGGCGGCTGCCTGGCTCAGCGTGTATCACAACTCGGTCAAGGATTGGGATCTGTACGGGCTCGCGGAGCGCTTGGTCGACCTCGATTATAAATTCCAGTTGTGGCGTTTCGCGCACGTCAAGACCGTCGAGCGCATCATCGGATACAAGCGCGGTACGGGCGGCACGGGCGGCGTGTCTTATTTGACGAAGGCGTTGGAACTCAAATTCTTTCCGGAACTGTGGACCATCAGAACGTCCATGTAGGTCCTTCAGGAGCGACGGCGAGAGTGGCGAATATTCAAGATCAATTACAAAACGTAAACGTACTCTCCAGCGATTTGTTGGCGACGCCGGAAGAGATCAAGCGGCAGATGCCGCTGACGGAGCGTGCGGCCGACACGGTTGTCGAGTCCCGCGAAGCGGTGCGCGCCATATTGGAGCGCCGCGACCCCCGCTTGTTCGTGGTCGTGGGTCCTTGTTCGATCCACGACGTGGCCGCTGCCCGGGAATACGCGGGTCGTCTGAAGGATCTGGCGGCGCAGGTGGCGCCGACCCTGCTGCTCATCATGCGGGTGTATTTCGAGAAGCCGCGCACCACGGTGGGCTGGAAGGGCTTGATAAACGATCCCGACATGGACGATTCCTTCCACATCGAGAAGGGTATCTCGATGGCGCGGCAGCTCTTGATCCACATTGCCGATTTGGGGCTGCCGGCCGGCACCGAGGCTCTCGATCCCATCATGCCGCAATATCTGTCCGAACTCATCACGTGGACCGCCATCGGGGCGCGCACCACCGAATCCCAGACCCACCGGGAAATGGCCAGCGGTCTGTCCACTCCCGTGGGTTTCAAGAACGGCACCGATGGCGCGCTGTCGACGTCGATCAATGCGCTGCAGTCGGTGCGGCATCCGCATCATTTTCTCGGCATCACCCAGCAGGGACAGTCGGCGGTGTTTCGCACCCGGGGAAACATGCATGCCCACCTCGTGCTGCGCGGCGGCGGCGGCCGGGTGAATTACGATGCGGTGAGCATCGCGCTGGCGGAACGGGAATTGACCGCGGCGAACCTGCCGCCCAGGATCGTCGTCGACTGCAGCCACGGCAATTCCAACAAGGACCCCGGTCTGCAGCCGATGGTGGCCGAAAATTGCATCCAGCAGATCGTCGACGGCAACCGCTCCATCGTGGGCCTCATGCTCGAGAGCCACTTGAAGGCGGGGAGCCAGCCCATCCCGAAGGACTTGACCAAGCTGGAGTACGGGGTGTCGATTACCGATCCGTGCATCGACTGGCCGACCACCGAGACTTTGCTGCTCAAAATGCATCGGTCCTTGCAACGCGTGCCGCGCTGAGCCGCGGCAGCAGCCGCCCCCGCTGTTTCCACAGACGATATCCGAGCAGCAGCGTGAGGCCGGCCGCGTACAACAGCGGTTCGCGAATGTCTTTCTTGACCTGCCACCAGAAATGCCACACGCCGAGGAAAGCGACGACGTAGATCAATCGGTGCAGGCGTGTCCAGCGGCGCCCCAGGCGGCGCTGTGCCTTGGCCGTCGAGGTGGCCGCCAGCGGGATCAAGGAGAGCAGGCCCAGCATGCCGATGGTGATGTAGGGACGCTTGACGATGTCCTGCCACAGCGCACCCAGTTTGCCCGCTTGATCGAGCAGCAGGTACACGCTGAAATGCAGCAGCACGTAGAAAAACGCGAATAATCCGAACAGGCGCCGGAAGCGTAGCCAGAACACCGAGTGCGTGAGATCGCGCAGCGGCGTCATGCACAGAGTGATCATCAGGAAATTGAGGGTCCATCTGCCGCAGGTGTGCAGCATCGCCGCCACCGGATCGGCCCCGAGCGAGATGCCGGCAATCCCGAAGGCGCCGGCCGTCAATCGCAGCGCCGGCAGCAAGCAGGCGATGAAGACCAGCGGTTTCAGCACCCAGCGGACTGCCACGCCGCCGGTGGCGGCCCACTTGATCGCCCGCATCCCGCTCATCAAAAATATTTCCGCAGGTCCATTCCGCTATACAAGCTCGCCACCTGCGCTCCGTACCCGTTGAAGGGCAGTGTGGGTTTGCGCTGATCGAACAGGCTGCCGCCGATGTGCCGTTCGCTCGCCTGGCTCCAGCGCGGGTGGTCCACGGCCGGATTCACGTTCGCGAAGAATCCGTACTCGCTGGGCGCCGCCGCCGCCCACGTGGTGCGCGGCATCTGGTCCGTGAATTTGATGCCGACGATGGACTTGATGCCCTTGAACCCATATTTCCACGGAACGATCAAACGCAGCGGCGCGCCGTTCTGATTGGGCAGCGTTTTGCCGTAGAGCCCAACGGCCATGAGAGCGAGCGGATGCATGGCCTCATCCAGGCGAAGTCCCTCGACGTAGGGCCATTCCAGAACGCTCGAGCGTTCACCCGGCATCTGTTTCGGGTCGTACAAGGTTTTGAACTCCACGAATTTGGCCTTGGACGTGGGCTTGAACCGCTTCAGCAGATCGCCGAGCGGAAAGCCCACCCAAGGGACGATCATCGACCAGGCTTCGACGCAGCGCAGCCGATAGATGCGCTCCTCCAGGGGATGCGGCTTCAGAATGTCCTCGAGGGTGTAGCTGCCGGTGAGCTCCGCTTCACCAGCGACGGTGACCGTCCAGGGTTGGGTACGGAATTTCTGCGCGTTTTGCGCAGGCTCCGATTTATCGGTGCCGAACTCATAGAAATTGTTGTAAGTCGTGATGTCTTGATAGGAGTTGGGTGTATCCGTGACGCTCAACGCGGTATTGCGGGTGAACGTGAGCGTCGCGGCAGGCGGCTGCTTGTCACCCGCCCACGCGTCGGCGCCGAAGCGTCCCAGCGTCTGAGCGGCGGCCAGTCCCGCGCCGGCGGCCAGCACGGCGCGCCGGGACAGGTACTTCTCGTAGGGCGTGATGTCCGAGGCGGCGATCTTGACCGAAGAGTTTGCTGGGCGCATGGAGATTCCTCAACGTGGTTCGTTTGGAAGTAGACCGGGGAAGCGGGTGATTTGTTGCCGCCACGGCATCGGTTGCGCCACTCTGGCCTTCCTATGTCCAATGGGCAACGGCAATGCCGGCGGCGGCGGCGGTGCGACGCGCCTTCGCGCCCGCATTGACCAGGAGGGCCCGATCGGCATGCCGCAGGTGGGGAAGATCGGATGGACTGTTGCCATAAGCGACCACCGGCATGCCGGGATATTGAGTGCGAAGCCAGGCGAGGCAGCGCGATTTCTCCTCGCCGCGGCGGTTGGCGGTGCACAGCGCGCCGTCGAGGCGGTCCACACCGGGCGCGATTGCATCCCATTTCACTTCGGTGCACAGCGTGCGCTCGAAGCCGAGCAGCCGGCCGATGCGCGGCACGTACAGATCGGGGCTTGCGGACAACAGAACCAGCCGATCCCCGGCGGCACGATGCGCTTGCAGCATGGCGAGCGCCGCGGGCCTGAATGCGCGCCGGCGCTGCAGACTGCCGACGAAGGTGTCCGACCAGGCATCGATCCGCGATCGCGAATCGCCGCCCATCACCGCACGAATCAAGCGCGACTTCAGCAAGCCCCGGTCGCGAGCGCCGCCATAGCCGACGAGGGCAGCCGGCACCCGCCACAGCCACGACAGCCGCGGATGCCGCACCGCATAGCCGAGCAGAAACGGCAGCAGCGTATCGCGCCAGGTCAAGGTCCCGTCCAAATCGAATACCGCGACGCAGGGTCTCGTTGGGGCCGCGCGTTGGGCTGTCATGCCCACGATTATAGGCAATGCCGGCGAAGGCGCGGGGTCCGATTGTAGGAGGCGGCCTACAAACGCTGCCGTGAAGCAGCCATTTGTGCGACAGTGGCTGCGTGGCAGATTAGGTTTTTAACTTGCGTACGCGGGCGGTGGGCGATGCTGATCAGGCTGGGCTACGAATTGGTATATGAGTTCGCCCAAGCCACGCCCATGATCCTCAATTTGAACGTGCACTACAGCCGCAGCCAAGATTTGGTTCGGCCCGATACCATGGTGACCGACCCCGCGGTACCGCTGTCGATGTACCGCGACGGGTTCGGCAATTGGTGCACCCGCGTATTCGCCCCTCCGGGGACGTTCAAGATCACGGCGGACGGCGTCGTCAACGACAGCGGCATTCCCGAGCCGGCCCTGCCGCACGCCTTCGAACATACCGTCGAATCCTTGCCGGACGAGACGTTGGTCTATCTCTTGCCCAGCCGCTATTGCGAGACCGAATTGCTGGCGTCCACGGCATGGGGAATGTTCGGCAGCATGATGCCGGGATGGAATCGAGTGCAGGCCGTGGTCGACTACGTTCATGGCCTCATTGCGTTCGACTATCAATGCGCGCGCCCGACAAAGACAGCCTGGGAGGCGTTCAACGAACGTCAGGGCGTGTGCCGGGACTACGCGCACTTGGCCATCGCGCTGTGCCGGGCGCTCAATATCCCGGCGCGTTATTGCACCGGGTATCTGGGCGACATCGGAGTGCCGCCGGTGGACGCTCCCATGGATTTTGCGGGCTGGTTCGAGGCCTACCTCGGGGGCGCGTGGCATACCTTCGATCCGCGCAACAACCAGCGGCGTATCGGCCGGATTTTGATTGCCCGCGGACGGGACGCCGCGGACGTGGCCATCAGTATGACCTTCGGCCCGAACACGCTGTCGAGGTTCAAGGTTTGGACGGACGAAGTACAGTCGGCCGCGGCATGAGCGCTCACCCCTTGGCGCGTGTCCGGATAACCCTCGCTCATCAGAGCCCCGGGTAGGCTAGAATCGCCGCGCCAGGCCAGCCGCGGCCGCCCCGCTGAGAGGAAACTGATGAATCAAAGAGCCGGATCTCCCGTGAGGCGAGCTTTCGCGTGGGCGTGCGCCGTGGTGGCGCTGCTCGGCTGCGTCCAGGGCCCCGAGGTGCGCGCGGCGGCGCCCGGCGGTGTGCCGCCCAGCGCAGCGGCGCCCGGCCCCCTCACCGTGGCGGGCTTCAGTTTCGTCAAGTCGTTCGGTGGAATCGAGGAGTACCGGCTCGACAGCAATGGACTCACCGTGCTGCTGAGCGCCGATCATTCGGCTCCCGTCGTCACTTTCCAGGTGACCTACCGGGTGGGCTCGCGCAATGAGGTCACCGGCACCACCGGGGCCACGCACATCCTCGAACACTTGATGTTCAAGGGCAGCGAGAACTTCAACGATGCCAAGGGCAACGGCGTCAAGCAGTTCCTCGAGCGGGTGGGCGGCCAGTTCAATGCGAATACGGCCGCCGATCGCACCACCTATTTCGCCACCATCGGCCGCGAGAATCTGGAGGGCTACATCGCCATCGAAGCGGACCGGATGCGCCATCTGCTGCTGCGGGAAGCGGATCGTCAGTCGGAAATGACGGTGGTGCGCAACGAGTACGAGCGTGGCAAGAACGACCCGGAAAGCGTGTTGATGGAAGAAATCACCGCGGCCGCCTACGAGGCGCTGCCGTACCACCATCCGACCATCGGCTGGAAAAGCGACATCGAGCACGTGGCCATTGCCAAACTGCGTGAGTTCTACGACACCTTCTATTGGCCGAACAACGCCACCGTGGCGGTGATCGGCGACATCGATCCGGCCACCGCCTTGGGACTCGTCAAAAAGTATTACGGCGTGTACACGGCAGCGCCGCATCCCATACCGGAGATCTACACGGAGGAACCCGAACAGAGCGGTCCGCGCCGCGTACTGGTCAAGCGGCCCGGCGAGCTCGGTACCGTGGTGATCGCGCACAAAGTGCCGGATGGGCGCGATGCCGACCAACCCGCCCTGGAGATGCTGGACGCCATCTTGAGTTCCGGCAAGAACGCTCGCCTGTATCGTGCGCTGGTGGATAAAGGATTGGCACTCAATGCCGGCGCGGGTACGGAATTACGCCGCGACTTGTCGCTGCACACGATTTTCGCGTCGCTCGCACCCGATGCCCCTCAAGAGCAGGTGGAGGAAGCGCTGCTCGCGGAGATCGCCAAGATCAAGGCCGATGGCGTCACGCCGGCCGAGATTGCGCGCGTCAAGCAGCAATACATTGCGGCCGATGCCTACAAGCGCGACGGCACCGCCGGGGTGGCGAGCGAACTCAACGAGTGGATCGCCGTGGGCGATTGGACGCTGTACGTAACGTTTCCGCTGAAAGTCCAACAGGTCACTCCCGCCGATGTTCAGCGGGTCGCCAAACAGTATTTCAACGAGGACCAAAGCACGACGGGTTGGTTCGTGCCGGCTCATCCCGCAGCGGAGAAGGGGTCGTGATGCGCTACCATGTCCGCAAATACCTATTGCCGATGGTGCTGTTGGCCAGCATGAATGCGGCTGCCAACATGGCCCAGAACGCTCATCGAGCCACGGCCGCGGGCATCGATGTGATTACCTACCCCACCGGCGTCAAGGATGTGGTGGTGATCGAGGGGGTGCTCCCCGCCGGCGATGCGATGGCGGCGCCCGGCAACATCGCGATCCCGACTCTCGCCGGAATGATGCTCGATCGCGGCACCAAGGCGCTGGATAAATTCGCCATCGCCGACCGTCTGGACAACGTGGGCGCCGAAATTTCGTTCGCTGTGGGCGTGCAGAGTTTGGAGGTTCGCGCCAAATGCCTGAAGAAGGATTTGCCGTTGGTGATGGGAATCATCGCCGCGGAGTTGCGGACCCCCGCCTTGCAAGCGCAGGAGTTCGCGAAAGCGAAGCAGCAATTCATCGGCTCTCTGGAGGCGTCGCTGCAGAGTACCGAGGGGCGCGCTCACGAGTCGTTCGGCCGTTTGGTGTTTCCCGAGGGTCACCCGAACCGCGCGCATACGATTGCCGAGTACGTGGCCGCTGCCAAATCTGCGACTTTGGACGAACTCAAGACCTTCCATGCGAAATACTACGGGCCCGCGCACATGACGCTGGTTCTGGCGGGGGACGTGTCGCCGGCGAACGCCGACGAGGAAGTCGCCAAGGACTTCGCGGGCTGGACCGGAGGTCAAGACTACGTGCGCCCCGCGCAGCCGGCCGCGCCGTCAGGTCCGCGCGAAGTGTCGGTGCCGCTGCCGGACAAGCCCAGCGTGTCGGTCATCATCGGTCAGGCCACGGGGCTCAACTACCGGGATCCCGACGCACTGCCATTGCGGGTGGGAACCGCCATTCTCGGACATGGATTCACCGGGCGCCTGATGGGGACGGTACGCGATCGGGAAGGGCTGACGTACAACATCGGCGCCGGCGTCGTGGAAGACACGATTGCCGACGGTGCGTGGGATATTTCGGCCAGCTTCGCACCGGCGCTGCTCGACAAGGGGCTCGCCTCGACGCGCCGCGAATTGCAAAAATGGTGGTCCGACGGCGTCACGGACAGTGAACTGGCGGCGCGTAAGCAAGGAATCGTGGGCAGCTACTTCGTCGGCCTATCGACCACGGCCGGGTTGGCCGGCGCCATCGTGACGACGATTCAGCGTGGCTACGATCTCACATGGCTCGACGGCTATCCGGAGGCCGTCAAAGCGCTGACGCGTGCGCAGGTCAACGCCTCCATCAAGACCCATCTCGACCCGGCCGCCATGGTGTTGGTCAAGGCGGGAAGCGTCAAGGCGGTCAACACGCCGCCGCCTTGATCGCGCCGCGCGCCGGCCGCGCCCGTTCAGGCCGCCTTGCTGCCCGGTGCCGCGAGTTGGCGCAGTACGTAGTGCAGTATTCCGCCGTGCTGGTAGTAGTCGAGTTCCTTGGGCGTATCGATACGCAGGCGCACCTCGAACTCCGTCTTCCCGCCGTCATCGGCGGTGGCGATCACTTTGACCGTCTTCGCCGCGCCCTGATCGAGGCCGACGATTTCGAAGCGCTCCTTGCCGGTCAGGCCAAGACTTTGAGTGCTCTGGCCGTCCTTGTATTGCAGCGGCAGGACGCCCATGCCGATGAGGTTGGAGCGGTGGATCCGCTCGAAGCTCTCCGCGATGACGGCTTTGACGCCCAGAAGCATCGTGCCCTTCGCGGCCCAGTCGCGCGAGCTGCCGGTGCCGTATTCCTTGCCCGCGAGAATCACCAGCGGCGTGCCCTCGGCCTTGTACTTGACCGAGGCATCGAATATCGACAGAGACTCACCGCTCGGAATGTGCAGGGTCACACCGCCTTCGGTGCCGGGCAAGAGCAAATTGCGCAACCGGATGTTCGCGAACGTGCCGCGCATCATGACCTCGTGGTTGCCGCGGCGCGCGCCGTAGGAATTGAAATCCACCGCCTGCACCCCTTGCGCCATCAGGTATTTCGCCGCGGGGCTGGACTTGGAAATATTGCCCGCGGGCGAGATGTGATCGGTGGTGACCGAGTCGCCGAGTACGGCCAAGGCGCGCGCGCCCTGGATGGCGGCAACCGCGGCGGGTTGCATGGTCATGCCGTCGAAGTACGGCGGATTCTTGACGTAAGTGGACTTGCCGTCCCATTCATAGATCTTGCCCAAGGGCGTTTTGATGCTGCTCCAGTTCGCATCGCCTGCGAACACGTTGGCATAGCTCTTCGTGAACATGGCGGAGTCGACCGCCGCCGCCATCGCTTGCGCCACGTCCGCGGCACTCGGCCAGATGTCCTTCAGATAAATGGCTTTACCATCCTTGGACTGGCCCAGCGGCTCCGTGGTGATGTCGACGTCCAGGCTGCCCGCCAACGCGTACGCGACGACCAGCGGCGGCGATGCCAGGAAATTCATTTTGATCTCGGGGTGAACGCGGCCCTCGAAGTTTCGGTTGCCGGACAGTACCGAGGAGGCAATGACGTCGCCGGCCCGCACGGCTTCCGAGATCTCGGGTTTCAACGGTCCCGAATTTCCGATGCACGTCGTGCAGCCGTAGCCCACGGTGTAAAAGCCCAGCGCTTCCAACTCGTGCAGCAGTCCGGCCTTCTGCAAGTAATCCGTCACGACGCGCGACCCGGGGGCGAGCGAGGTCTTGACCCAAGGTTTGGACTTCAGGCCCAGCTCGTTCGCATTGCGCGCCAACAGGCCCGCGGCAATCAACACGGCGGGATTGGACGTGTTGGTGCAGCTGGTGATGGCTGCGATCAGCACGGCGCCGTCCTGCACTTCGAAGCCGGTGCCGCCCACCACCGCCGTTGCCGAGCCGCTGGCGCTCGGATTTTTCAGCGCACGCTCCTCCGCCATTTTCTTCACGCTGGTTCGATACACGGCCTTGGCCGAACGCAGCGGCACGCGGTCTTGAGGGCGCTTCGGCCCGGCGAGGGAGGGTTCTACCGTCGACAGGTCGAGCTCCACGACATCGGTGTAGTCCGCCGCCGGAGCGCCCTGAACTCGCCACAGCCCCTGCGCCTTGGCGTAAGCTTCGACGAGCGCGATCTGTTCGGCCGGGCGGCCGGTGAGTTCCAGGTAACGAATGGTTTCCTCGTCGATGGGAAAGATGGCGCAGGTGGAACCGAACTCCGGCGACATGTTCGCGATGGTGGCGCGGTCCGCCAGCGGCAGACCCTTCAGGCCATCGCCGAAGAACTCGACGAACTTGTCGACGACGCCCTTCTTGCGCAGGATCTCGGTCACCGTGAGCACCAGGTCGGTGGCCGTGGTGCCGGCGGGCAGCGCGCCCGTGAGCCTGAAGCCGATGACCTGGGGAATGAGCATGGTCACGGGCTGGCCCAGCATGGCCGCCTCCGCCTCGATGCCCCCGACGCCCCAACCGAGCACGCCCAAGCCGTTGACCATGGTGGTATGCGAATCGGTGCCAACCAGCGTATCGGGATAGGCAATGGCTTTGCCGGTGCCGTCGTCCGCGAAAATCACCCGCGCCAGCCGCTCGATGTTCACTTGATGCACGATGCCCGTGTTGGGGGGCACCACTTTGAAATTGCTGAAGGCCGTTTGGCCCCATCGCAAAAACATGTAGCGCTCGCCGTTGCGGGCGAATTCGATTTCATTGTTGTGGCGCAACGAGTCGGCGCCGCCGTATTCGTCCACCTGCACCGAGTGATCGATGACCAGCTCGGCCGGCGCGAGCGGATTCACGCGCTGCGGATCGCCGCCCAAACGAACGATGGCTTCGCGCATGGCGGCGAGGTCGACGATGCAGGGAACGCCGGTGAAGTCCTGCATGATGACTCGTGCGGGCGTAAACGCGATTTCATGATTGGGCAGCGCTTTGGGATCCCAGCGCAGCAACGCTTCGATGTCCGCCTTGGTGACGTTGATGCCGTCTTCGAAGCGCAACAGGTTTTCCAACAGAATTTTCAAGGAGAAGGGCAGCCGGTCGACGTTCTGGCCCTGGAGCGCACTCAGGCTGAGGATTTCGTACGTTTTGCTGCCCACGCCGAGCGTCGTTCTCGCCTTGAAACTGTCCGTCATGACCCCTCCGAGTAAAAGGAGAATTATAGGGCATCGGCATTTGCGCCGGCAGTGAATCGCAGGCCTGGTCGCGCGCCGTCACGCGAGTCGGGACGCGAGTCGGTACCGGAGTCGGTACGCGAGTTGGTCCGCGCTGCAATGACTCCGCCGCCGAGACACTGGTCGCCATCGTAGAAAACCGCGTACTGGCCGGGGGTGACCGCCCGCGCCGGCCTTGCCAACACCACGTGCGCTGCGTGCCCGTTCGCGCGAACGCTGCAGGGCAGATCACTTTGCCGGTAACGCGTCTTCACGCCGCATTCGAAACTCGCCGGGGTGCCGGCCGCTGCCAGCCAATGGAGATCTTCGACGTCGAAGGCATCGGACAGGAGTAACGGATGGTCCGGGTCCTGCACGACGATCAATGCGTTGCGTTCCCGCTGCTTGGCGGCGACGTACCAGGGGGCGGCGGCCGCGCCCGCCCGGCCGCCGATGTGCAGCCCCGACCGTTGGCCCAGCGTGTAAAAGGCTAGCCCGCCATGCTCGCCGAGCACGCGCCCTTCGCAGTTCTCGATGGGGCCCGGTGCGCGGGTCAAATACCGGCTCAGGAACTCCTGGAAGGGCCGCTCGCCGATGAAACAGATGCCCGTGCTGTCTGGTTTGTCGTACACCGGCAGTCCGGCCGCGTGGGCGCGTTTCCTGACCTCCTCCTTGCGAAGCCCGCCGAGCGGAAACAAGGTGGTGCGCAAGGCCACGGGGTTGACCTGATGCAGGAAATAGCTCTGGTCCTTGGCCGTGTCGGCGGCCTTCAGCAGCCGCACTTCCGTGCCGTCGCGCCGCGTTCTGGCGTAGTGGCCGGTGGCGATCCACGATGCACCCAAACGATGCATGTAATCGAGGCAAACACCGAATTTGATCTCGCGATTGCACAGGACGTCCGGGTTCGGGGTGCGCCCGGCGGCGTATTCTCTGAGGAAATGCGCAAATACCCGCTCGCGGTACTCGGCGGCGAAGCTGACCCGGTGCAGGGGGACATTCAAGACCTCGCACACCCGCCGGGCATCCTGGAAATCGGCGGCCGCCGTGCAATAGCCGTCATCCTCCCAATTGGCCATGAACAAGCCCTGCACGTCGTAGCCCGCTTCCTGCAAGAGCAGTGCGGAAACGGCTGAATCGACGCCGCCGGACATGCCGACGATGACCATGCCGGCGTCCTGCGGGGCGGGGAGGGGCTGCATGCGCCGATTATACCGGCGCCCGGGAGCCTCACGCGGAATATCCAGGCTCGTGCCCTGGTGCGGGCGGAGCACTGCGCGGGTCTAGCCCGCGCCTCAACCTACATGAGCATCTGACGCATCTGGGATTCTTGCATGCTGGTCTGCCATACCTCATCGAAGAAGTTCAGGTAGCGGCGAACGACGCTGGGATCGTTCATGTCCGAGATGCCGTCCCAACGGTCCGCCTGCAGCCGGTAGACCAGCGCTTTGTCATCCGCGATGATGAACGCACCGGCGCTCGCCGAATATTCCGGGCTCATGGAGCGCAGGTCGATGCAGCTGGTCAGGCGCCGAGCGAGTGCCAAAAAGCGGTTGTTGTCCACCATGGCGCGCGACGGATCGGCGAGCAGCACGCGGACTTTGGCATACGAGCGGGCGAGCACCAGCCGTTTGATGGCTTCGAGAAAAGGTTCTTCGCCGTAGATCAGCGGTTCCAGGTCCTGGGTAAAAATCGATAGCAGACGTTGCGCCGATTTGGCGACCTTGAGGCTGGCCTCGCGCACCTCCGGCATGGTGCTCACGATCATGCGCGTGCCCGAACCGGTGCTCAGGTCGGCCGCAAGCCGATCCACGACCGGTCTTGCCGGTTGCTCAATATTACCCGCCATATGCATGCCTCAGGAGGTAAAACGGGCAAATGCCCCAACCTTCCAATACCTCGAAAGCGATCCTACCGGTTGCCCAGTACAGCGCCGTGCCAACTGCGTCACGTTTCATGCGGCCCGGAACGTAAAAATATGTTCGTTCAATGTGACCGCCGCGCCAATTCGGGGGCCAGCCCCACATAGCCCGCCGGCGTCAACTGCAGCAGGCGCTCCTTTTCGGCCGGCGGCAGTTCGAGCGTGCCGATGAAGGCGCGCATGGCGGCCCGGTCGATGGGCCGGCCGCGCGTGAAGCTCTTGAGGCGATCGTATGCATCGGGGATTCCATGAGCGCGCATTACCGTCTGCACCGCTTCCCCGAGTACCTCCCAGGCGCGGTCGAGGTCCTCCGCAAGGCGATCCTCGTCCAGTTCCACTTTTTCGAGACCTACTCGCAGAGACTGGTACGCGAGCGAGGCGTGGCCGATTGCGACGCCCACATTACGCAGCACCGTGGAGTCGGTCAGGTCGCGCTGCAGGCGCGAGACGGGCAGCTTGTCGGCGAAGTGCCCGAGCATGGCGTTCGCCAACCCAAGATTGCCTTCGGCATTCTCGAAGTCGATGGGGTTGACCTTGTGCGGCATGGTGGAGGAACCGACCTCGCCTTCGATGGTGCGCTGTTTGAAATAACCGAGCGACACGTAGCTCCACATGTCCCGCGCGAAATCGAGCAGCACGGTATCGGCGCGCATCAGCGCGTGGCAGTATTCAGCGATCCAATCGTGAGGCTCGATCTGGGTGGTGTGAGTGTTGGATTCGAGCCCCAACGACGCGACGAAGCGGGCGCTGAAAGCCGCCCAGTCGACCTGCGGCAACGCCGCAATGTGCGCATTGAAGTTGCCGACGGCGCCGTTCATTTTCCCGAGGATGACGACGCGTTCCAGGCCGGTGCGCTGCATGCGCAGGCGGGCCGCAACATTGGCCAGTTCCTTGCCCACGGTGGTCGGTGTGGCGGTCTGTCCGTGAGTTCGCGCCAGCATGCCTACCGCGGCGTGCCGATCCTTCAGCGTGTCGAGTAGAGCGCCGAGGGCATCGAGCGCGGGCAGGAGCACGGCGCGGCGCGCCGCTTTCAAAATGAGCGCGTATGCGAGATTGTTGATGTCTTCCGAGGTGCATCCGAAGTGCACCCACTCCAGCTGAGCGGGCAGGGCGCCCCGCGCCTGCAATTGAGCGCGGATCCAATATTCCACGGCCTTCATATCGTGGTTGGTGCGCGACTCGATATCCTTGATGGCGCGGACGTCGGTCGATGCGGGGTCCTTCGCGAGCCCGTCGAGCCAACCGCGCGCTTCGCCCGGCAGCGCCGCCAGCACGTGTGCGGCGGGGCCCGCAGCCAGAGCCAACAGCCAGGCGCATTCCACGCGAACGCGCTCACGCATCAGACCCGCCTCGCTGAATAGGTGGCGGACCGCGCTGAGCTTGGCGGCGTAGCGACCATCGAGCGGTGAAAGGGCTTCAATAGCGGTGGCGGACATCGGTGGAAGCTGCGCTCGGTGTTAGAATGCACACGATATTACCGGAAACTTCTTGGAGCCGGCGGAGTTAAGCAGCGATGCGAACCGAAGCGCGCGTCGAGCACGACAGCATGGGCGCGCTCGCCGTGCCCGCGGACGCCTTATGGGGCGCGCAAACCCAGCGGGCCATTCAAAATTTCCCCTCGAGCGGACTCAAGATGCCGCGTGGCTTCATCCGGGCGCTGGGGCTCATCAAGTATGCCGCCGCCGGTGCGAACCGCGAACTGGGTGACCTCGCTCCACCGCTCGCACTCGCCGTGCAAAGCGCGGCGCTCGAGGTGGCTGAGGGGCGCCATGACGATGCGTTCCCGGTGGATGTATTCCAGACCGGCTCCGGCACCAGCAGCAATATGAACGCCAACGAGGTGATCGCGACCTTGGCGAGCCGCGCGCTCGAGCAGCCCCCGGGTGGGGCGCCCGCGGGTAGCGGCCCTCCGGGTGGCCGGCCCGCGGGTAGCCGCACTCCGGGTGGCCGGCCCGCGGGTAGCCGCCCTATCCACCCAAACGATCATGTGAATATGGGGCAGAGCAGCAACGACGTGGTGCCCACTGCGATTCACGTCGCGGCAGCTGTCATGCTTGCGCAGGACCTGATACCGGCGCTCGAACGCTTGAGCGCCGTGCTCGAGCGTCGCGCAAGCGAGTTGGGGGATGTGGTCAAGACAGGCCGCACGCATCTCATGGATGCCATGCCGCTCACCATGGGCCAGGAGCTGAGGGGGTGGCGGGCGCAAATCGACAAGGACATCGTCCGGCTGCAGTCCGTCATGCCGCGCCTCCTGCAGCTCGCGCAAGGTGGAACCGCCGTCGGCACGGGCATCAATGCGCGACCGGAATTCGCCGCGCTGTTCGCACGGCACCTGGCGGCGCGCACGGAACTGGAGTTCGTTCCGAATGACAATTTTTTCGAATCGCTGTCGTGTCAGGATACCGCGGTCGAGCTGTCCGGTCAGCTCAAGGTGCTGAGCGTGAGCCTGATGAAGATTGCCAACGACTTGCGCTGGATGAACAGCGGGCCGCTGGCCGGGCTCGGCGAGATAGCGCTGCCGGCGCTGCAGCCGGGCAGCAGCATCATGCCCGGCAAGGTCAATCCCGTCGTGCCCGAATCCGTGACGATGATCGCCGCCCAGGTCATGGGCAATGACGCGACGATTACCATTGCGGGTCAGTCGGGCAATTTCCAGCTCAATGTGATGTTGCCCGTGATCGCCTATAATTTACTGCAGAGCTTGGAATTGCTCGGGATCGGATGCCGCAACCTCGCGGATCATGCGCTCGCGGGCTTCATCGTGAACCGAGGAAGGATAGGCGCCGCTTTGGAACTGAACCCGATTCTCGTGACGGCGCTCAACCCGGTGGTGGGGTACGAGAAAGGTGCGGCGATCGCCAAGAAGGCCTACGCCGAGGGGCGCGCGGTGCTGGACGTGGCGGCCGAAATGACGGACCTCGGCAGGGATGAACTCGAGCGGTTGCTCGACCCCAAAGCGCTGACCGAGGGGGGCATCCAGGGCCCGGGATCGAGCCATCAGTAATGTAATGGATTCGCTCTATAGCAAACCCCATATCCGCGGGTCTCTTGCGCCCCAGGCTTCCGCACCCGGTGAGGACATGCTGTGGCTGGCGGGCGCAACGTCGGATGTGGTGGAGCGGATCCGGGCGACCATGCCTGCCATGAAAGTGCCGGCCGCCGTGCTGGTGCCGCTGGTCGAGCGCGAGCCGGGCCTCACCGTGCTGCTCACGCAGCGCGCCGCGACGCTCAAGGATCATGCCGGCCAAATCAGTTTCCCGGGAGGCCGGATCGAACCGGACGACGCGGACCCGTGGCGCGCGGCGCTGCGCGAGGCCCACGAGGAAATAGGACTGGCGGAAAACTTCGTGGAATTCGCGGGGTATCTGCCCGATCACTGGGTGGGAACGGGTTTTCGCGTCACGCCGGTCGTGGGTTTCGTCAATCCCGCCTATGAGCTGCGTATCGCCACCGCCGAAGTCCACGACGTGTTCGAGGTGCCGCTGGAGTTCATTCTCGATGAGACCAACCACAAGGCCCGTACGCGCGAACTCGGCGGCGTGACGCTGGAGGTATATGACATCCCCTATGGCAACCGCAACATCTGGGGAGCGACGGCCGGCATGTTGCTGACGTTGCGGCGGCTTCTACAGGCGCGCGTCCCCTGACGGCGGACGATTCCCGGATGGGAGGCGGGCGGTTGCGCGAACTCCTCGCGATCATGGAGCGTTTGCGCGGCGCCGACGGCTGCCCCTGGGATCGCGCGCAGACCTTCGCGACCATTGCACCTCATACCATCGAAGAATCCTACGAGGTTGCAGACGCCATCGAGCGTGGGGACGTCGCGCATCTCAAGGACGAATTGGGCGATCTGCTGTTTCAAGTGGTATTCCACGCGCAAATCGCCTGCGAAGCCGGGCACTTCGACTTCGACGCGGTGGCCGCGGCGATTTGCGACAAGCTGGTGCGGCGCCATCCCCACGTATTTGGGCAGCGCGCGCCCAGCCGCGGCGGCGATGCGGCGAACTCCTCCGGGCCGGCGACGGCCGCCGAAGAAAGCGTTGCCTGGGAGGACATCAAGGCGCGCGAGCGCGCAGCCGAGGGCTCGAGCGCATTGGGCGGCGTGCCGTTGGCACTACCGGCGCTGATGCGCGCCTGCAAACTCAGCAAGCGCGCCGCACGGGTCGGATTCGATTTCGAGCAAGCGGCCCACACCGCCGACAAGGTGGCCGAGGAATTGGCCGAGGTACGCGAGGCGGCAGCCGCCCATTCGGCGTCCGCGGCGACGGCGGCGTCGCCGGAAATCTTCGAGGAAATAGGCGATCTGTTGTTCGCGGCGGCGAATCTGGCACGCAAGCTCGATGTGGACGCGGAAGCGGCTCTGCGCGCGGCCAACGGCAAATTCGAGCGGCGATTTCAGGGCATGGAGCGCCTCGCCGCGCAGCGCGGCCAGCAGTTCGAGACTTTGAGCCTCGCGGCACAAGAGGCGCTGTGGCAAGAAGTGAAGCGTGCCGAATGAGGCGCGGCTGGCCGCTGCGCGCAGCGGCGCTCGGCTGGTCTTCAGGCACGATGCCGATCTGCCGATTTCCGCCCGGCGCGAGGAGTTCATCGAGGCGCTGCACCGGCATCAAGTG
The DNA here is from genome assembly GCA_030776345.1 of Pseudomonadota bacterium. Taxonomy (GTDB): domain Bacteria; phylum Pseudomonadota; class Gammaproteobacteria; order Steroidobacterales; family Steroidobacteraceae; genus Bog-1198. The sequence continues at coordinate 10,401 of JALYHU010000032.1, read as the reverse complement.
CTCATCGTTGCCGGCGATACCGGATCGGGGAAGAGCACCCAGCTGCCGCAGTATTGTCTGGAAGCGGGCCGCGGAGTCGACGGCCTCATCGCGCACACTCAACCACGCCGGCTCGCCGCCCGCGCTTTGGCGGCGCGCATCGCCGAGGAACTCGCGCAGCCCGTCGGCGGCACGGTGGGGTTTCGCGTGCGCTTTGCCGACCAAGTGTCGGAAGCCACGCGTCTGGTGCTGTTGACCGACGGCCTGCTGCTCGCCGAACTCAGCTCCGATCCGCTGCTGCAGCGTTACGACACCATCCTCGTCGATGAGGCTCACGAGCGCACGCTGAACATCGATTTGCTGCTCGGGGTGCTCAAGCGGCTGCTGCCGCGTCGGCCGGAGCTGAAACTGATCGTGACGTCGGCGACTCTCGACGTGGAGCGTGTGGCGACCTTCTTCGGCGATGCGCCCGTCATCACGGTGAGCGGCCGCAACCATCCGATCGAAGTGCGATACGCCGCGGATGAAGATGGCGCAGACGACCCGGACCTGCCGCTCGCAGTGCTCGACGCGTACCAGGACATCGCAACGACGCCCGGATCCATCGGCAATGGCGATGTTCTGGTGTTCTTGCCGGGCGAACGCGAAATACGCGACGTGGGAGATTTCCTGCAGCGCGAACTGGGTACGGACGTCGATGTATTGGCGTTGTATTCGCGCTTGTCGTGGGACCAGCAAAGCAAGATATTCCAGCGCGGCGCACGCCGCCGAGTCGTGCTGGCCACGAACGTGGCGGAGACATCGATTACCGTGCCCGGAATTCGCGCCGTCATCGATTCGGGGCTCGCCAGGATCAGCCGCTACAGTCCGCGCAATCGTCTGCAGCGGCTGCCCATCGAGCGCGTGTCGCGCGCCAGCGCGGAGCAGCGCAAGGGGCGGTGCGGCCGTCTCGGCCCCGGCCTTTGCGTGCGGTTGTATTCGGAGGCCGATTTCGAGGCGCGTGCTGCGTTCACCGAGCCCGAGGTGCTGCGCACCAATCTCGCCGCATTGCTGTTGCGATTGGCCGCCGACGGGCTCGGCGAGGCGGAGAACTTCCCGTTCATCGACGCGCCGGATTCGCGCTCGCTCGGCGACGGCTATCGCTTGCTGCAAGAACTGGAGGCCCTCGACGCGCAACGGCGCATCACGCGCCGCGGGCGGGCAATGGCGCGCCTCCCGCTGGACCCGCGATTGGCACGGGCGCTCCTCGAGAGCAAGCGCTTCCATGCCGAGAGCGAATTGCTGGCCATCGCTGCGGGTTTGAGCGTGCCCGATGCGCGCATCGCAAATTCGGACGGCGCGGGCGAAGAGACTGCGGCGACGGCCCCCTCCGCGGATAGACGAGGGGAGGACGGCAAATCCGAGTTCTCCTCCTTGGTGAAATTGTGGCAGGCCTACCGGAAGGCCCGCGCAGGCCCGCGGCGAGAACTCAGGCGCTGGTGCAAGGAGCGGGGACTGTCGTTGCTGCGCTTGTCCGAGTGGGAAGATGTGTATGCACAGGTGGCCGACCGCGCCGCGGAACTCGGTATCGTGGCGCAGCGCAGGCCCGCGAGCTACACCGGGGTACATCGCGCCTTGCTGGCGGGCTTCTGTACCATGGTCGGAACGCGCGGCGAGGACGGCGTGTACCTGGGCACCCGCGGCGTGCGTTTCCATATATTCCCCGGTTCGCCGCTGAGACGGCGCCGGCCGCGCTGGGTCATGGCGGCGAAGATCGTCGAGACGTCGCGGGTATTCGCGCGCCGTGTCGCCGAAATCGAACCCATGTGGATCGAAGCTGCCGCGCATCATCTATTGAAAAGCGAGTTCCTGGAGCCCGATTGGGACGAAGCGCGGGAGGAGGTCGTGGCACGCGAGCGCATCAGCTTTTTGGGGCTGGTCTTGAGCGCCAATCGGGTGGTGAACTACGGACCCATCGCGCCGGAGGAGTCGCGTCTAATTTTCGCTCGCGAAGCACTGGTTTATCAACGGCTGCAGCGGCGCCCCGAATGGCTGCGCGCCAACGACGCCGCCATTCTCGCCGCCCAGCGAACGGAGGAGCGACTGCGGACACGCGACCTGGTGCGAGCGCCCGAAAGCTTCGTGGCGTTCTACGACAAGGCATTGCCGCGGCAGGTGTCGAGCGCCGCAACGCTGGAATATTTCACGCGTCATCTCAGCCAAGCGGAGCGCTCGGCACTCACCCTTCGGCCGGAGGACGTATTCGCGCGACTGCCGGATGAAGGACAGCTCACGCGATTTCCTGAACGCGTGACCCTTCCCGCCGCCGACGGCCCGACCATCGGTGCGCCGCAGGTGAGTGCACCGCACGTGAGCGTGTCTCACGTACGCGTGCCGGTGCATTACCGGTTTGCGCCGGGCGAGCCCGCGGACGGTGCGACGCTGCGAATACCTTTGCTGGCGCTACCCACCTTGACGCGCGCCAGCGTGGATTCGGCGGTGCCGGGTCTCGCGGGGCCGCGCGTGGAGGCACTGCTGCGCTCGCTGCCCAAGGAGGCGCGGCGCAGCCTGATACCCATTGCCGCGGCGGTCGCGAGCTTCATGGAGTTCATGGGCGGGCCGTCCACGAACGTGCAGCGCCTCGCGGATTGGCTGCGCGATCCCCGCGGCATCCCGAGCTCGCTCATTCGCTTCGACTTCGATGCCGTGCCGGCGCATCTGACGGCGCGGCTGGCGGTGGTCGACGGCAGCGGTGATTTGGCGCAGGGCAGGGAGCTGGCGCAGGGCACCGATGTGGGTCTGTTGCGCCGGCGTTGCGCCGCTGCGGCGCGTGCTGAACTCGACCGCGCGGCGGGTGCCGCTCATCCCACATCGTGGCGCCGTTTCGAGTTGGACGAACTCGCGCAGACGGCTGCGATCGACTGCGCCGAGGGTTTCGTGCAGGTCTGTCCGACGCTGGTGCGGCGCGCGCAATCGGTGGAGGTGGGCTTCGAATGGTCCCGAGAGGAAGCGTTGCGGCGCTCGCGGGAGGGGGCGGCCTTTCTCGCGCGCCTGATGTTGGAGCGGCAGACACGGGAACTCGCCAAACTCATCGCGTCGGATACGCAGTTGCTGCTGGCCGCGAGTCCGTATGTGGCCGGCGAGGGTCTCGTCGACATGCTGCTGCAACTGATCTTGCGGCGCGCCTGTTTCCAGGATGCCGAGGCGCCACGAACGCGCCAGGCCTTCGATGCTGCCGTGGAGGCGGGACGGGCGCGCTTATACCCGGCCCACGAGGAGCTCACGGCCGCCGCGCGCACCTGGTTCGGCGAGGCCCGGGCGGTGCGCCGCTTGCTCGATGATCCGCGAGCGCGCGCCCACGCGGAGCTAGCCGAGGAGACGCACGCGCATCTGCGCCGGCTGTTATCGGGCGATACGATCTCTCACGTATCGGCCGATTGGCTTCGGCAATGGCCGCGATACATCAAGGCCGAAGAGCGCCGCTGGCAACGCCTGCTGGCGCGCGGCAGCGAGCCCACGCACATCGCCGGCGAGCTGGCGCAGTGGACGGCGCGCGCGCGCCGGTTGGAGGCGCAAGTGACGGCGGAGCTGCGCTGGATTGCGCAACTCGACGAACTGCACGCTTGGATCGAGGAATACCGGGTGTCCCTGTACGCGCAAGAACTGCGCACGCTGGGCCCCGTTTCCGCGCCACGCTTGTTCGCGCGCGCCGCGGAAATCGAGGCGTGGCTCACACGTTGAACTCTATACCCTGCGCGAGAGGCAATTGCGAGCTCCAATTGATCGTCGTCGTTTGGCGCCGCATATATGCTTTCCATGAATCCGAGCCCGCCTCGCGGCCCCCGCCGGTATCCTTCTCGCCGCCGAATGCGCCGCCGATCTCGGCACCGGAGGTTCCGAGATTGACGTTGGCAATGCCGCAATCGCTTCCCTCCGCCGACAGGAACCGCTCGGCGACCTGCAGGCGATCGGTAAATACCGCCGAGGACAAGCCGTAGGACACGGAGTTCTGCTGGGCGATGGCCTCCTCCAGGCTGTCATACGCGATGAGGTATAAAATCGGCGCGAACGTCTCGGTGCCGACGATGGGCATGGCGGCGGACGCGCGCACGATGGCGGGCTCGACGAAGTTGCCGGGACGCTGGAGTACGCCGCCGCCGCACAGCAATTCGCCGCCCTGTTCTCGGGCAGCCGCTAGAGCGGCCTGGAAGCGCGCCACCGCGCCGGCGTCGATCAACGGTCCCATGAGCGTGCCGGCATCCAACGGATCGCCGATGCGTATCTGGCCGAACGCGGCGACCAGGCGGCGCTCGAGTTCGGCCGCTCGCGACCGATGGACCAGGACGCGGCGCGTGGTCGTACAACGCTGACCGGCGGTGCCGACGGCGCCGAAAACGATGGCCGGAACCGCGAGCGCCAGATTCGCGGTCTCATCGACGATGATGGCGTTGTTGCCGCCCAATTCCAACAGACTCTTTCCCAGCCGCTCGGCCACGCGCACGCCGATCTGGCGGCCCACGTGAGTGGAGCCCGTGAAGGACACCAGCGCCACGCGCTTGTCGTCGACGAACCGCATCGCGAGGGTGGTGCCCGCGTCGATGAAGACTTGAAAGATCGGCGGCAGCGCATGCCGTTCCAGAACCCGGTTGCAGATGTGCTGCACGGCCAGCGAACAGAGCGAAGTCTTCGGCGAGGGCTTCCACACCACCGAGTTGCCGGCGATGGCCGCCAAGAACGCGTTCCAGGACCAGACGGCAACGGGGAAATTGAAAGCGGAAATCACGCCGACCACGCCGAGGGGGTGCCATTGTTCGTACATGCGATGCTGGACGCGCTCCGAATGCATGGTCGAGCCGTACAACATGCGCGACTGGCCGACGGCAAAATCGGCGATGTCGATCATCTCTTGCACTTCGCCATCGCCTTCCGCTTTGATCTTGCCGTTCTCCAGCGAAACGAGGCTGCCGAGCGCGTCTTTGTGGAGCCGAAGCTCTTCGGCCATCAAGCGAATCGCCTCGCCGCGTTTCGGCGCGGGCACCTGGCGCCATTGCTTGGCAGCGTGCACGGCCGCGGTCATCACGTGCTCATAGTCATCGGCGGTGGCGCCGCGCACCTGGGCGAGCCGTTGCCCGGTGGCCGGGTTGATCGAGTCGATCAGGGGGCCGGATTGCTGCTCGCTCCAACCGCGAGTGCCGGACCAGGCACCCGGATTGAGATCGCGGAGGCCGAGCGCCTTCAAGGTGTCGATGGTCTTCTGCATGACGCAATTCCTGGCCTTCGCATTTGGTGGGGGCGGCATTTTGCCGTAGCATCGCGGCCATGTCCAAGAGCGGTCACGTGAAATACTCAGAGAGGCTGCTGGCGACGGACTGGCATCCGACGAGCTGGCAGGGCCTGCCCGCCACCCAGCAGCCGACGTACGCCGACCAAGCCGCGCTGGGGACGGCGGTGGCCTCGTTGAGCCGTCTGCCGCCGCTGGTGGTGTCGTGGGAGATCGAAGCGCTGCGCGACAAGCTGGCCAAGGCGCAGCGCGGCGAGCAGTTCCTGCTGCAGGGGGGCGATTGCGCCGAGAGCTTTGCGGATTGCGAATCGGACAGCATCGCCCGGCGCCTGAAAATTCTGCTGCAGATGAGCTTGGTGTTGCTGCAGGGGCTGAAGAAGCCGGTCATCCGCGTCGGGCGTTTCGCCGGCCAATACGCGAAGCCGCGGTCGACCGATACCGAGACTCGAGAGGGGGTCACGCTGCCGTGCTATCGCGGCGACAATGTCAACCGGCCGGGCTTCACGGCTGCCGAACGCGAACCCGATCCGGAGCTGCTGCTGCGCGGCTACGAGCGCGCCTCATTGACGTTGAATTTCGTGCGAGCGCTGATCGATGGGGGTTTTGCCGATCTACATCATCCCGAATACTGGGACCTGAGCTTTCTGCGCCACGCCCCGTTGCGCGATGCCTACCAAGGGATCGTCGACTCGATAGCCGAATCCTTGGAGTTCTTCGAATCCATGAGCGGGCTGCGCGTGCACTCGGCCACCCGGGTGGATTTCTACACCAGCCACGAGGGCCTGCATCTGCTGTCCGAACAGGCTCAGACGCGATATATCGAACGGCAGAAGAAGTGGTACAACCTGTCCACGCACATGCCCTGGATCGGCATGCGCACCGCGCAGATCGGCGCTGCGCACGTCGAGTATTTTCGCGGCATCGCAAATCCCATCGGCGTGAAGGTCGGGGCCGCGATGAGCGCGCAATGGCTGCAACAGCTCATCGAAATATTGAATCCTCAGAATCAGCCTGGACGGCTGACATTCATTCACCGTTTCGGGATCAAGGACATCGAACAGCGCTTGCCGGAAATGATCGAAGCGGTGCGCGCCACCGGGTCGCAGGTGCTGTGGGTGTGCGATCCCATGCACGGCAACACCGAGACCACCGCGGGCGGCGTGAAGACGCGGCGCTTCGACAACATCCTCGGCGAGGTGGAGGCGGCTTTTCGCATTCACGAGGAGTCGGGCTCCATGCTGGGAGGCGTGCACATCGAACTGACGGGCGATGACGTCACCGAATGTATCGGCGGTGCACGCGGCCTCGCCGAAGCCGACCTGACGCGCGCTTACAAATCGCCTGTGGATCCGCGTTTGAATGCCGAACAGGCGCTGGAACTGGGAATGCTGATCGCGCGTCACGCCGGCGCCAATAGGCGGACAGGAAGCGCCGTGCCCCGATAGGGCCGCCCGGTGGCGGGGCAAAATCTGTCTGTCAGGTCATTTAGTTATAAATCAATAGGTTATATTATAAACCTAGATTTTACCTACGCGCCGAGGCGGCGGTTTTGCAAAAACCGAGTTGCCTCGCAGCACCCAGGTGATATTCTGCCGTGCAACCTTTCCGAACCCTTAGATTCTGCGCTGCCTCGAATGTTTCGGCTGGGGTGGGGACCCCCGTGACACCCCACTGAGCCGAAAACCAGGCATGCAATGTACGACGGGCCGGAGGAATTCACGGCCAGAGTGGCGAAGTTTGGGTTGCGCTCGGGTTAGTCCAAAGTCCAGGCGCGCTCGATGGCGGGCTACGTGGCGATCCGCGTAGCCCGTTTTTTTGGGGCGGCAGGTGCACGCCCCGGCCTCAACCCTAGGCGGCCAAACTATCCGGCAGTGCCGATCCGGCAATGAATAAAGTGTTCGATCCCAGCTGTCGGCGGTGTCCGCGCCTCGCCACGTTTCTCGACTCGGTCCAGGCGGCCCATCTCGACTACTATTGCAAGCCGGTGCCGCCGTTCGGCTCCCGGCAAGCGCGGCTGTTGATCGTCGGCCTCGCGCCCGGCATGCACGGGGCCAACCGCAGCGGCCGACCGTTCACCGGAGATCACGCCGGCATACTGCTCTATGCGACTTTGTTCAAATACGGATTGGCGAGCGCACCCGTCTCCACGTCCGCCGCAGACGGGCTCGAACTGTTGAACGCGCGGATCACGAATGCGGTCAAATGTCTGCCGCCGGCCAACAAGCCGCTGCCGCTCGAGATCAGGACGTGCAACGCATATCTGCGTGCCGAGCTTGCCGCGAGCCCCGCGGTACGCGCCATTCTCGCGCTCGGCAGCATCGCGCACGAAGCCGTGCTGCGCGCGTGCGATGTGCCGACCAAGATGTTTCGCTTTGCGCACGGCGCGGAGCATCGGCTTGCCGACGGACGGGTTTTGGTCGACTCCTATCATTGCAGCCGCTACAACACGCAGACTCGGCGCCTCACCACGGACATGTTCGAGGCTGTGGTGGGCAGAGCCCGAGACCTTGCGGACGCCGCGCCGCCCCGATGAGCGCCGTGCCGCAGTTCGACGCCAAATCCTTCGTCGATAGCCTGCCGGCGCGGCCGGGCGTGTATCGCATGCTCGATTCGCAGAGCGAGGTTCTCTACGTCGGTAAGGCCCGCAATCTCAAAAGCCGGGTGGGATCGTATTTCCAACCGAGCAACGTGCATCCGAAGGTCCAGGCGCTGGTCGCCAAAACCTGCCGCATGGAAGTCACGATCACGAATTCGGACACCGAGGCGTTGCTGCTCGAATTCAACCTCATCAAGAAGCACCGGCCCCGCTTCAACGTCGTCCTGCGCGACGACAAGAGCTTTCCGTTCGTGCATCTGGAGACGGACCACCAATTCCCGCGCCTCGCCTTCTATCGCGGCTCGCGCAAGGAGCCCGGCCGCTTCTTCGGACCCTATCCGTCGGCCGGCGCGGTGCGGGAAACATTGCAGCAGCTGCAAAAGCTGTTTCGCCTGCGCAATTGCGAGGATACGTATTTCGCCAACCGCTCGCGGCCCTGCCTGCAATATCAGATCCAGCGCTGCACGGCGCCGTGCGTCGGGCTCATCACGAAGGAAAGCTACGCGGGTGACGCCGGCGCGGCCATCAAAGTGCTGGAAGGGCGCGACGATGAGGTACAGCAGGAACTCGGCCGCCGCATGGAGACGGCCGCGGAGCGGCTCGATTTCGAGGAAGCGGCGCGTGTGCGCGATCAGCTTGCCAATCTCAAAGCCATCCAGGCCCAGCAGATCGTCACCTCCGGTACCGACCATGATGCCGACGTCATCGCCGTCGCGGCCCTCAACGGTGAATACTGCGTTGCTCTGATGTTCGTCCGCGGCGGCCGCAGCTTGGGAAGCACGGCCTTTTTCCCGCGGGCGCCGTTTGCCGAGCTGCCCGAAGTCTTGGCGCAGTTCCTCGGCCAATATTACTTGGAGCGCGAGGCGCCGCCCGAGATCCTGGTCGAGCGCGACTTCGAGGACATACAGGTATTCGAGGCCACCTTCGCGGAGCGCTCGGGCCACAAGGTGCGCATCACGTCATCGGTGCGCGGGCTGCGCGCGCGTTGGCTCGAAATGATGCGCAACAACGCCGAGCAGGCGCTGAAGATGCGCAGCCTCGCGCGTTCCAGCATCGATGCCAGTCTCGATGAGATGCGCGAGGTCTTCAACCTCGACGGCGCGCCAAATCGCATCGAATGTTTCGACATCAGCCATACCGGCGGCACCGAGACCGTGGCCTCGTGCGTGGTATTCGGCGTCGAGGGGCCCCTGAAGAGCGATTACCGGCGCTTCAATATCGCGGGTATACAGCCGGGCGACGACTATGCCGCGATGTATCAGGCGCTGACGCGGCGCTACAAGCGGGTGCGCGATGGCGAAACACCCAAGCCCGACGTGCTGCTGATCGACGGCGGCAAGGGGCAGCTCGCGCAGGCGGCCAAGGTGCTCGATGAGCTGGGCGTCAAAGGAATCACGCTGATCGGTGTGGCGAAGGGCGCTGACCGGCGGCCGGGGCAGGAACAACTGTTCTTGTTGGGCCAGGAGACGCCCACTATACTGCCGCCCGACTGCGGCGCCCTACATCTGATTCAGCGCGTACGCGACGAGGCGCACCGGTTCGCGATCGCCGGTCACCGCCGCAAGCGCGCCAAGCGTCACAATCAGTCGATACTCGAGACCATTCCGGGTCTCGGGCCCGTCAAAAGACGCGAGCTGCTGAAGCAATTCGGCGGTTTGCAAGGGATATTGCGTGCCGGCATCGACGATTTCGTGCAAATTCGAGGTCTCGGACGGGATCTCGCCCAGGTAATTTATGAACATCTCCACCCAGGGCAATAGAGACGGCAGCGGGCGGAGCGTATCGCACTGGAACGTGCCGAATACGCTGACTTGGCTGCGGATTTTGATGATTCCAGGAATCATCATCCTGTTTTATCTGCTGCCGTATCCCTGGGCCGACCCGGCCGCGTGCGCCGCGTTCGCGCTCGCCGGCATCACCGACAGTCTCGACGGCTATTACGCGCGCAAGCTCGGACAGACCTCGCGGCTCGGAGCGTTCCTGGATCCGGTCGCCGACAAGCTGATCGTGGCCGCGGCGTTGGTACTCATCGTCAGCCGCGACCCTCGCTGGTACGTCGCCATCGCGGCCATCGTCATCATCGGCCGGGAAATCGCGGTGTCGGCGCTGCGCGAATGGATGGCGGAGATCGGCGCGCGCGGCAAGATCAAGGTGTCCGTGCTGGGCAAGTACAAAACCATCATGCAGATCGTGGGACTGTCGTTTCTGCTATATCGCCAAAATCTGCTCGGCATTCCCGTGTACAAATTGGGCCTGCTGCTGACGGCGGTCGCGGTGGTGCTCACGCTCTGGTCGATGATTGCGTACCTGCGCCTTGCCTGGCCGGAGCTGCGCGGCGGTTCCAGCCCGTAGCGGCCGGCGGGCCGGCCCGGGAGGGGCCTACAATAGTCGCTTCTCCTGCCCAAAATACAGGCTACGTCAACGTGTTAGCCCGAACCTGCCCTCTGTTGTTCTTGACTCCGGCGGGCGGGGCCCTACAATTGCGCCTCTGTTTCGGGCGGGAATAGCTCAGTTGGTAGAGCGCAACCTTGCCAAGGTTGAGGTCGCGAGTTCGAGTCTCGTTTCC
>JALYHU010000031.1 GCA_030776345.1 Pseudomonadota bacterium | reverse complement strand
CCCGTACCCGCGAGAACGAGTCCCGAGATCCGCTGCGGATGCCGGACCGCGTAGGCCTGCGCCAGGATGCCGCCGAAGGAATGACCCAACACCACCAGACGTGGGAACCTGAAGTGCTTCCGGACCTTCTCGATATCCTTCACCATGTTGTCCAAGGTGTAGCCTCCCGAATCCGCCAGCCGCTCCGATCGACCCGAGCCACGTTCATCGATCAGTACCAGTTGACAGCGCTCGGCCAACGGCTGGAGCGCCGGAAGGAAATCAGAATGATCGGCGCCGGGACCGCCGTGCAACAGCAACAACGGGATGCCGCGGCCGAGAGTTTTGTAATAGATGCGCGCGCCCGCGCCCGCAATGAAGCCGTCGCGGACTCGCCGCGCGCCTGAATTCCTTGCGGTATGACCGCGCGGCATATCAAAAGTGCATTTTAAGGTCGATGCCCACCGTTCGCGGGGGCGTCGATATCTGGGTTCTGAATACGCTGCCGAAGCTGTAGGGCGTACCTTCCTGAATGCTCAAGACGCCGTTCGTATTGGTGAGATTGTGCCCATACAGCGAGACATCATAGCGGTCGCGGCGCACGCCCACGGAGGCTTCCAGGGCGCTATATTCGGGCCTTACGTCCTTGTAAGTAAAACCGGTGGGCACGGAGCCAAGATGCGACCAGTTCAGATGCATATAGCCCGTATAGTCGGCCAGCGCCTTCGTGTACTCACCGCCCACATTGAACTTCTGCCGCGGTACATCGGGCACCGCATCGCCGGGCTGCACTGCGCTGGCACCCTGGAAAGGACCCGCGATGGATTGGTACTTTGCTTGCGTATAGGACCCACTCAGCGACATCAGCAGCGACTCAACGGGCTTGAAATTGATCTCCGCTTCAACACCTTTGCTTTGCGCGGTGCCGACATTGGCAATGAAAAGATATCCGCAGCCCGGGTCGGTGACCGACTGCTGCACGTTCTTCCAGTCGATACGGTAAAGAGCAATATCCACGGACAATCGGCGCTGCAGAAATTCGGTCTTGGCACCGAACTCGTAATTCCAGACCGAGTCGGGCTGATACAAAGGCGAATAGGCATTATTCAATGTGCAGCCGATCCCGGTGGGCAAGCCGACGTTCGGGCCCCCTGGCCGGTAGCCGCGCGCCGCCGTCGCATAGAGCGTCGCATCCGGCACCGGGTAATAGGTCAGCACGACGCGCGGGCTGCTGCCGCTGGCCTTGGCATGCACCAGCGGCTGGCTGGGCGCTGCTAAATCGCCCGACTGCTCATTCTCGAGGCTATCGCGCAGCTCGTAGTAGCGCTCGCCCGCCGTGATTTCGAGCTGCGGCAAGATTTTGAAGGTCAGGTCGGCGAATGCCGCGGCCTGCTGATCGATCACGGACTGATCGAAGGTATAGAGATTCGGGCTGTCGGTCTGTCCCAACGCATCCGCAAACGCGGTGCTGTTGGTCGATTCCGTCGAGTGCTGGTGATAGCGGCTGAAATAGGCGCCGGACACCCAACGCAGACGCTGATCGGCGGGCGAGGTCAAGCGTAATTCCTGCACGAACCCGGCATTGCGAGAAGTGTAATAGTCGGTACCCGGTGTGTTCGGCGGATAGGTCAGGCCAAACGCCGGGGCGAGATTGGCCCAGAAAAGCGTGAAGTCGCTCAATGTCTCGGTGTCGCGGGATAGAACCGAAGTCGAGGACAATAGGCTGGCAAAGCCGGCATCGTAAGTGACCGATAAATTTCCCACGACCAGCCGACTGGTCTGCGGCGAGGGGGAGTAGGCGGCCGTAGTGTAGCGCGGCAGATTGCTGAAATACTGCGAGCTGCTGGCCGCGTCCACTTGAGACACCATCACGCTCGGGCTGATGGTCAAACCATCGAGAGGTTTCCACAGCCCGAGGATTCGTCCACCCTTCAAATCCACATCATTGGTGTGCCGCTTCTCCACGGGATCATTGGGCCGCGCCTGACTGAAATCGCCCGGCCTGACGCGGTTGATGTAGCCCGGCACGTGTTCGTAGGTACCGACGACGCGCACCGCGGCATCGGCCGTGAGCGGCAGATTGACGGCGGATTTGGCGAAGTACCCCGCCCCGCCGCCTTGCATATCCGAGCCGCCGAATTCGGCGTTCACCGCAAGGGCGGCGGGATCCGGCTGTGCCGTGAGCACCCGCAGGGCGCCGCCCATCGAACTCGATCCATACAGCGTACCCTGCGGTCCACGCAGCACTTCAATGCGCGCCACATCGAAGAAATCGACGTCCGGGGCACCAGAATAGCCATCGGTGCGGACGTCCAGCGGCGTTTCATTCACGTAGTAGGACACGGCGGGTGCCAATCCGTAGGCAGTGCCCAGGCCGCGAATCGCCAAGGTGGACTCGCCCGGCCCCAACACATCGAAGGACAGGCTCGGCACCTGGCTGGCGAGATCCGCATTACCCTGCAGATGCAACGCATTCAGCGAATCCCCGCTCAGCGCCGTAATAGCCGCAGGGACATTCTGCAGCCGTTCGGAGCGCCGCTGCGCAGTCACCACGATTTCACCGAGCGCCTCCTCGGCCGCGAACGACGGAATCGATGCGCCGGTCAACAGCACCGCGCAGCACAAGGTAGTCATCAATTTCATA
>JALYHU010000030.1 GCA_030776345.1 Pseudomonadota bacterium | reverse complement strand
AATCACGCAATGTTGCATCGTTGTGGCAAGTATATCCGGCCACATGTTGCAAAGCGTTCTCGCGGCGTATGTAGCGCCCGCCCTTGCCGATGACGATGCCGAGTTCCCCTTCGTAGTCGAGCATGGTAGAGACGTGGGGGAGGATGATGTCGTCGCCATGCGCGATCAAACTATCGGGATATCGCGTGAATATGGTCGGATGCTCCGATGCCGGTCGTCCGGTCTCCCGCCGGTGCGTCTCATAGTTGAGCCCCACGCAGAGAATTTTGGCGGGGTCGGTTATGACGGGAAGAAGCTTCACCGAATCCAAAGGCAGCTTCTCGGCATCCTTGGCGGCGCCCGCGGCGAGCGCCAGGCCATCGGCCCCGATTGCCTCGCGAAGATTCGCGAACCGTCCCCGTAGCTTCGCGCCCACGTCGACGATGTGGCCGTCCTCCACGATGCCCCAGCTGGAAACGCCGTTGTTCGAAAATGATGCCAATTTCATAGTAATGTGTCTCGGTTACTCAGAAAATCCACCACAGTCCCTCGCGCGAACGCCGCGCTGAGAACGATATTATCGACGTATTCTTACTTTTAAGAAGTTTACCGAATTTCGATCTGAAAATCGCCTTTTATGTGTGAGCGCCGAAGCGTCAGGCGTTCGCTGGTCACGTGAATCTCGTCAAGTTGATCGGACGCAGCCGCCGCCGTTTCCGCCCGGGCGGTCATCAGGGCTGCCATGGCCAACACGGTGACCCCGACCGCGTTTCGAAAATTTCTGTGCTGACTCAGTTTCATGCGTAGCTTCGGCTGACGAACCAAAAGACCCCCAAACCCACCAGAAATGCCGAGGCGACATCGACGACGACCGGGCGCGGCAGCGCCAAACGGAATTTTCGCAGCACGACGACCAGCAAGGTCGCGCCGATCACGAGCGTCAATTGACCGAGTTCGACGCCGACGTTGAAGCCCACCAGGAGTTCGGCCAGTCGCTCGGGAGGTAATTGCAATTGCAGCAGGTCGGCTGCGAACCCGAAGCCATGTATCAACCCGAATACCAGCGTGATCAACATGCGCAGACGGCCGGCGTCGGGCAATCGGCCGGAAATCATCAGATAATTGGCGGTGAACAGGCCGGCGCCGAGCAGCAGCAAGCTCGGCAATCCGCCGAAGCCCAGCCACTCCACGACGGCCATCGCCCCCATGAACACGGCGACCACGATCGCGATCAACGTCGATTTCTGAGTCTGTACGACGATGTTTTCGGCACCGATCAGCGCGATCGTCAACGCCACCAGCGCGTCGATATATTCCGCGTGCGGCCGCAGCACCCCGGTCACGGCGAGGGCAAGCGTGAGGCTATGGCCAATGGTGAAGCCGGTGACGACGAAGACCAGGTCGCGCAGGCGGCGCGAAATCAATACGAGCCCCAGCAAGAAGGACATGTGATCGACGCCGGTGAATATGTGCATGGTGCCCATGCGGATGAACTCGAAAAACCGCGCACTCTTCAAGCGGCTGCCGCTGCCGCCCGTGACCTCGACGGTCTGGTGTTCGTTGGTGATCAACTGCTCGGTGAACTCGCCGGTGGCCGCGTTTTGTACCTGCGCGAAATTGGTGTGGCTCGGCACCCAATCGAAAAAAGCGCCGGAATGTATTTGCAGGTTGTCCGGCGTCTCGCACTTGAAGGTAAAATCGTATTTGCGGTAGCCCGCGGTGGCCGACAATGCCTCGACGGGCGGGACCGGCGCACAACGCGCACCGCCGGCCATCGGGTAGACGCGCGGCAGCAGATAATTCTCGACTTGCTCATCGGCGGGAGGCTCGTTGCCGGAACCCAGGCTTTCGAGCTCGATGCTGGGAATGGTCATCACCAGATCGACGTTGACGCCGTTGATTTCCCACACCGAATGCGACTGACTGCGGGTATGCGCATGGACGGCGCCGGCGGCGCATAGCGCCGCGCAAGCCCAAACGCAAGCCCAAGCCACGCAGGTTCGCCGCATCAGCGTAGGTCGTCGGCAATCAGAATGTTGGCGCGTTTGCGCAGGAACGCCTCATCGCCGGTCCTCAAGTGCTTGATCGAGTCGTTGCGATAGTCGTTGAGCACCTGATCGCGCGCCTCGGCGAACGCGAACGGGACAGGCGTCTTGTTCTTGGCCATATAGAGCACATGGATGCCGTCAGGCAGGTCGATGGGCGTCGAGACGCCGCCGTCGGACAACTGCCGGGCCGCGTCGAACAGCCGGTCGCCCAAGTGAATTCTGGCGGCGAAGTAGAATTCCTCGTCGCCCACCTTGGCCGATTCCTTGCCGTGCAGACGCGCGAGCAGTTCGGCCGAGGGGCCCGAGGCTCTGAGGAGGTCGGCGGCCTGTTCGGACGCGCTCCGAGCGCCCGCCGCGAACAGGTAATCGTGCACCGTCATAACGCCTTCGCTCGCATATTTGGCTTGGTGAGCCTTGTAGTACGCCGTCAGTTGAGCCTCGCTCGGTTGGGACGTCATGGCATCCGCGGCGATCTCCAATTCGACGGCATTGACCAGCGCGGCTCTGACTTCCGGGTCGCTGGATGCGACGTCCAACTCTTTGCCGCGCTGTACGAAGAGTTCCTCGCGGATCATGTCGTCCAAGACTTTGCGGCGCTCGCCGGCGCTGGAGTGCTGCAGATCCACGCCGTACAAGGTTTGCAATTCGAGCAAATAATCGCTGCGCGAAACCGGTTGTTGGTTGACCAGCGCCACGTCCTCCGGCGGCACCCGCAAGGTCGAGGTACCGCGTGCCGTGAATAACGCATATCCGGCCAATCCCAAGCCGATGAGCGCCCCGCATCCCATCAGCACCATGGATCGGTGCACGTTGACTTGATCGAGAGTTGAAGCGTCGTTCATCGATTGGCCTCCGGCCGAGCAACGCGGGCCGGCTCCCGGTGAGAGAGGGAATACACGTAGAGAGCGATTTCCCGGATTTCGGCGGCAGCCATTTTCCCGATCCACGCGGGGCAGACGCCCTGCCGCCCGTACGCGATCGAATCGAACAGCACCTGGCGTCCCCCATCGCCATAGACAGTCACCGCATCGGTCAGATTCGGTGCCCCGATGGCCGGGTCGCCGCGCGCGTCGGCGCCATGGCAGTCGTAGCAGCCACCGACATCGGCATAGATTTTCGCGCCCCGAAGCGCCGCCGCATCGTCGGCGGGGTTCTGTTGCAGATA
>JALYHU010000029.1 GCA_030776345.1 Pseudomonadota bacterium | reverse complement strand
CCTGCGAAGGTTTCGATCACTCACGCAAAGCCCGTAGTCGGCAAGGTCTCGATGATGCAAAAGGCAATGGCATTGCGTGTGCTGCGCAAGGCGGGAACGTGTGCGGTGTTCTCGATGCTTTCCTTCGCCACTCTGTCGGCAACGACGCCATACGTGAAGTCGCAGGCAGGCGCATCGATCACGCCGAATTACAAAGACGCAGACCTCGGCCAGATCATCCAAGCCGTCAGTGAGGTGACGGGCAAGAATTTCATCGTCGATCCTCGCGTCAATGCAAAAGTCACGATGCTGTCGGCGACGTCGATGTCGCCGGCTGCGTTTTACGAGGCATTCCTCGCCGTATTGCAGGTGTACGGCTATGTGGCCGTCCCCGCGGGCAAAGTGATCAAGATCATTCCGAACACCGATGCCCGGCAACTGCCCTCCATCGATCTGCCGAATACCGTGAGCTCGAACTCCGACGAGATGGTCACCCAAATCGTCACCGTGAAGAACGTGAGCGCGGGCCAGCTCGTGCCCATGCTGCGGCCGCTGATCCCGCAGCAAGGACATTTGGCGGCCTATCCGAACGGCAACATGCTCATTATCTCGGATCGCGCCAGCAACGTGAGCCGCCTCATGAAAATCATCGAGCACATGGACGAGAGCGGCGACGAGCCGGTCGAAGTGATCCCGCTGCACGGTGCCAGCGCGACGGAACTCGTGCGCGCCGTCAACCAGTTGAATCAGGGGGCGGCAGGCGCCGAGGGCGGCGCCACGCCGATCAAGATCGTCGCCGATGAGCGTACCAACAGCGTGCTCATCAGCGGCGAGAAATCCCTGCGGCTGCGGGCCAAGGCGTTGGTCCTGCGCCTCGATACGCCTTTGCTGGGCGCCGCCGGCAGTACCCAGGTGCGCTACCTGCTGTATGCAGACGCGGAAAAACTGGCCGACAAACTCAAGGGGCAGGCGTCGGCGGTTTCCAAGGCGCGGGGCGGACCCCCGGGCGCTGCACCAGCAGCAGCAGCAGCGCCGACGGCAAGCGGCGGATCGAATATCGACGCCAGTGTGACGATATGGGCGGACGTACCCACCAACGCGCTCATCATAACGGCACCGCCGGAGATGATGAAATCGCTCATGGCCGTGATCGACAGGCTCGACATCCGCCGCGCGCAAGTGGAGATCGAGGCGATGATCGTCGAGGTCCAAGTCAACAACAGCGCGAGCCTCAGTGTGCAGTGGCTTCTCGACGGCGCCGGCGGCTACGGCGTTTCGAATCTGCCCGGCGCCGGTACCAGCGTCGTCTCTCTGGCGACCGCGGTCGCCTCGACCTCGTCCAGTTCCACCTCGTCGTTGTCATCGGCGATTCCGACGGGCGCGACCTACGCCCTCGGCACCTACAATTCGTCCACCGGCAAGGGTTTCGCCGCCGTCATTCAGGCATTGCAAAGTGCCGGCTCGAGCAACATCATCTCCACACCGCGGCTCATCACCATGAACAACGAGGAGGCCGAGGTGAAGGTGACCCAGGAGATTCCGCTGGTCACCGGCCAATATACCAGCTCCACCTCGAGCACCAGCGGCACGACGAGTCCCTTCCAGACCATCCAACGGGAAGAGGTGGGTACCATTCTGAAGGTCACCCCGCACATCAGCGAAGGCAACGTGATTCAGCTCAAGATCGAGCAGGAAGACTCTTCACCCGGAGCAAAGCTCGCCAATTCGTCGGACATCTCGACCAACAAGCGCTCTATCAAAACCACGATCCTCATCGAGGACGGCGGCATCATCGTATTGGGCGGCCTGATGAAAGACACCGTCTCGGAGAGCGAGGACCGCATACCCGTGCTCGGCACCATTCCTCTGGTGGGCAACCTGTTCAAATCGCGCAGCGGCTCGCGTCAGAAGACCAACCTGCTGGTGTTCCTGCGCCCCAAAATATTGCGCGATCAGGTAGCAACCGAGGCGGTCAGCGAGTCCAAGTACAATGAAATTCGCGATGAGGAAAAGTCATTGCACAAGGGCAAAATCACACTGCTTCCCGGCGAGAAGCAGCCGTCCGTTCCCGCAATTCCGCCGGGGCATACGCCAGCAGCGCCGATTCAGGCATCGCCGCCGATCCAATTGCCGACGGGCTCGACGAGCGCTGCTCCAACGCAGCAGCCGCCTCCAGCTGCAGGCGCAGTGGCCGTACCGCCGACCTCGCAGTCGCAGTATGAAACGGCCGCACCACCCCCACCCCCAGATCGGTGAGTCATTGCTTCGTCAGCAACGGCCGCCGATAGTAAATAAATGTAAATCTGACGGCGATCCTGTCTCTTGGATCGAGCACTCGAGCAGGCCGCGGTGCGGCTGGTCGTCTTTTCGGCACGCGCGCAACGTACGAAAGAGTACGTTGCACATCTCCTCGGCGAGGCGCGTCTTCCCGCCCTGCATGCAACCACCGGCTATTTTGCCTCTCCCGCACGCACTTATCCGATTCCCGAATCTCCCCTGGACAGTACTAGAAAGTACGGCGTAGTATCGCTCGCTGGCAGTATTAGATCGGTGCAAGAGCCGGCCAACAACATTACGCAAATTACAATCTAACGGGAGCCTCGCTATGAATCGTCATGGAACGTCGAGCCGCATTGCGGCACTATTTGCGATGAGTGGGTGCGTGCTGTCGGCGGGTCATGCATACGGCCAGGCCGCAGACGCCGGCGGCGGGGCCAGCAACGCACTGGAGGTCATCGTGGTTACGGCACAGAAGCGCTCCGAGAATGTGCAAGACGTGCCCATCGCGATTTCGGCCTTCACCGCAGCGACGCTGCAGGACAAATCGATCGTCGATTTGCACGCCCTTTCCAATTTGGTACCGAACGTGAACCTCGAATCGGGATCGCCGTTCTCTTCGTCCACTTCGGTGCTGTCCGCGTCGATCCGCGGTATCGGTCAGGATGACTTCGCGATGAATCTCGACCCCGGCGTCGGCGTGTATGTCGATGGCGTGTACTTCGCCCGCACCGTCGGCGCGAATCAAAACCTGCTCGACGTGGATCGTGTCGAGATTCTCAAGGGACCGCAGGGCACCTTGTTCGGCCGCAACACCATTGGCGTCGACATCAGCGTCGTTACACACACCCCGGTAGACCAATTCTCGTTTCAGTGCCAGGTCACCGGCGGCAGTTTCGAGCGGCACGACATGGCGGCGACCGTGGACATCCCTTTCGCGGAGAAGTTGCTGTCAACTTTCACCGTGACCTCATCGGTGCGCAACGGTTATCAGCAGCGCATCCCCTATCCGGGCGGCGTCGGGACAACCATTCCGATTCAAAACTTTCCCGAGTCCTCTTACCAGACCAGCAGCGATGCGATGGGTGGACAGAATCAGCAAGTCATCCGCAGCAAGTTTCTGCTCAAGGCCACCGACAACCTGAAGGTGACTTTGACCGCCGACTGGACGCATGAAGACCAATCTTCGACCCCGAACACGATCCTGAGGACCTACGAAAACAGCGCGAGTTCTCTGGTCGGCATCTACAATGGGTGCGTCACCGGCACCATTCCGGCGTCCGCGCCGATTTGCGGTCCGGTTGGCCCGACGACGGCCCCGGCGGCCGGCGGCGGCTTCGTGACGGCCGGCCCGGCGCTGTCGAGCCTGAAGACTCCGTTTACCTTTGCGCAGGTGAATACCGGCAACATCGACACGAGTTACGCCACGGGCCTCAATTTTTCCAAGATGAATTCCTATGGCGCCGCTCTGACGGTCGACTTGGCCATGACGGAGAATCTGGCGCTCAAATCCATCACGGGCGCGCGCCGGCTGAACTGGAAAGCCGGACAAGATGGCGACGGTTCGCAGCTCAATATTCTGGAAGAATCGTTTGCCGAAGGCCAACACCAGGTCTCGCAAGAATGGCAGCTGCTCGGCAAGGCGCTGGGCGGGCGGCTCGACTACGTCGCGGGTCTTTACGCCTTCAACGAAGGCGGCTTCATCCACGACTATGTCGTCTTTCCGGTTTTGATCATCGACGGCAACAATGTACTCGACACCACCGCCTATGCCGCTTTCGCCCATCTCAACTACAAGGTGACGGATAACTTAGGCATCACCTTGGGTACACGCTATTCCATAGAGCAGAAAAAATTCGAAGGGTTCAACTCTGACTTGAATGCCTTCTACTACAAGATCAGCGGCCTTTATCCGGTGACCACCGCGAATGCGGTGCTGCTTGGCGTACCCAATCCGGCGCAGCCGCTGCGCTTCTTCCCGAGCGGTGAAAACCACCAGACCTTCCACGTCAACACGCCGACCGTGGGAGCCGATTATCATTTTACCGACGACGTGATGAGCTACGTCTCGTACTCCGAAGGCTTCAAGTCCGGCGGCTGGACCACGCGGGTCACCGCGCCGATTGCGAACGCAAACCTGGCCGCTTTCGGCCCGGAGACGGCCCACACCTATGAGCTCGGTGTGAAATCAGCCTTGTTCGATCACCGCATGAACCTGAATGTGGCCGGCTTCTTCACTCGCTATAGGGGCATCCAACTGACCTTCCAGCAGGGCGCTTCGCCGACGATCAAGAACGCCGGCGACGCCGACATCAAAGGCGTGGAGCTGGAAATGCAAACCCGGATCGGCTATGGCTTCTCGCTCAACGCGGCCGCCGGCTATATGAAGGCGTATTATACGAGGCTGAACGACGTCTCCGGCCCAAGCGATCCGCAGACGGGTGCGTCGACGACTCTGCAATTGAACGCAAGCCTGCCGAAGACACCCAAATTCAAAGTCAGCCTCAGTCCCGAGTACGACGTTACTCTTCCTGGAGACAGCACACTGCGTTTCTTGGTCGACTGGACCCACACGGCGTCCATGTTCAACGACGCCCAGAACACGGTGGCGCTGGAACGTCCGGCGGTGAGCGTCGTGGACGCTTCGATGCATCTCGTCTCGCCGGGCGACA
>JALYHU010000028.1 GCA_030776345.1 Pseudomonadota bacterium | reverse complement strand
CATCATTTGGCCGACACAGCGACCGCCAATACTGGTTGCGGCCTACTTGAGTGGGTCCCATGCCTCTCCGGAGGCACTCGACGCCGCTCATGCACGAATTGGAACCCTCGTTGCCAAGGCCTTCGCTGGTGTCTACCGTTTGCAGTCGCTCGACGGCTGATTCGTTCGTGGTGTTGGACGCATCTAAGGCGCAGTTGCGCTTCACCGATATTTAGACTGAAGTTACCCCTGGCGTGACGCGTAAAAACCCATGTACGACCGGCACATACGTGGATTTACGATGCTCTGTTTCTGACTACGGGGCGATTGTTTCGAGCAGTTCGAAGGCGCGGCGCTGCAGCGGCGTCTGCGTGGTGAGGATATCGAAGGTCTGCGGCTGATCGGTGGCGCCCGGCGTGCGGCAGGTGTTGCGTACGAGGGAGGCGAGTTCGGCGATGAGGGTGCGCAGACTGTGAACTGGCGTGCCGTCGGCGGCGAGGTGCGTATGGACCTTATCAAGCGCAGCGTCGGAGCGCTCGGCCGGTGCGACCGGATCGCGTGTTGCCTTGGCGGCCTGATCTTCATCGGCGAACAGCATCGGCCGCCACGCCTCGATCATGTGCCACTCGACGTAATAGCTCAGCATGCACAGGAAGATGTGCGCGCGGACGCGGCTCTCGAGCCGGTGATGGATCGGGCGGATTTTCAAGTCCACGGTTTTCAACGATCGGAACGCGCGCTCGACCTGGGCGAGCGCCTTGTAGCTGCGCACCGCGTCGGGCGCGGACATCTGTCTTTTGGGTAACCCCGTACGGATGACGTAGATGCCGTCGAGCGCCGCCTCGGCGGCGACTTGGGGTTCTATGATCTGGTACTTCACGGCGTCGTCCGTGATGGTCAGTTTGAAGTGCTTGCCGACTTTGTATTTGTCGACCACGCGCCCGAGCTTCACGCCGATCGCAGCGGCGCCTTCGAGTGCGCCGCGTGCGACGCGGTCACGGATCTTATCGAGTTCGACCTTGGTTGCCTCGAGGAGCGCTTGGCGTTTATGCGCGCGCAGCTTCGCGAGCTGCGGATTGCGGCATGCAATGAGCCGCTCATCCGGATATTTCGGATCTGAGAACTCGAACAGATTGTGCTCATCGAAGAGTCCTAATTGCAGGGCGCCGGCGTCGATGAGGCTGCGGATCTGGCCGCTCTTCAACGCCGTGATCCACGCCATCCCCTCGATGCCCTGGATCTCGCCAATTGCTTTGTGCGAGATCATGCCACGGTCCCCGACCAGCACCACGCGCTCGAGGCCGAAGGACTCCTTGAGCTTGGTCACCTGCGGCATCAGGGTCTTGGTATCTGGGGTGTTGCCCTCGTACACGGAGATCGAGATCGGGCACCCCTCTCGCGTGGTCATCAGCCCATAGTTGACCTGCAGCTTGTTCTTCTTGCCGTCGCGGCTGTAACCGATCTTGCCCAACGGACAGCAGCTGCCCTCGAAGTAGCTCGACGACAGATCGTAAAGCGCCAGACAGCCTTCCTCCAAATGCTTGGCGGCAAGCTTCTTCTCGATCAGCGGCTGACGCTCGAGCAGCCAGTCCATCGCCGCGTACAGATCATCGGTGTCGGCGCCGCTCACGCCGAACTCCTCAGCGAGGGTACTCGTGTGCCACCAACGCGTGGTGGCGAGCTTGGTATTGGGAGCCAGCACGCGCGCGGCGATGAGCGCCAAGACGCGCTCGCGTTCCGGGCTCGGCCGCGAGCCGATCAAGGAGTCGATCCCCAATCGCTGCATCGCGAGGCGCACCGCCTGCACATGACCATGCGGACGCGAGCCCAAGATCTCCAGGCGCTCGGCGACCGGCACGAAGGTCTCGCCGCGCAGGGCGCGGCGCACCAGATCGATCAGCGGCGCTGGCAAGTGCGAGAGATTGCCGAGGGTTTCGTTCTTGACGCGGTCGCCGTCGCGGTAGCTGCGCCTAAGCAGATGGGTCTCGTACACACGGCCTTTGTAGTTGCGCCGTGTGGTGACGACATGCCCGGCGCCTCCACGTTCTGACATGCAAAGAAACATAGCACAAGCCGCACTCAATATCAACTATTTAGTGACTACATGATGCGTCGAAATGAACAAGCGAAATGAACCTCAAACGCACAAAAAATAGGGATCGGCTGACTACTCAGCCTTGAGAAACGAGGGGTAACTTCCGACTAGCACGCCTCCGGACGGGCGCGGCATTCTGGACCGACAGCGGGCCGCGCCCAAACCCGATGATGGTTCAACTTGCGCCGCTCGAGGATTCTCACAGGGTATCATTCTACCTGCTCACGCCGCGGCGCACGTCGGCACATCGGCATTTCGCGGCGTCGGCCGCCCGAATTCGCGCCGCAGACCGCGCGACGGCGCATCCATAAAGGGATGCACGTCAGACCGCGTTGTCAGACCAGTCGAAATTCGGGTATGCGCGGATCCGCCCCGCAGACCGTGTGCGCCATGCAGGCGCGACTCGCGAAAACCGGGGTGGACTGCGAGGATTAATTAAGTAACATGAGGTATCTCAACGGAGGTATGCCATGACCGAAGAAAAGACACCCAAGCGCAAAACTGCCAAGCCCAAGGAGAAGTCTGTCGCCGACCAGTCCGCCACGGAGAAATCGGTAGGCAAGCGGAAGGCGCCTGCAAGGCCCTCCGCGGAGGCGTCGAGCCTAGAAGCGGGCGCTCCTGCTGCTGGGACGGTGTTCACACCGAGCGACCGTCAATTGATGATCGAACGAGAAGCTTACTTACGTGCGGAACGCCGCGGCTTCGAGCCGGGGCATGAGCTCGAAGACTGGCTGGCGGCCGAGCATTCACTGGGCGCCCGCGCCGACGCTTAGAAGCGGCGCCGGCCGGTCTGCGGTTGAACCGCGATCGGCCCTATACAGTGGCGCTTGGCAATGAGGCGCCCGGCGCGCCGGTGCAGTCTTCCTCAGGAGCAAACCGGGAGTTTTCGGCTGTTCTCTTTTGTTTTCATTTTCCCACGACTAGACTTTCCTGATCCCATCAGCAAGGACTCACCATGGCCATTTCGCTCTACGATGCAACCGTCCCCTCCTACTGCCAAATTCTCGGAGCTGTCGCCGGTT
>JALYHU010000027.1 GCA_030776345.1 Pseudomonadota bacterium | reverse complement strand
GAACTCGGCCGGCCGCCGCGCCAGGACGAGGTGGAGCCGTTATCGCACTTCATCATGGAGCGCGTGGATCGCTTGAGCGCACTCGACTACCTGCAGGTCAAACGGCTGGCGCATCGGGTCAATCTCGCGATGAGCGCGGAATTCGCCGATGTGGATTTGCTGTTGACGCCCTCCACCGCGACGCTGCCGCCGCCGGTGGGATGGGTCAGCGGCAGCGCGCCGGATTTCAACTACGAACGCTGGGGTGCGCGCTCCTACGCGTTCGCCCCGTTTTCCGAAGTGTTCAACGTCACGGGTCAGCCGGCGGCGAGCGTTCCCGTATCCCTGGCGGCCAACGGCATGCCCATCGGTATGCAGCTGATCGGCAAGCAGGGTGAAGACCACGTCGTGCTGCGGATGGCCGCCCATCTCGAGTCCGTCACCGGGTGGATCTCACGACATCCGTCATACTGGGCAGGCTCGCTCGACCAAGACCAAGGCCCTTAACGCAGCGTTGCCATTGCCGATACACTTTCCCGCATCTCGCGCGTGTACAGGAAAAAATATGAACCATTGGGCAGCGCTGCTCGCAAGTTTTGTCATCACGGGCGTCGTCGCCGTCTCCCATGCGCAGTCACCTTCGAACAGTGCGGCGCCCGCGGACCCGTACGCGCCGGCCGACCCGTACGCGGCGACTGACCGCATCTTCGAAGAGTTCTACCTCGATGCGCATGTTCCCGGTCTGGTCTATGGCATCGTCGCGGACGGCCGGCTCGTCCATGTGGGTGCGTTCGGCGTGCAGGATCTCGAGTCGCGGCGCCGTGTCGGGGCCGATACCTTGTTCCGGATCGCGTCCATGACCAAGGCGTTCACGGCGCTCACGGTGCTAAAGCTCCGCGACGACGGCCGGGTGCGGCTCGATGCACTGGCCGAAGACTACGTGCCCGAGCTTCGCGGCTGGAAGTACCCCACCGAGGACTCGCCGCGTATCCGCGTCCGCGACCTGTTGAATCACGTCGCCGGATTCGTAACGGATGACCCGTGGGGTGATCGCCAAACACCGCTGCCGGAGGACGAATTCACTCGCCTGCTTCGGGAGGGTGTGCCGTTCACCCGCGCAGCCGGTACGGCTTACGAGTATTCGAATCTCGGTTACGCAGTGCTGGGCCGCATCGTCTCCAACGTGTCGAAACACCCGTATGCGGAGACGATCACGCGCACGCTGCTGCGGCCCCTGGGCATGGAGGAGTCCGGTTTCGTCGCCGACGCGGCGCCGCGGGAGCGACGCGCTCTGGGCTACCGCTGGGAGGACAATGCGTGGCGCGCGGAGCCTGGGCTCGGGCCCGGCGCTTTCGGGGCGATGGGCGGTCTGCAGACCAGCGTCAACGACTACTCCAAGTGGATCGCATTCCTGCTGTCGGCATGGCCGCCGCGGGACGGCGCGGACACGGGGCCGGTGAAGCGCGCGAGCGTGCGCGAACTCGCGCAGGGATCGAACTTTCCGCGGGTACGCGCTCGCTTCGGCCACAGCGGCGCCGACGCTTGCCGTCAGGCCGCGACCTACGGCATGGGCATGATCGTCGCGGTCGACTGCGACCTCGGCTTCACGCTCAGCCATGGCGGAGGCTATCCGGGCTATGGCTCGCACGTACTGCTGCTGCCGAATCGTGGCGTGGGTATTTTCGCGTTTGCGAATCGCACCTACGCCGGGCCGTCCGCACCGGTGTGGGACGCGGCCATCGCGTTGCAAAGAGGGGGAGCGCTCCCCGCCGAGCGGCCCGTTCCGCTGAGCGTCGATATCGCGAACGCATATCGTGCAGCCGGCGCGATCTATGCGGCGGGCACCGTTACCACCGTCGGCGACGCGCTGGCGATGAACTTCTTGCTGGACCGCTCGGCCGAGGGCTGGGCGCGCGATCTCTCGAAGCTGCAGGCGCAGGTCGGCGATTGCGACACGACGGCGCCGCTGACGGCGACCGGTGCACTGACCGGCGAATTCACGTGGCGCTGCTCGCACGGCCGCATGCGTGGAAGCTTGGAACTCGCGCCAACCCGTCCGCCGCGCATCCAGGAGTTGAAGCTCTCGCCCATCGCGCCCTGAGGCCGCGACGCGCAGTGCCGGCCTTGCTGCCTTGAGCCGGGCCCGCTCAAGGACATTGCCGCATTCGCCGAGTTCTACCGCCGTCACTGGGAACAGAGCTTCGATCGGAAAGCCCTTTTTGGATCACTACCGCCTATGAGTTACGACCTTTTCGTCTTCGAGCCTCAAGACAATCTTCGCGAACGAAAGACCTTCCTTGATTGGTATGAGATGCAGACTGAATGGTCGCCGGGCATCGATTACTGCAATCCGAAAAATGCATCGCCGGCGTTGAGAGCCTGGTACCTGGATATGATCGACACTTTCGTGCCGATTAACGGTCCGGATCGACCTAGCATTGACGAGATAGAGCAGAGTCCGAGCGCCGACTATTGCGTGGGGCCAATGTTCATTTACGTTGCCTTTGCCGGGTTGAACAGCCAGAACGCCTATGAAAAGGTGGTCAGTCTTGCGGCCAAACATGGGCTAGGATTTTTCGACGCGAGCGGAAACTCGGAAGTATGGTTCCCGAAGTCAACGGGGAAACTTGAAATGCTCCACGAGCGCCGAGAAAGCGATCCACCCGGCCGGCTTGCCAGGCAGATGGCGCGAGCCATCGAGCGCGGGGAGGCGGTTCAGGTTAAAAGCGTGGAAGAGTTCGTCCGGCAAATATTGGGAATGGGCAAAGCTCCTTGAGCATGCCGCTGACAACACTGCCAAATCGTAGCTCATAGGATTGGGGTCTGGCAGAAATCATCGTGTTAGCCCCACTTGAGTTGCGGAATCGCTACAGCTTCTCGTCGATATTGGCGGTGAAGCCGATGCCACGGCGCTTCGCGGCCGGTGGGTTCATCAGTTCACGGATGGCCGAGAGGATGGCGGCAATCGCTTCGTCATGATTTTTGAGCTTGCCTTCGAGTTCATTGAGCTTGCGGGCCAGGCCGGTGTTCGAGGCAAGCAGCTCGCGCAGTTGCACGAAGGCGCGTACCACGTAGACGCTCATCTCCACGGCGCGGGGGCTATTGAGGACGGCGGCGGCCATGATGGCGCCGTGTTCGGTGAACACGTAGGGTGGAAATCGCGGATCGCGGTGCTTCTGGGAACCAGTCGCAATTTGCGACCGGTTCAGAGCCTCGGTCTCGGTTCGGGTGAGCCGGAACTTGAAATCTCCCGGAAAGCGCGCGGCGTTGCGCTTGACCTGCTCGTTCAAGCGCTTGGTGGTGACGCCATAGAGGCTGGCGAGCTCGGCATCCAGGAGCACGCGGTGGCCGCGCAGGACGAGGATGGCGCGGGTGATGTCATGAACCGGCACGAGAGCTGAGCGCTTCGCCTGAGCCACGATAATCGCTTCTAGCGGCTGGCTTGAGCGAGGACGGTGTCGAGCATCTCGATGACGAAACGCTGCTTGGCTCGCGGCAAACGCTGGATACGCTCGATCTGCTGCTGCAACTTCGAGGCGGGACCCCGCTTGGCGGGCTGCACGTCCTTTTTGCCGATGAGTTCCTCGAACGAGACGGCGAGCGTCTCGGCGATCTGCGGCAGGAGCGAAGCTGGCACGCGCCGGCGGCCGACCTCGTAGGAGGCGACCATCTGTTGGGTAAGCCCGAGAATCTCCGCAAGCTGCACCTGGGTCATGCCTTGATCTTTGCGCAAGGCGGCGATGCGGGCGCCGAGCTGCTGGAAAAACACCTTCTCGTCTTGGGTCATAGAGCTGCCGGCACCTAGGGTGATCGCGAATGAAGTAGCCATGACTTTAAAGTCTCCTATGCGGAACGCCGTTGACTATACGCCAAAGTGGCGTAGTCTGCACCCGAGTTATTTGTTGCTTAGGTACTTGACAGGTTTTGGGCTACCCCGGTTCTTGGAAATACGGCATGGCACGCATCCCGGACGAAGTGATGGAGCGGTTGAAGCGCGAGGTGAGCCTGGCGCGCCTCATGGAGGCTCCGGGGCAAATTTGTGATTCCTTCGCGGGGGGGTCAAAGTTGCGACGCGCTATGCCAGGGCGCTTCACGCGGCAGAAGGCTTACGTACTCTATGCGCCGCGCTCGGGCGCTTGGCTGCGCGGCTCGTACTCCAGCAGTTCGCCATTGGCGAGTGAGACTCCGCTCAGCGCGAGAATGAACGCCCAATGACTCACCAATAGCGTGGTGGCGCTATCCTCGCGCGCCGCCATGAGGGTTCGAAACGCATCGGCGCGCACGCTCGTGGCCTCGAGGGTCTCGGTGCCCACATGCCACCATCGCGCGGGCAGATGGGCGAAATCATGGTGGGGGAAGCGGCTGGCGAGCCGGCTGGGCGGACTGCCGATGTCGCACACGAAAGCCGCCCGCTCACGGACCTCGTGCATGATGTCCACTGGCACGCGGTGCATGGCGCGTATGGGTTCTGCGGTCTGCAGGGCGCGCGTGAACGGCGACACGATGATGCGCGTCAGCGCGACATCCGCCAGTTCCTGGGCTGCCGCGATCGCTTGCTCGGTACCCAGCGGCGTCAGTTCGGGGTCTTCGATGCCCGGGTCCACGCGAGTCTCGGTAAAATGCAGGTTGAAATAGCTTTGTCCGTGACGGAGCAGAAACATGGCAACTCCCTGGTGCTTGTGAGATAGATTAACGCATGGAACCATCAAAAATCGCCGGACAGGCTACGGCAGTTGATCGGGCGAGCGAGGCGGGGCCGCGGCGCACCGCGCTGGTGACGGGTGCGTCGCGGGGCATTGGCCGTGCGATCGCGCGGATGCTCGCGGCACGCGGGGTGCGGGTGGCCGTGCACTACCGCACGAATCACGCGGCTGCCGACGAGACACTCACTCTGCTCACCGGTGAGGGGCACATCCTTTGCAACGCGGATCTCACCGATGCGGCAGCGACGGTGCGGCTGTGGCAGGAGGTGATCCAGGCCTTCGGACGAATCGACATCCTCGTGAACAACGCAGGCCTTTTCGTCGACCATCCGCCGCTCTCGACGGGATTCCCCCAGTGGGAAGCCGCGTGGCGAGTGACTCTCGCGGCGAATCTGCTGGGCCCGGCGAATCTTTCGCTGCTGGCCGCCCAGACCATGGCGGCTCAGACCATGGCCGCTCACCCGCTGTCACAGGAGCTCAATTGGGGACGTGGCCGGATCGTCAATATCTCATCGCGCGGGGCGTTCCGCGGTGAACCCGATGCCCCGGCGTACGGCGCGAGCAAGGCGGGCCTCAATGCCCTCAGTCAATCGATGGCGAAGGCGTTGGCCGCGCATGGCGTCTATGTGTACTGTCTTGCGCCGGGGTTCGTTGCGACCGATATGGCGGCGAGTCTGCTCGACGGACCGAGCGGCGCGGAGATCCTGGCGCAACACCCGCTGGGCCGCGTTGCGATGCCGGAGGAGATTGCGCAAGCAACGGTGTTTTGCGCTCTCGATGCGCCGGCGGCCATGACCGGCAGCATCATCGATGTGAACGGCGCGAGCTATCTTCGCACCTGACGCGGCGGGCACTATTGCGGGAGGCGAATGCCGCGTTCGTGATAGTGTTGATGGATCGCAGCGACGGCCGTGGCGGCCCCGGCGATCATCCCGAAGGTCCCTATGGAACGTGAACAGATCGTCTTCGTCGGCACCAGCGATCTCTCCGGTCATTTTCGCGGCAAGAGCTTTCCCGCCGCCGATCTGCCCGCCCGCCTGGAGCGCGGGGTGGGTCTCGCCCCGACCAACATGTTCATCTCGGCGTTCGGCTCCATTCAGACGACGCCCTTCGGCACTCTCGGGGAAGTGTTTCTGGTCCCCGACCCGGCCACCCGGGTCGCGGTTCCCTTCGACGGCGGCGCGGCGGAATCCTTCCTGTTGGGCAACATCCGGACTCTGGAGGGCGCGCCGTGGGCCTTCTGTCCGCGCTATGTCCTGCGGCGCGCCTTGGACCGGCTGCACCGCGAGACCGGCCTCACGCTGCTGGCGGCTTTCGAGCAGGAGTTCACCTATAGCGGCGTCGCGGCGCATCCGGCGCAACCCTACGGACTCGATGCCTACCGGCGGCAGGGACTGTTCGGCGAATCTTTGCTGGCAGCGCTGCGCCACGCCGGTGTCATTCCGGATTCTTTCCTGGCGGAATTCGGGCCGCAGCAATTCGAGGTCACGGTGGCGCCCGCTCTCGGGTTGCGGGCCGCCGATGACGCGGTGGTCACGCGGGAACTTGCGCAGGCGGTAGCTTTTCGCATGGGACACCGGGTGAGTTTCACGCCGCTGCCCACGCCCAGCGGCACCAGCAATGGCACGCACATCCATTGGAGCTTCCTGGACCGGAACGATCAGCCGATTCTGTACGATGAGCGGCAGCCTTTGCTTTTGGCCCCGCTCGGCCGGCAGTTCGTGGCGGGGGTCTTGCATCACTTGCCCGCCCTTTGCGCGGTGACTGCGCCATCACTCCCTTCCTATTACCGCATGCGTCCGAATCGCTGGGCCCCCCTGAAGGCCGATGTCGGTGCGCTGGACCGCGGCGCGGCGGTGCGCATCTGTTCGGCGGCGGGTAGCGACCGGGCGCAGCGCGCTCGGCAATTCAATCTGGAATTTCGCGTCGCCGATGCCACCGCGAGTCCATACCTCGCGCTCGCGGTGCTGGTGCAGGCCGGTCTCGACGGAATCCGCACGGGGCGGGAGATCGATGCGGCGAATCCGCAGGCGCTGCCCGGTGATCTGGGCGCGGCGCTGACGCTGTTGGGAGCCAGCGAGTCGGCGGCGGAGTGGTTGGGTCGTGACTTGCACGCGGCCTATGTGCAGTTCAAGCGGGCAGAAATCAAAGGTCTGGAAGGATTGGATGAAACTGAGATATGCCGTCGTTATGCGGAAGTCTATTGACCATGGTGCGCCGGTTCACCCGGCTGCCGCCGCATCCTCGCGGTTGAAGCCGCGCGCGCGGGCACGGTCACTATGAGCGGAGCCGGCGGCTACACGTTGCTCGATGCCCACGAGCCCGCGCCGTTCCTCGAACTGGGTCGCGAAGGACGCTCCAACTTCGTCATCCTGGTGGATCATGCCAGCCGGCGCATCCCGCGCCGCCTGGGGGATCTCGGTCTGCCGGCCTCGGAGCTGCAGCGTCATATCGCGTGGGACATCGGCGCGCTGGGCGTGGCGCGGCGCATGGCGGCGGCGCTCGACGCACCGTTGGTGGCGCAAAACTATTCGCGTCTGGTCATCGATTGCAATCGCGATCCGCGGGTGCCGTCGTCGATTCCGACCATCGGGGAGTCCCTCGAGATCCCGGGCAATATCGGGTTGACCGCCGAGGAAATCGCAGCGCGGCGCGCTGAGATCTTCGCCCCTTATCACGATCGCGTGCGCGCGCTGCTCGACGAGCGGGCGGCGGCGGGACGGCGCACCATTCTGGTGGCTCAGCACAGCATGACGAATATCTTCAAGGGCGTGCGGCGCGAGATGCATGCCGCGGTGCTGTACAACCGCGATCGCCGCTTTGCCGGGCTGATGCTCGACATGTTGCGGCTCGAAGCGGATCTGCACATCGGCGATAACGAACCTTACTTCGTGAGCGATGAAACCGACTACAGCATCCCGCGCCACGGCTAGGCGCGCGGGCTGCCGCACGTGGAGATCGAGGTGCGCCAGGATTTGATCGGCGATGATGCGGGACAAGAAGCATGGGCCGAACGCATTTGCAGGGCGCTGCAGGCGGCAGAACACATTTTTCTGGGGAACGACCGATGACTGAATCCGTGAGCCGCAAAGCCGCCGAAGGCGGCGCATGACCGTACCGCTCAGCCGCGAGATTCCCATCGAGCCGCAGCATGCGGCGCTGTTGTTCGTCGACGTGCAGAAATACAATTGCAGCTGGGACGGCGGCGAATATGCACATCTGAGCGCCGACGAAAAAGAACGGCGCTTCGGCTATTTCTTCCGCACGTTGCGTGAGGTGGCGCTGCCCAACATGGTGCGGCTGCAGAAGGCCTGCCGGGCGGCGCGCATCGAGGTCACCTACACGCTCATCGAGAGCCTGACCGCCGATGGCCGGGATCGCTCGCTCGACTATAAAATCACGGGATTCAACGTGCCGAAGGGCTCGCCCGCCGCGGCCATGGTCGATGAGCTGGCGCCCCTGGGCGATGAAATGCTGTTTCCGAAGACCTCTTCGTCGGTGTTCATATCGACCAACATCGACTATGTGCTGCGCAATCTCGGAACGAAGTACTTGATCGTTGCCGGCTGCCTGACCGACCAATGCGTCGACTCCGCCGTGCGCGATGCCTGCGATTTGGGATACCTCGTCACGGTGCCCACCGATGCGTGCGTGACGCTGTCGGCGGAGAGGCATGACTGGTCGCTGCGCAACAATCGCGGCTACTGCCGGCAGATCGCGACGGAGGCTCTGCTCGAGGAGATCGCGCGGTTGACCGGGAAGCAGTGAGCGCCGCTGTATGGCGAACTTGATCAAGCGCTTGAGTCTCCCCGAGGCGGTGGGCTTGTCGGTGTCGGTGATTTGTCCCACCGTCACCGCGGCCTTCAACGTCACACTGGTGGTGCAGGCGGCGGGAGCGGCGGCGCCGCTCGCCTTCGTGATCGGTACCGTCGCGATGGTCTTGGTCGCGCTGTCGTTCGTCGCCTTCACGCACCGGGTTGCGCATGCCGGCTCGGCCTACGCCTATATCTCGCACACCTTCGGCAGCCGCGCGGGCTTCGTTGCGGGCTGGTGTCTGTTGTTGACCTATGTCGGGTTCGCCACCGGCCAGGCGGCGTTGGTGGGCAGCTTCAGCGCTGCGGCTCTGAAGGGCATATCCATCGATATGGGATCGTGGTGGATCGCCGTGGGGGCGGGAGCCCTGTTGGTGGCATGGTGGCTGGCGTTTCGCGATATGAGGCTCGCGGGCCGGCTGATGCTGGGGCTCGAAGCGGCGGCCATGGCGGGCATCCTGGCGTTGTGCATCGTCATTCTTCTGCGGGTTCGGCCCGGCATCGCCGAGAGTGCGGCGAGCTTTCGGCCGTCCGCCGACTTCGGCGGTTGGGCGGGGCTGGGCTTCGCGATGGTCTATTGCATTCTGTCGTTCGGGGGATTCGAGGGTGCGGCCACGCTGGGCGAGGAGACCCACGATCCCCGCCGCAACATTCCCATCGCCTTGCTGTTCACGGTGGTTGTGTCCGGGTTGTTTTTTACCTTCGTGGCCTATTGCGAAGTGATCGGCTTCGGTGCGGACGGCATCCAGGCGCTGGGCAAATCCGAAGCGCCGTTGAATGATCTGGCGCTGCGTTACGCATCGCCGCGTCTGGCCATTGCGTTGGACGTAGCCGCCGCGGTCAGTTGCTTCTCCGGAATGCTGGGTCCCTTGGCGGCCGCGGGGCGGGTGCTGTTCGCCTTGGGCCGAGGGGGTCTCGCGCCGGCCTTGAGCGCGGTGCACCCCGTGCATGGCACGCCGGCGCCCGCCGTCGCGCTCTCCGCGGTACTGGTCATCGTGCCGTTCTTGTTGTGCGCGCCGTTCGCCGGCGCGGGGAACTATTACAGCTATTCGAGCACCATCGGCGTGCTCGCCTTGATTCTCGTGTACATCAGCGTCGGCGCTGCGGAAACCGTCGAAGTGTGGCGCGAACGACGGCCCGTCTGGTCGGCGTTCAGCGCGGTGGGTCCCGGATTGCTCCTGTGGGTTTTGTACCGCAGTCTGTATCCGGTACCGGATTTTCCCAACAATCTTTGGCCGTACGTTGCCCTGGCCTGGGTGGCCGCTTCATGGGCGGTCATTAAAATGCGCCCCGGCGTCGCCAGTACGCCGCTTCCCGAGTTGTCGTGATCGGGGGCCCGCGGGCCGTTCCGCGGTGATGAACTGCGGCAAGGGCTCTACCACCGGGTGGTAATCGACGGCGAAGAACATGGGCAGTGAGTAGCGCTCCTGTCCCGTGTTCACGACTCGATGCTGCGTGGCCTTGAAGCGGCCGTTGGTCCAGCCCTCCAAGAGATCGCCGATATTCACGATGAACGTACCATCGAGAGGCGGCGCTTCCACCCATTCGATCGCGGAATTCATGACCTGCAGACCCGCAGAGCGCTGATTCAGAATCGTGAAGCACTCGATTGCCGACACGAGTCGTTCGTTCGAATTCGAGTTCGACGCCGCGGTCCGTGCATGGGTCCGTTCAGTACGCTATCGTAGCGGAACTCGCCGGCAATAGTGAACGGGTATCTGCATGACCGATCGAAGCCGCGGAAACCAAGCGCACCTGCGCAACACGAGCAGCCGCCGCGGTTCGCAAGCGACCGTATCCAGGCGTTCGTTGCTGAAGGGCGCCGCCATGGTCGGCGTCGCGGCCGCCGCCAACGTACCGCTCATTCGTCCGGCCTATGCCGCGCGCACCCTCAAGGTGTCTACCTACGGCGGTTATTTCGAGGAGGGCTTCAAGAACTTCGTATATCCGGCTTTTCGCAAGGCCACGGGCATCGCCATCGAGTCGGTTCCGCAGTCGGAAAGCGCCGCCTTCTTGCTGCAGCTTCAGCAGGCCGAAAAGGCGGGCGCCGCGCCGATGGACCTGTGCTGCATGAATCAGACCGACCTGATCCGCGGGCGAGAGATGCGCCTCTGGCAAAACTACGACGTCTCCAAATTGCAGGGCCTCAAACTGTTGCCCGAACGCTATGTCGGCAGGACCAAGGACGGCGCCGTGGACGGTGTCGGCGCGATGGGTTGGTACCAGACCCTCGTCATCAATACGGATGAAATGAAAATTTCGCCCACGAGTTGGAAGGCCTTTTGGGACCCGGCGCACCGCAACGCCTGGGGACTGCACTCAGGTGGTACGTCATATCTGTTCGAGGTAACCGCTGGAACTTGGTTCGGCGGTAACGGCATACTCGATAGCAAAGAGGGCATCGACAAGGTGTTGGCGAAAATTGCCGAATTGAAGCCCAATGCCAAGCTCTGGTGGCAGGAGGAGGGCACCATGCAGACGGCGCTCGAAAACGGCGATGTGTTGGGCGGCCAGTATTACAACGATGTGGCCCACACCATGGCCAAGAACGGCACACCGGTGGTGTCCGTATTTCCGAAGGAAGGCGGCGTGATCGATTTCGGCGCGTGGGCACTGCTCGCTCAGTCGAGCAAGCGGGCGGAGGCCGTCGAGTTCGTGAACTTCACGGCCACGCCGGAAGCGCAGGAGATGATGGCACGACACGCCGGCCTCGTGCCGCTCCTGGATCGCGGCAAGATGAACCTTACGCGTGCCGAGTTCGAGAACGTCTCGAGCGAGGTGCCGCCGCTCATGGTGGCGGCCGAGGCGCGGGTCAAATACTTGCCGTACATGGACCTACAGTTCACCAAGATACTGGCGGCCGGCTGAAACGCCCCCCGGCGAGGGCGCCGTTACGCCCCGGGCCTCAGCCCGAAGCCGCTTTCCGGATTGATACAGCGCAACCATCAATCGACTGTGCGCCAAAAAGGCGTTCAATCGCTGCTCCGGGCTTAGCCCTTGATTGGCCGCGAGCAAGGCATTCCTGGCGTCACGCGCGAGTTTCGAATCCATGGCCTGATTCTAACCCGCCCTCGGCGTGATTCAATGAGATATGCCACGCCGCGCTCTTTCCTGGGCTTACCACCCCTGGCTAGCTGCCCGCGTCTAGCCGCCTCCGTCAAAATTTATAGTTGAGCTGTACACCCACCGTGCGCGGCTGGTTGGTGGAGTAGCGCACCAGCTGCGGGATGTTGAACTGGAAGCTGGTGTTGTTCGCCGTCA
>JALYHU010000026.1 GCA_030776345.1 Pseudomonadota bacterium | reverse complement strand
ACGGATGGCTTCGATTTGGGAGTCTGCGCACTATTTCGGTTTGTCGGGCGGACGGATGACGAGCGTCGGGCTTTGCTCGAATCCGTGGAACCGGTGTGGGAAGGCAACCAAGTCTGGTTCATCTTAGGCGGCGGCGCGGCGTTCGCGGCCTGGCCGCTTCTGTACGCAGCGTCGTTCTCCTCTTTGTACCTCGCCATGTTCTTGGTTTTGGTGGGATTCATCTTACGGCCCGTAGGGTTCGCGTTTCGAGGGAAACTCGCCAATCCTCAGTGGCGCAATGGCTGTGATTGGGCGCTGTTCGTGGCCGGCATGGTGCCGGCGCTACTATTTGGCGTCGCGTTCGGAAACCTCTTCATCGGAATTCCTTTTCATTTCGACCCAATGATGCGCCCGGTTTACACCGGAGGCTTCTTCAATCTATTGCATCCGTTCGCATTGTTGTGCGGGGTCGTGAGCCTATCGATGCTCTTGATGCATGGAGCGAGCTACGCGTCCTTCAAAGTGGCGGGGCAGCTCGGTGCGCGTTCTGCCCGAGTGGGCCAGTGCGCCGCGCTGGTTTTTGTAGCTGCGTTTGTTGTTGCCGGAATATGGATCCGGATGAGCCTCAATGGACACACAATGACGTCCGTCCCCAATGTCAGCGGTCCGTCGAATCCACTTCTCAAGAGCGTGGTCCTCGCGCGCGGTGCATGGCTCGGTAATTTCGTCATGCATCCAGTGCTCTGGCTGGTGCCCATCGGGGCTATTGCGGCGGCGTTGCTGACGATCCTTCTGCTTCGAGGGGGTAGGCACGGGGTCGCGCTGGTTGCCAGTGGAGTGACACAGGCCACGACGATACTGACCGCGGGAATCGGGCTGTATCCGTTTCTCATGCCATCATCCACGAACCCCGAAGACGGTCTAACGGTCTGGGACGCCTCGAGCAGTGCAAAGACCCTGTTCATCATGCTCATTGCAGTCATTATTTTGCTGCCCATTGTTTTGGTATATACGACATGGGTCTATCGCGTATTGCGTGGCCAGATTTCCCTCGACGCTATTCGCCGGCACGTGGGACCTTATTAGAATACGAAGGAGTCGGTGATGTGGTATTTCAGCTGGATACTGGGCCTCGGCTTCGCCTTGGTGTTCGGAGTATTGAACGCTATGTGGTATGAATTCGGCGAGCGAAAATGAAATATAGCGCGACAGCGTGATCGAGGAGGCAAGCTCGCACCAAAGCAGCCTTGCGACACATCCGTTGGTTGGAGTAAGAGACGCCGCGCTCGTCGGGCGGCGGCTATCTGGCCGTCCCATCGGTCCGGTTGGTATCCAACAGAGCGCCCAAATTGCCGAGCCGTGAAATGTAATCGGCAAGAGCATCTTTTTCCTGAGGGCGCATACCCCGCAGTGCGCTGGTCATCTCGGGCGGTGCCAGGTTCTTGTGCAGACTCGCAGCCGCCTCGATCTGTCGTCTCAGATAGGGATAATGTTGTCCGGCTATGCGTGGCGCCCGGGTGTCTTGATTGCCTCGACCATCGGCACCGTGACAGGCAGCACAGATGTGCGCAAATAATTCCTGGCCCACGCGTAGGTGCTCTCCAGAGCCCTTCACCGGATTGGGGTTCGCGTCCAGCCCCGAAAGATAGCTCGCCAAGGCAACGATGTTGGCTTGGTTACTGAGCGTCGGATGCACCGCTACGATTTGCATTGCCGTATCCTCGCGTGCTCCCGATCGGAACACGGCAAGTTGCTTTTCTATGTAGCGTTTCTGTTGGCCCGCAAGGCTCGGGATGCCGCCGTCCGGCGAACCCCAGGCGTTCGGCTGATGGCAGACAACGCAGGGCCCGTAGAGCCGGCTCCCGCCGGAAATTGTTGGCGCTGCCTCAACCGCGCCACAAACTGCAAATGTCAGCGTGGCCTGGAGCAGCCGAGCCAAAAGCGACTGATATGCTCTTTGCATGTGCGCAGCATACTCATTCCAGCGATTTCCGTATTGAGGGGATGTACCTACTTCAGACGAAGGAACTGGTCATAGAGCGCAAGATCCTCCGCCGAGTAGCAGCAAAAGGTCACGGCGACTTCCGGGCTGCTTGCCAGCTGTTTGCCGACCGTCGCAACGGCGATCTTGCACGCCTCGCGCTTCGGGTAACCATACACGCCGGTGCTGATACCGGGGAACGCGATGCTGGTCACCCCGTGCGCCGCCGCGACCTCGAGGCTACGGCGATAACAGGACGCAAGCGCCTCAGCCTCGCCTTGCGCGCCGCCGGCCCAGACGGGGCCCACCGTGTGAATGACATACTTCGCGGGCAGCCGATAGCCCTTGGTAATTTTGGCCTCTCCGACCTTGCACCCGTTCAAGCCGCGGCATTCCCGGAGAAGTTCGGGCCCAGCCGCCCGGTGAATGGCACCATCGACGCCTCCGCCGCCCAAGAGCGATGAGTTCGCCGCATTCACGATCGCATCGACCGGCAACGTCACGATATCGGCTTGAACTGCGCGTGGAGGGACGGGCATGCTAAGGGCGCCGCGCATATTCAGCATCGAAAAGCCGGTCGAGGAACGGATACGAGCCACGCAGGGCCTCGACCACCCGCTTGGCCCAGTCGAAGTGCTCGCGTCGGCGCTCCACGGACCAGTCGGCCGGCGGCGATTTGTGGAGATCGCGCAGATTGCAGATCTTGTGTGCATCCTTGCGGCGTTGATTTCGATGCTTGTCCGCTGCGAACGCGAGCGCGCTTATAACTTTGCCCAGAGGATCATCGAAGCCCAGCAACTCACGCATTCCTTGCGCGAGACGAACATCCCCAGGACTCGTTAGCGTGCCGTCCCGCACCAGTTCTTCGAGATTCTTCTGTTCCATTGTTTCCTCCCTGGGGAGCCGCCGGCGCAGCACCTAGCACGTTGCGATTCGGCCTTCGCGCGTATACTTGACCGATGCACCGCTCGGGAACTGTATGTACCTCACGCCATCAATACAGCTTTCGGATGACCCCGTGATGTTTGCGACGTGTCTGTCGAAATTACCGCAACTCGTAAGTACCAGCGATAGCGCAATCATAAATATTCTCATATCTTGCTCCGTGTTGAACTAAGAGACCGGCGAGCGCCACGGTTCAGCGGGCGCTGTCGTCACTTTCTCACGAATCGCGCCGGGATCTCGGCGGTTGTGGTTTCGGCTGCAACGGGCCCGTCGAGTGCGCCGAAATCGGCGATGAGTGGTCGTGGGTGTCATCTGTCGTCCGCGGGAAAGGGAGCCTCGGCCGGCCGTGTGTGGTTGGCTCCCCCGGGAGAGATTGCTTCGGGGCCTTCGGCCTCTCGTCCTCCGCTGCGCTCCGGACCGCCGTTCGCTGCGCTCCGGACCGCCGTTCGCTGCGCTTCGGACCGCCGTTCGCTGCGCTCCGGCGTCCAACTTGGCCTGCGGCCAAGTTGTCGAACTCGGCTTGTTTTATGTCGGGAGTTCGAATTGACGCGCCGACCCGCCGGTCGCGGCAAAGGGTCTCGGACACCGTGTGTTTTGGCTCCCCGGGAGAGATTATTCGGCGCTGCGCGCCTCACCCTTCGGGTCGCCGTCGCGAAGCCCGACGGCGATCATCGCCGCTGCGCGGCGCTGTCGAACTCGGCTTGTTTTATGTCGGGAGTTCGAATTGGGGTCGAAAAACAGACCTTGCCAAAAATCGGTTTTTAGGCCAAATGATCGATGGCTCCCCGGGAGAGATTCGAACTCCCGACCAACGGATTAACAG
>JALYHU010000025.1 GCA_030776345.1 Pseudomonadota bacterium | reverse complement strand
GTTGCTGGACCCGCTGCGCCTGAAGGATGTGAAGCACTCTATCGCCCCGTTCGCGCAGGTCGCCATTGCGGGACAGGACAATGCGGCATTGGCCCCCAAGGTAGCCGCGCCTGCGGCGGACGTTCCGGCCACCGGCGAGGAGGCCTTCGCCAAGGTGTGCTCAGCCTGCCATACGCTCGGCATCAATGGGGCGCCGAAAGTCGGCGACCGCGCAGCGTGGACCCCGCGCATTGCTCAGGGGAAGGAAACGCTTTATTCCCACGTCATCGCCGGCAAAGGCAATATGCCGCCGCGCGGCGGCACCACTTGGCCGGACGCGACGATTCGCATGGCGGTCGACTACTTGGTGTCGCTCAACAAGTAGGTTGCGGCTACCGGCTGCAATGGTCGCCGGTGAACAAGAGCGCTTTGATCACGGGTACGGCGATACCGAGAAAAATGCCGATTGGAATCAGCGACCAGACGAGTTGGGCCGATATGCCGGTAGCGCGCCGTGCCCCGGCTGCGGCAGATCTGTAAAAGGCGATCAGCGAATAAACCATGGTCGCAAGAACTGCCGCGGCGATCGCGGCGCACGCCCAAACGACGGTAACCGCGCCTTGGCAATAGACTGCTGAACTCACCGCGCGAACGCCGCCCAGCGAGTGACGAAAGTATGCGTCCCTTCACTCGCCATCAGCCCGATCAGGATCAGCAAGCACAGCGGCGGAACCAGGATCGCCAACTTGAGCGCAAGGCGCTCCCACGCCATGTGCATGAAAATTCCGACGATGAAGGCGGCCTTCACCAGCATGAATAAAATGATGAGCGACCAGCGCAGAACGCCGTGAAACTGAAAGTAATCCACGAGATAGGAAAAGGTGCTGAAAACGAACAGCAGGCCCCAGATCCATAAATAAATGCGGATGGGATGCTGCTGACCTTCCCCATGTTCATGGGCGGCTTCGGTTGCGGCGACGTCATTCATCGGTTTTCCCTACCACAGATAGAAGAACGCAAAAATAAATACCCACACCAGGTCGACGAAATGCCAGTACAGGCCGGCAACCTCGACTGTCTCGTAGCTGCCCTTGCGATCGTAGAAGCCGGTCCAGACTCGACGGGCTACGACGGCGAGATAGATCACGCCGGCCGAAACGTGCAAGCCGTGAAAACCGGTGATCATGAAGAAAGACGAGCCGAACTGCGGAGCGCCCATCGGATTGATCCATGGCCGAACCCCTTCGTGCACGATGAGCTTGGTCCATTCGAACGCTTGCATGCTGACGAAGGTTGCGCCCAGCAGCGCCGTAGCAGCCATCAACGCCGTGGTCTTGGCGCGGTCGCGGCGGTACCCGAAATTGACCGCCATGGCCATGGTGCCGCTGCTCGTGATCAACACCATGGTCATGATCGCAATGAGCAGGAGGGGGACTTCGTGTCCGCCGATGTCCAGAGAAAAAACTTTGCTCGGATTCGGCCAATGCGCCGTGGTCGACATCCGCACGTTCATGTACGACGTCAGGAAGCATGAAAAAATGAACGTGTCGCTCAGCAGGAAGATCCACATCATCGCCTTGCCCCAAGGCACGGGGAACACCTGCTTGTCGCCGGACCAGTCCGAGGTCACACCATCCAGACCGTCACTCGGTCTCGATTGAGGGTCGACCAATGCGTCTTGTGCCATACGCGCAACCTCGGCGTCAGGTAGACAACAGCAAAGCGAACATCACCATCCAGACCAGCAGCAGGAAATGCCAATACACCGTACACAGTTCGATGCTCAGGCGTACATCGATGAGTTCGACCCCGCTGGTTTGCATGCGTATCATCGTTCTCAGCCACACGCCCAGTCCGCCGAGCACGTGCAAGCCGTGCAAGGCCGTCAACACGTAGAAAAAGGCATCCGCCGGGCCGCTGGTCATCACATACCCGGCGTCGTGCAGTTGCTGCCACGCTACCAGCTGACCGATCAGGAACAAGAGCGCGAACGCTCCGCCGGCTATTAGAAAGCCGCTGACGCGCTCGCGCCGCCTGGAATTGAGTGCACGCCGCGCCACTTGCATGGCCACGCTGCTCAAGATCAGCGTCGCGGTGTTGAGCCACAAAATGGGCGGTTTGCTGATGGATCGCCAGTCGGTAATTCCGTGCCCGGCGCCGTGACCATGTCCCATGCGCATGAAGTAGGCCGAGAAAAACAAGGCGAACAGCGAGGTGATCACCGCAAGAAAAATCCAGAGGCCGATTCGTGCGGGCGGCAGACTCACTGCGCCGACGTCGCCATGGGTATGGCGCCGCTGGTCGC
Source organism: Pseudomonadota bacterium (assembly GCA_030776345.1). GTDB lineage: Bacteria > Pseudomonadota > Gammaproteobacteria > Steroidobacterales > Steroidobacteraceae > Bog-1198. The sequence goes on along the minus strand of JALYHU010000025.1, from coordinate 25,366 downwards.
CCGATCCATGGCGCTCCCAGGAGCGCGTACGCAAGCTTCGGATCAGAAAGAGCCAGAGGATCACACCGCCCAGAAGTGCGCCATAGGCAACCCAAATATTCATCTCGGTTCGCTCATGTTTGACCTAGAGGGTTGTGTCCCTTGGGCGCCAAGCTGTCGGGCGGAACGTTTTGCGGGATGAAATCCTCTTTGGCGCCCGGCACGCTGTAGTCGTAGGCCCAGCGATATACCACGGGCAATCGTTCGCCCCAGTTGCCATGGCGGGGCGGCGTCTGCGGTGTCTGCCATTCGAGCGTCGTGGCGCGCCACGGGTTGCCGCCCGCCGGCTTGCCGTTGAAGTAAGACCAGACCAAGTTGGCCAGGAACAGCAATTGCACGGCGGCAACGATCAGCGCGTAAATGGTGATCCATTTGTTCATGGTTGCCGCAGAGGGCGGAATGAACTGGATGGCATCGCTGTACGCGTAGTAACGGCGCGGCAGACCGAGGATGCCGAGGTAGTACATCGGCAGGTAGATCGAGTAGGTGCCGATGAACGTCGTCCAAAAATGGATTCGACCCATGGTGTCGTTCAGCATGCGGCCCGTGATCTTCGGATACCAATGGTAGATGGCCCCGAACACCACGAGGATGGGGGATACGCCCATCACCAGATGGAAGTGCGCGACCACGAAGTAGGTCGCCGACAGCGGCACGTCGACGGTCACGTTGCCGAGAAACAGGCCCGTCAGGCCGCCATTGATGAAGGTGAAGATGAAGCCGATGGCAAACAACATCGGGACCGTGAGATGGATGTCGCCGCGCCACAGCGTGAGTACCCAGTTGTAGACCTTGATGGCCGTCGGAATGGCGATGATGAGCGTGGTGGTGGCGAAGAAGAAGCCGAAATACGGATTCATGCCGCTGACATACATGTGGTGCGCCCAGACGACGAAGCTCAGGCAACCGATGGCCAATATGGCCCAGACCATCATGCGATAGCCGAAGATATGCCTTCTGGCATGGGTGCTGAGCAGATCGGAGACGATGCCGAAAGCCGGCAACGCCACGATGTAGACCTCCGGATGACCGAAGAACCAGAACAGGTGCTGAAACAGCAGCGGGCTGCCGCCGTTGTACCCCAACGGCTGGCCCATCGAGGAGATCGCCGGCATGAAGAAGCTGGTGCCGATCAAGGCATCCAGCGTCATCATCACCGCCGAAACGAACAAGGCCGGAAAGGCAAGCAGCCCCAACACCGTCGCCATGAGGATTCCCCACACGGATAGCGGGAGGCGCATCATGGTCATACCGCGGCAGCGGGCCTGCAGCACGGTGGTGACATAGTTCAGCCCGCCCATCGTGAAAGCCACGATGAAAATGGCGAGTGACGCGAGCATGCACAGGATTCCCCATCTCGCTCCCGGCGTACCGGAGAGGATGGCCTGGGGTGGATACAAGGTCCAGCCCGCGCCCGTCGGCCCCCCCGGCACGAAGAACCCCACGACCAGAACCAGTACCGCAAGCAGATAGACCCAGTAGCTCACCATGTTCAAATAGGGAAAAACCATGTCCCGGGCACCGCACATCAAGGGGATGAGATAGTTTCCGAAGCCGCCCAGAAAAAGCGCCGTGAGCAAATAGATCACCATGATCATGCCGTGCAAGCTGATGAACTGGTAGTAATTCTGCGGCGCAATCAGCGAAAAGGCATGCGGAAAACCGAGCTGTAGACGCATCAAAACCGACAACGTGAGGGCGACCAAACCGATTGCGATCGCGGTGACGGTGTATTGGATCGCGATGACCTTGTGGTCCTGACTCCAAATATACTTGGTAAGGAAGGTGTGCGGCTCATGACCCTCATGTGCGTGATCACGGTCGGCGATTGCAACATAAGCCATCGGAAACCTCTCTTCGAGCCTAAGCGTCCACTACAGCGTATCGATGTGATCAAGCACGTCGTTGATGGCCTGGTCACCGTCGAGCACCTTCGCCATCGCGGCCATTTGCGCGCCATTGAAATCCTGCGGGTGACTGCCGCGCAGCCCTTGCTGGAAATATTGCAACTGACGCTTCATGTACCAATCGCTCATGTGCGAGAGGCGAGGGGCGTTGGTCGACCAAACCCCTTGGCCGCTGCCCCCGTGGCAGTACGCACAGGTCGCGTACAGCGCTCTGCCTCGCTCGGGGTTACCCGAGAGCGTGCCGGCGGGATGCGTATCCGGTAACGAAGCGATGTACGCGACGACGTTCCTGATCGCTGCATCGTCGCCGAGAGTGGCGGCGAACGGCACCATTTGCTTGCCGTAGGTATCTTGGGTAGCGGCGCCGCGCACACCGTGCTTGAAATCTTGCAATTGCCGCACCAGATACCAGCTCGCCTGGCCGCTCAACTTCGGCGCATTCAATTGCGGATTCCCCTCGCCCGATGGTCCGTGACAGGCGCTGCAGAGCGCGTATGACGCCTGACCGGCCGCCGGGTCGCCGGCCGTCTCCGCCCGGGTTTGAGCGTAGGTGGGCTGCTTGGCCAGCCAGGCTTGGAAAGCATCCGGCTCGTCCACCACCACGCGTCCCCGCATCGTGAAATGCGCCATGCCGCATAGCTGTTCGCACAGCGCGTCATAACTCCCGGTGCGGGTGGGCGTGAACCAGAAGTAGGTGACCATGCCGGGCACCATATCCATCTTCACGCGGAAAGCCGGCACCGCGAACTGATGCAGAACATCCTTGGCGCGCAACAGCACTTTGACCGGTCGGCCGAGGGGCAGATGCAGTTCGGAGCTCGATACGACGATGTCGTCCTGGCCCTTGGGATCGTTCGGATCGATTGCGAACGGATTGTCGACACTGGCCAAACGAACGTCGGTGGTGCCGAGAACGCCGTCCTTGCCGGGAAAACGATAACTGAAATTCCATTGTTCTCCCACGACCTCGACTTCCGACGCGTCGCTCGGCACGGTGACGAATTTGGCCCAGACCGCAAGGCCCGGGGCCAACATAGCGGCGATGCCGACGGACGTGATGATCGTGAGCCACCATTCGAGCTTGTTGTTCTCCGGCTGATAATGGGCCAGGAGAGGCCGATGCTCCGCCTGAACTCCTCTGCGATGGCGGTAACGGATGATGCAATACGCCATGAAAAGGTTGATCGCGACGAATACGACACCGGTCACCCAGAACGTGATGCCGACGGTTTGGTCCATCATCGTCCAGTTGGATGCGATCGGGGTAAACCACCACGGGCTCAGAAAGTGAAACAGGACCGTGCCGACCACCAAGAAGATCAATGCATACGCAAATATCATGGGGCAACCCTGAGAGACGATTTACGCCGCGGGATCAAGCTCGTTGTGGGGGAGTCTCCGACAGTCTTTTCACGTCGCTGAACGGATTGACGAAGTGCGAATCGATCGCCACCAGCTGAGCATCCGGATGCTTTTCCTGCATCATCTTGCGCACCGCCGCTTCCCGATGCTTGCGCACATAGACCAGTATCAGGTAGTTGCCTGCTACCAGATCGTCGTGAAATTTCGCCAGCTTCTTGTTCTCGCTGTCGATTCCTACCAGGCCGCCTTCCCAGGCGCCGAACAGAGTGGCCGCTCCCACCAGGACTGCATAGACGAACGCCGGCACTTCATAAGCGCCGAACGGCTTCAGGTAGATCAACAATCCGACGCCTGCCAGTCCGATGAGCAATCCCAGCGCGGCGCCGATGAATCCATCGCGCACGATGTCGAGGGTTTCGAAGTAATTGCTGGAGTGGATGTGGTGCTGCTTCAGCCCGTGGTGGTCGCGGGAAATGACGTGCAGGTAGAAATCCTTGACGCCCACGGAGTGCAGATCGGCGGACACCTGATCGGTGCTTGCCAAGGTGGGAGTGAGAAAGTAGATGCACTTCATGGTATTCCCCCCCGCAATCGCTTGCGGCAACCGATGAACTCGATCTCTTCACCCGACTTCACACGCAATGCTGATTGTTCTTGCACCGCGCTACTCGTTCCGAGTGTCGCACAAGCGTTTTCGGTTGGGAAGAGATATTCCGGCGCCGCGATCACCTTCGCCGGTCGTGCCGTTGGCCTTCGCCCCGCTATCGCGTGGTGGATTGTCTTGTGCGATGCATCACCGCGCGACCGTGCGCGCTTTTCACCGGGGTAGTATTCTCCGGCGCGAACACACACTTTTTATTTAGGCGCTGACCAAAGATTGGGAGTGCAACATGGATCTATTTTCGGTTGCGATCTTCGCCGCGATGCTCATCACGGTGGTTATCATGTTCATGGGCCTGCTGGCGATGTCCGGAGGCGGTACGACGGACGCGGAACTGAGCACGCCGTTGATGTGGGCGCGCGTCGGCGCCCAGGCGTTGGCGATAGCACTGCTGGTCACTGCCGTTTTGGCGCGCTGAAGGCGTCGCGCTTTACCGCGTGCCATACAGCCGGTCGCCGGCATCCCCGAGTCCCGGCAGAATGTAGCCATGCTCGTTCAGCCGCTCGTCGATGGCCGCGGTCCATATGCGCACGTCGGGATGGTGGCTGCGGAACTTGGCCAGTCCCTCGGGCGTCGCGAGCAAGCAGACAAAGCGCAGCTCGCTCGCGCCGTGTTCCTTGAGACGATCGATCGCGGCCACCGCGGTATTGCCGGTGGCCAACATGGGATCCACGGCGATCACCAGGCGTTCCGGCAGGTCGGTCGGCGCCTTGAAGTAGTACTCGACGGCGACCAGAGACTCGGGATCGCGATACAGTCCGATGTGGGACACGCGCGCGGAAGGAACCAGGTCGAGCATACCCTCGAGCAGGCCCATCCCGGCGCGCAGGATCGGTGCGAAGACGAGCTTCTTGCCGGACAGCATGCGCGCCTGCATCGTCATCAGCGGCGTCTCGATCTCGACCAGGTCGAGCGACAGATCGCGCGTCACCTCATAGCACAGCAAGGTTGCTATCTCGCGCGTCAGCTGACGGAAGCCCTTCGTGGATGTGGTCTTGTCGCGCATGAGCGCGAGCTTGTGCTGCACCAGCGGATGATCGACCGTGACTACATTTTCCATCAGAACACCGTCCCGTCGCTTGAGATATGAAAAGGAGGACCGCCGTCGGCGCGCCGCTGCCGCGCAACGAGACGGCCGGCTGCCCAGGTGCCGCCCTCCAGCACGCGCGCCAAGGGAAGTTGGTCGACGCTCAATCCGAGCCGCTCGCGCACCAGCGGTGCAATCCGGTCGAGGAGTGCCACGGTGATGGAGCGCCATCCGACCACAAAAGGATCTGACACCGTGTGCGTAGTCGACCAAGCATTGGGGTCGCGCGGCAGCAGAACGCCCGAGTCGACGAACAGGCCGCCGTTGCGATATTCGGCCAGCCCGGTCAACTCGTGGACATCGCACACGGTCACGCCGGCGTGTTCCAACGGCTCGATCAACGAGTACGCGAGCCATTGCGATAGTTTGTGCAAGGGTGCGTACCGATCGGCGGGCGCGTCGCCCGCGAGCGCGGGATGGGGCCAGCAGTCGCCGAGCGACACTCCCCCTAAGCTCGGCCTATCTTGCCAAATGGGCCCGAATGCATCGAGCAAGGCCTCCAGCAGACTGGCGGCGGGCAGGCGGTTGCCTGATGCGCGGGCCGCCAGGGCGTCGAACAGCCCCCCGGGCCGCGGCGTGTCGGCGACGGCGAACAGCTCCGGCCGCGCCTGCACTGCCGCTCCCAGACGGTTCAACAAGGAGGCGCGACCCGCGGCGCCCAACAGTGGGTTGGTATCCGACACCTGCAGCGCCTGATTCATCCCCCGCGCATCGGCACGGCGCAGCACCGTGGCATCGACTCGCAGCTTGTCGGTCGGATCATCCGACAAGCCGCCGCTCTCGAACCAACGCAGGCTCGCGAGTGCCAACCCTTCCGAGCGTCCGGCGACGATCCCCGTCGCGGGGTCGTGGTAGCGCCAATCGGCACCTGCACCCGCATCGAGCAGCACCGACGTGATGACCAAGTCAAAGGCCGAGCGAGCGGCCGCGGCGGGACTCGGCCAGCGCTTGGCAGCGACCGTCTCCTGCCACAGGTCGCGCCCCGCGAACTGGAAATGCCGCCATCGCGCATGCGGCGGGGGATCCAACCGAGGATACCGATCCCGTACCACCGCCGCGACGAAGTCGGCGGTCGGGGGCAGCCGATCGAGATCGACGATCCAGTCATCGACTCGGTCATCCAATGCCGATGCCAGGAGGCGTTGCCCACGGTCTCGCACGGCCGCCGCCGAGAGCAGCGTCCGCGCGCTGGCCGCCAGCGCGGCATCTGCCGGGCGCTCGCTGGTATTCGACATCATCGCCGGTCCTCGGGCGTCGGTCGCTGACACGTCAGTCCCTGAGATCTTCATCGATCTCAGCGGTCGGATCGACCGCGACCCCTTCGAGCGTGAAATAGCCGGCGGCCTTCTTGGCCTGCATCTCGACCTGGGCGTCCTTCGGCACGAGTTCTTCCGGGATGGGGACACGCTCACCGATCTCTATTCCCGCGGCGATCAGCGCGTCGTACTTCATGTTGGACATGGAGACCAAGCGATCGATCCGCGCGACGCCCAGCCACTGCAGCACATCGGGCATGAGTTGCTGAAATCGCGCGTCCTGCACGCCGGCGACGCATTCGGTTCGTGCGAAATACGTTGCGGCCTGGTCCCCGCCCAGCTGCCGCTTGCGGGCGTTGTAGACCAGGAATTTCGTGACCTCACCGAGAGCACGACCTTCCTTGCGATTGTAGACGATCAACCCGGCGCCGCCGGCCTGGGCCCCGCGGACGCACTCCTCGATACCATGGGTGAGATAGGGGCGGCAGGTGCAGATGTCCGAGCCGAACACGTCCGAGCCGTTGCACTCGTCGTGCACTCGGCAGGTCAGGCGTCGCGCGGGATCGTGGATCGCCGCCGGATCGCCGAACAGATACACGGTGATGCCGCCGATCGGCGGCAGAAACACGTGCAGGTCGCGGCGCGTGACCAATTCCGGATACATGCCGCCGGTCTGCTCGAACAGGTTTCGCCGCAGTTCGCCTTCGGTCACGTTGAAGCGAGCGGCAACGCCGGGCAGATACCATACGGGATCGATCGCTGCCTTGATGACGCTGACCTCGCCGCCGGCGTGAACGATGCGGCCGTCCTGTGCAAGTCGGCGGCGCTCGACCGCTTCACGGATCTCCATCAGCGTGAGGCGCCCTTGAGTGATGGCGATCGTCGGACGGACATCGAGACCCTCTTGTATCTGGGTCTTGAAATCCTCGGTGATCCGATGGCCCCAGGGGTCGAGCGACACGATTTTTTCTCGGCCGATCCATTGCGCATGCGGCCCGATCTCGATCAGCGGGCCGGTGTCCTTGAAATCCGGCCGTGTGATGGGGTTCAGAGCCCCCGAGGACACCGCCAGGCCGCGATACACCGAGTAGGCGCCGCCGTGTGCGCCGATCACATTGCGGTTCGCGCGCGCCGCGATCGAGCCGATCACGGGTCCGCGCTCCTGTGCCGTGGCGGCGCCCCAATCGATCGGAAATCGGTGCGGTTTGGCACCTGCGGAATGTGAAGTCAGGCGTATGTGGTCCGAATGCTTTTTTGTCATCGTCCCTAATCCATCTCGAAGTTGCAGTCCTTCAGAGGTATCACACGGGTCTTGTTCCAGTATTTGTGGCCCAAGTAAAAAAGGATGAACCCCGGAATAATCAGGTAACCCGTGATGAAATCGAACCAGGAAAACACCGGCGTCTGAAACACGCCGATATTGGCGCCGAACAGTACCACCAGAAATAGCACCACCGCGAGCCACGGGCCGTAGGGGTAGAACCTGGCCTTGAACTTCAGTTCCTCCGGGCTGCGGCCTTGCGCGACCCACGCTTTGCGGAATCGCAGATGACAAATCGCGATGCCCAGCCAGATCAAGAAGCCGCTCAGGCTCGAGGCGTTGTAGAGGAGCTGATAGATTTTCTGGTCGCCCACAAGGGTCGAGAAAAAGGCCAGCGCGCTGACCAGGCCCGTGGCGCACAGTGCCGCTATCGGCACGCCGCGCCGGTTGAGCCTGCCGAACAGCTTCGGTGCCTTATGGCTGTGGCCCATGGCGTATAACATCCGGGAGGCCACATACATGGAAGAATTCCCGCAAGACAGCACCGAGGACAAAATTACCGCATTCATGAGGTTGGAGGTGTAGTACCCGAATCTCGGAAGCTGCTGGAAGACCATCGTGAAAGGCGAGAACGCGATGTGGGCCTCGTCGCCATGGAGCAAGTTGGGATCGGTGTACGGGATCAGCGTGCCGACCACGAAAATCGAGCCGATGTAGAATAATAAAATTCGCCAGAACACGGTCTTGATTGCCTTGGGCACGTTCTTCTCGGGGTTGGCGGTTTCCGCCGCGGCAAGCCCCACGCCTTCCGTGCCTTGGAAAGAAAAGCCGGCGACCAAGAACACGGCCAGCACCGATGTGAATCCCCCGACGAAAGGAGCTCGCGTTCCGGCCTTGGGGTCGCTCAGGATCCAGTTCTGGAAGCCGACGCTATGGCCACCCACCATGCCGGCAATCATCAACGCGCCCACCGCCAGAAAGATGACGACGGTCACGACTTTGATGCCGGCGAACCAATATTCGGCCTCCGCATAAACCTTGACCGACAACAAATTCAGCGCCATCAGCACCGCAAAAAAGCTCATGGCCCACAATGTGGAGTTCGAATGCGGGAACCAAAACTTCACGATGAGCGAGCCGGCGACCAGCTCCGCGGCGAGAGTGACGGCCCAGCTGAACCAGTAGTTCCAGCCCACCGCGAAGCCCAGCGAGGGGTCGATGAAGCGTTCCGCATAGGCTTCGAAGGAGCCGGGAATGGGCAATTGCGTGGCCATTTCGCCGAGCGACTGCATCATGCAGTAAACCGCCAGCCCCATGGTTGCGTACGCCAGCATCGCACCGCCCGGACCCGCCTGCGCAATCGCTCCGCCGCTCGCGAAGAACAAGCCGGTTCCGATCGCACCGCCGATGGCGATCATGCTCAGTTGCCGGGTACCGATGCTGCGATGGAGTTGGCACTCGTTGGAGCCGATGTCCCGCCGCAGGGTCTTTTCACATAGGGTCATGCAGATCCTTCAGGTAATGACGGCGCCCGCGCTGCGGTTATCCGAAAGCAGCCGCAAGTATGCCTAATACACCGCCATACATGATGGAATAATTAGGGGTTCGGGTAGCGAGCACTGCCGAAGTGCTTGCCCCGACAGCGTCCTACGCCCGACGTGCACACTGTGATACGCTTGGAAATTCGGCGCGAACCAGGGCAAAACAATGGTCGCTCGGTGGCCGTGGGGAGCAGAAAGAAAACAACGATTGAAGCAAATGGCGTGGCGATCCGAATCGACAATTGATGACGCGGACCGGGCAGAGCTGGCTTACCGCGGTCTGACACGGAATTCGGCATGAAACCGATTCTCCGCGACACGACCGACCCGACCACCTATCGACAGGCGCGCGCGCTCTTCGAGCGCTCGCAAACCGGCCCCTCACGGGCTGCGAGCGTGCGCCTGTTCTTTGACATCGTCGGTCTCTTTCAATCCGAGGTAGGTCCGAGCTGGTCCTCTCACGGCAGATTGGAAACCGATTATTTTCACCATATCCACCTCGCCGTGGCGGGCTCCGCAGAGGTGATCCACAATGGCAAGCCGCTAGTCCTCGAAGCGGGCTGGGCCTACTTCCTGCCCGGGAATACGCCCGTGGCGCGTTATTGCCGTGAGTTTTACTCGATGCTGTTCGTCAAATGCCGCTGCGAGTGGATCCCGGGCGTCGATCTCCTGATCGATTGGACGGACCGCAAGCCCACCCGGCTCGGCCGGTGGAGTCCGGAGGATTGGATGGTGCCGGAGCAACGCAGTGAGGCCCTCCGCTCAAACGTCCTGGTCAAATGGCAGGGCCTGCTCACGCTCTGGTTCGCCGACGCTTTCCCCGATCTCGACTACATACTTCAGAGGCAGGTGAGCGGACACTCGCGCTTCGCTCCGGTCTTGGAAAGGATCGAACGCGACCTCGGCGCCGATCTGCGCGTCGAGGACCTGGCGAAGATACACAGGACTGGCCTGCACGCGTTCTCGATGGCTTTCGAGCGGGCACTGGGCGTAAACCCGAAAACATATCTCAATCGGCGCCTCAACCAGGAGGCCATCCGCTGGGTGATCAACAGCGATCTGCCGATGAAGGAAATCGCTGCCACGCTACGGTTTTCCGACGAATGTTATTTTAGCCGCTTCTTCTCGAAGATGAATGGCTTGTCGCCGACTCACTATAGACAGAGCGTCGTCGGCAAACCGCCGTAGTGGGGATCTCTTCGGGTTCATACTCGATGTGGAATTTGCACATCGATTAATCGGATACGTCCATGGCGACTGCGCAGCGCGCGATGCTACCGTATACCCCGCTGGCTGGTTCGATCTGCGGGTAATGCCGCGGCAAGCATTTCACAACTATAACTTCGAGGTCGCCAATGACTTCACGCCGTTTGCAATCGTCTATGCATCTCTCCCGTCTCCAGGCTCCGGTTCTCATTCTCGTCGCCCTCCTTGCTCTCGGGAAACTCACGCCATGTCCCGCTGCCACGGTGAGTTCCATCGTTACCGCGCAGACCGGAGTTCGAACGAGCCCCAACTCCAGCGCGGATCTCGGTAACGCCGATCTTCTTGGAAACGGCGATATTCTGGTGAGTACCTACGGAAATCCCGAAGCAATCTCCTTCAATATCTGCAAGACGGATTTCTGGAAAGATCGTTCGCAAAATGTCTCCGGCACGGCGGTCAACCCCATGCCGATGCGGGTCGGTGCAATCACCATCAACATTGCTGCGCTCGCCGGAGGTGCCACGTACCAGCAGCAGCAGGACATGTATAACGGGGAGGTTCGCACGCTTCTCGCCAAAGGCGCAGTCAGCGTAACTGAGCGCTCGCGTGTGGCCGCTACGGCAGACAATCTCCTGCTCACCGACATCACCAACAGCTCCAGTGCAGCCGTCGCGGTCAGTGTCGACACCGTCGCAAATACCTCCTTCGTCGACAATGGCGCGGCCACCGCCGCTGGAACCCTCAGTGGCTCGACTGCATGGGTGACTCGCACCGGGCCGACGGGTCTTGGCTGGGGCCCTACTTACAATGCATTCAAGATGAGCGCGTCCATGGCGACGCGCGTGATCGGCGCCACGGCGTCAGCCTCCTCTGACAATACCTCACGCTCGACTCTGACTTTCACACTCAGTCCCGGCGCTACCGCGACGCTCGTGACCGCGGTGGTCAGCACCGGCGGGGATGTGCTGACTAATGCGCCCGCGGACCCCACGGCTGCGGCGCAAAACAGCGTAACCGCGGTTACCGCCTCCGCAGTGTCGAGCTACGACACGGCCCACCGCGCTTGGTGGAGCGGCTTTTGGAACAATGCGCAGGTGGAACTCGATGCCGAGCCTCTGCTCATGCGTTACTACTACGGCGCGCTGTACGTGCTCGCTTCATCGAATCGCTCCGGAAAATTCCCGCCTGGATTGAATGGGTGGAATGGAACCGACACTCCGGGATGGCAGGGCGACTACACGACAAATTATAATATTCAGGCGCCCTATTATGGGGTCTACTCGAGCAATCAACCGCAGCTCGCGCAGTCCTATTACAAGGCGATCCTCAGCATCCATAATGCGCACGGAATGCTCTACGCCGCGCAACGGGGTTTTCAGGGAACGTATTTCAAGACGCACTACGGCCCTCTCGGCATTCAGACGGAAAACACCGCCGGCGGAGGAGATTGGGGACAGAAGACCGATGCTCTGGAATCGGCGATCAATTTCGTGAACGACTATGCCTACACTCTCGACACTGCATCGCTCCAGGCTGGCTATCCGTTCTTGATTAAAGTGGCCGATTTCTGGGATTCGTATCTGGTTAAAGACTCGACCGGCCGGTACGTCGTGAACAACAGCGATGTGGCCGAGAACAGCTCGAGTTATTCGTTCAACGTTCCGACCGCGCTGAGTTACCTGCGCACATTCTACCGCGCGATGATTCAGGCCAGCACCGACCTCGGGGTCGATGCCGGACGCCAAAGCAAGTGGCAAGACATTCTCAACAATCTGAGCGCCTATCCGACCGTCGGCTACAACGGCAGGACCGTCTTCGCGTTCTCGGAAACCAACCCCACGGCCGAAGGTAACCCCTATCCTTACAATCTTTACATGGTTCATCCTTCCAACCAGGTGGGGATTTCCTCCTCGCTTTCCGAAATTGCGCGAGCCACGATCGCTACTCGGTCCTATTGGGCTCAAAGCAACTCGTTTCCACAGATTTACCCGGCGGCCGTAAAGGCCGGCTACCCGGCAAAGCCGGTGGTGAGCGAAATGAATGCGATCCTCGGCAACATGGGACCCAACAATTTCTACAAACAGGGCGGCGGCGGCATCGAAACCGTCGGAGCATTGGAGGCAATCAACTCCATGCTGCTGCAGAGTACCGAGCGGGTGTTGCGGTTCTTCCCCAACTGGACCGGGAGCAATGCAAGGTTCACGCAGCTGAGAGGTGTGGGCGCGTTCGTCGTTTCGGGTGGAATGGCGAACGGCGTTGTGCAGACCGCGGCGTTCAAGAGCGAAAAAGGGCAGCCCGCGAGTGTTCAGAATCCCTGGCCGGGACAAAGTCTGGTCGTCTCCCAAGTGGGAGGGGGCACGGTGACGACAACGCGCAATGCGGGTGTTTACAGTTTCCCTACGACGGCGGGCGCCAGCTACGCGTTAACGCCTCTGGGAGGCATTCCTACTGCTGCGCCCACGAGTCTGTCGATTTATAAAAACGTAAGCGCAACCAGTTCGACTGAACAAGGCGGCTGGAGCGCCAACGCGGTGGTGGATGGGACCGAAAGTTCGGTCGCCGGATCAATGGGCTGGTCGAGTCAGAACAGTCTCGGGGTCAACCACACAGAAGCGATCACGGTCGACTTGAGGAGCAACTTCGTCCTTTCGGGAATTGCCCTCACTCCGCGCACCGACGGCCCCAATGCGGGTTATGGATTTCCCATAGATTTCACGATTCAGCTTTCTGCCGACAATGTGAATTGGAGAACCGTGGTTTCGCGTACAGGGTATGCGCTGCCGCCGGGTACACCGCAGAATTTTGTTCTCGGTGCACAAGCGGCGCAATTCGTAAAGATAACGGGGACTAATCTTCGCGCCAATCCGTCCGATCTCAACCAGTACCGGATGCAATTCGCCGAAATTGCGGCCCAACCTGTCGTCAGTCTCGCGGCGGGCGCTACGGTAACGGCGAGCAGCAGCGTCGAAGCCTCCGGCTGGGGAGCGGCGAAAGCGGTTGATGGGAACACCGATTCCACCTCGGCCAGCATGGGGTGGACGTCGGCCGGCAATCTTGGCAGCAATCACAGCGAGTGGATCATGTTGGACATGGGGTCCAACAGGACATTTTCGTGGGTTGCCTTGTATCCACGCAACGATGGAGCGAATGCCGGCTATGGCTTCCCCATCGATTTCACCGTCGAAAGCGCCGCCAGCTCGGTCGGGCCGTGGACTTCAGTGTTCAGCCAGAGCGGCGTGGCGAACCCAGGGGCCGCGCCTCAGGCTTACAATTTCTCGGCATACACCGCGCGATATCTGAGGGTCACCGGTACGAATTTGCGTCAGAACCCGAATGATTCAAACCAATACCGCATGCAGTTCGCCGAAATCATGTTGGGGAACTGACCCGGTAGCGCTGCGCGTACCGCATCGACGGGGCAAAAAGGTCAAGATGCGTGCAATAATGTGAGTCATCGAGCTACTGCATTATCGCCAATGACGTGCATGGCCGTAACGTCGATTCTTCTTGGGATAGAGGTTCAATGGCCATTTACGCATTGGGGGGTATCACCCCGACCATCGCGGCCGGAGTCTTTGTCGCACCGAACGCCTCGGTCATCGGCAGAGTAGCCCTTGCCGAGAATACCAGCGTATGGTTCGCGGCCACACTGCGCGGTGACAACGAGCTCATCGACATCGGCGCCGACAGCAATGTGCAGGATGGGGCCGTGTTGCACACGGATCCTGGGTATCCGACCACGGTCGGAGCGCATGTGTCGGTCGGCCACCAAGCCATGTTGCACGGCTGTACGGTAGGCGATGGTTCGTTGATCGGTATACAAGCCGTGGTGCTGAATGGTGCCGTGATCGGCAAGGGCTGCCTCGTGGGTGCCGGTGCCGTGGTGACGGCGCGCAAAATATTCGCGGATGGCACCCTCATCTTGGGTGCGCCCGCCAAAGTGGTCCGCGAACTCACCGCTGACGAGCGAGCCACCCTCATCAAGACCGCGGTCGTGTATGCCAGGCGGGCAGGGGACTACCGAGCGGGTTTGCAGCCGATCGGGGCGGAACGCGAATGATGGCCGGTCGGGCTAGCGCGGCCTATACGCCGCCAGTTTGCTGTGCGTGCGGGCCGGATCGAATTCGCCGAGCGCCGGCTCGACGGACCGCCTGGAGCGAACCAGGGCTTCGAACTCCGGTGCGGGTAACGCGCGGCTGAAGAGAAATCCTTGATATTGATCGCAGCCGAGAGACTTCAGGAATTCGAGCTGACCGGTCGATTCGACTCCCTCCGCCACCACCTTGAGACGCAAGCTGTGGGCAAGTGAGATGATGGCGCGCACGATGGACGCGTCGTCGGGACTGGACAGAACCTCACTGATGAAGCCTCGGTCGATCTTGAGCTTGTCGATCGGAAACCGTCTGAGATAGCTCATGCTGGAATAGCCCGTACCGAAGTCGTCGATCGACACGAGTACCCCCATGGCGCTCAATTGCTCGAGAACGGCGATGGACTCCTCCGGATCGCTCATCACGGTGGTTTCGGTCAGTTCTACTTCCAGGAACCGCGGCTCGAGTCCGGCTTGATCCAGGGCATCGCGGATCATCGCCACGATATCGCCTTGGCGGAACTGCGAAGGCGATAGGTTCACGGCAACCCGCAATGGCGGCAAGCCGGCTACCTGCCAGGCGCGCGCTTGCCGGCAGGCCTCGCGCACGACCCAGGAGCCGATACTGCCTATCAACCCGGATTCTTCGGCTATCGGGATGAACTCGGACGGCGGAATCGCGCCGCGCAGCGGGTGCTGCCAGCGCAGCAGCGCCTCGGCGCCGTGCATCACACCCGTCGTCGTGTTGACCTTCGGCTGATAGTGCAGCTGGAACTGCTTTTGTTCGAGTGCAGTGTGCATGTCGCTCTCCAGCCGCACCTTGTCATGGGTAACGGTATCCATCCCCGCCGTGAAGAGTTGGAAATTATTGCGGCCCCGCTGTTTGGCGCAGTACATGGCCGCATCCGCACGCGCGACCAGCGTCTCCGCGGTAGCAGCGTCGGTGGGATAGAACGCCATCCCGATGCTGGGCGAGGTGTGGACTTCGACGCCCGCAATGCGTATCGGCGCGTTCAGCGCATCGATGATCCGGGCCGCGACCTGCTGGGCCGCATCGGCCTCGGAACCGGGCGTGATGATCAGCGCGAACTCATCTCCCCCGAAGCGAGCGACCGTGTCGACGTTGTGCACGACGCTTCTGAGGCGCTGCGCCACCTCCTTCAGCAATTCATCACCGGCTCGATGCCCGAGGGAATCGTTGACCAATTTGAAACGGTCGAGGTCCAACAGCATGACGGCAAAGGTCTGCTGGTGTCGGTCGGCGCGCACGATGAATCGGCTGATTCGATCCTCCATCAATAGCCGGTTCGGCAGGCCCGTAAGGGCGTCGTGCGTCGCCACATGGCGCAATTGCTTGTTTGCCCTCTCGAGGCCCTCCGCCCTCACGGTCACCGCTTGTTCGAGGGCCTCGACCTGGCGGCGCACGATGCGCTCGTTTTGCCATTTGCGGGTGAGGGCATTCGCACACTGAATGACTTCGATGGCTTCGAAGGGCTTCTTCACCACCAGTAACTTGTCCGAGTGATCGAGCCGCGCGATGACCTCGGCCCAATCGTAGTCCGAGTGCGCCGAGCAGATGACGATCTGCACGTCGGGGTCGACTGCCCAGAGATGCTCGATGGTCTCCAGGCCGTCCCACCCGGGCGGCATGCGCATGTCGACGAATGCCATGGCATAGGGTCTTCCTTCATCCAGCGCCTGTTTCACGCGCGCGACACCTTCCTGGCCCTGCAGCGCGGAATCGATCTCGAAAGAGGCATGGGTGGGCGCTCGGAAACTTTCGCCGAGTAGCGCGAGTTCGGCCGCCGCCATAGCCTCGTCGTCGTCCGGTCCGCCGCCGATGACCTTGCGAAAGTCGCGGTGGATGTCCTGGTTGTCATCGATGATGAGAATGCGCCGATTGACGAGCGTCGTGCCCTTAGCCATGAGCGGCCTCCGGAGACCGAAGCGGCAGCTCGAGAGTGAATGTCGCCCCTGATCCAGGGCCAGCACTTTCGACGCGTAATGCGCCGCCCAGATCCCTTGCCGCCAGCGCGCCGCTGTGCAAACCGAAGCCGTGGCCGTACTTCTTCGTCGTGAACCCGTGAGCGAATATTCGAACCATGTGTTCCGGCTGGATGCCGATGCCATTGTCGGCAACCGCGATTTGCACACCCGCCGCGTGATTCCCGATGCGCACCACGATTTCCTTATCGGCCTTCCCCGAGGCATCGCAGGCATGCTTTGCATTGCGCAACAGATTGACCAGAATCTGCAGGACTTTATGTTTCTCGACGACTATTTCCGGGACCTCCGCGAAGTCGCATTTCAAGGTCACCCCATGGCGGGTGAACGAGCCGACGTTCATGCGCAACGCATCGTCGACGAGACCGGCGACTGCCAGGCGCTCGGGCACCCCCACCAGCTTCGAATAGCTCTGTTGCATGGCCACGATTTCTTTGATGTGATCGATGTTCTTGCGCAGTGACTCCAGCTCCCGCAGCGTGACTTGCTGGTCGATCAAGAGGTGTTCGGACAATTGGCTGAGATAGCCGGGCAAATGCCTGCCGCGCTCGTCCGCCGAGACGAACGCTCCCAGGTCCGCCTCGTGCTGTTTCAATAATGCCACCACCTTGCCCAAGCCGGCCACGCGGGGCTTTTTGACCCTCTCGGTCACGAGACCTGCCGAAATATTCACGCTGTTGAGCACGTTGCCGACGTTGTGCAGCACATTGGTGGCGATTTCGGCCATTCCGGCCTGTCGCGAGGCATCGCGCAATTGTTCCTGCAGGTCGCGTTCGCGTTCCTCCGCTTCGACGCGATCGGTGATGTCGAGATCGATGCCTACCAAGCTGGGGCGGGCGTCGAAAGAATCGGTTGCCACGGCGGCCAGCGATGCGACGTGGCACAGCGAGCCATCGGCCCGTACGATGCGGTACTGAGACCGCAGTTGGCTATGTTCACGCATTGCGCCGGTGATTGCGCGCTGTGCGGCTTGACGATCATCGGGATGGATCAATGCCAGCCACGACTCCACCGTCGGCTGAAATTCATTCGGCGGCTGAGCGTACAGCTCGTACATGGTGTCGCTCCACCATAGCTCCAGTCCGTCCCTCTTGAGCTCGTAGACGCCGGCGCGCGCGGCTCGAGTTGCCATGCCGAAGCGGATCGAAAAGGTCTCGAGTTCCGCCCGGCGCTGGCGCTCTTTCGCAATGTTGGCCTCGATGCGTGCCTTCAATCGCCGCCGTGTCGCCCACACGAACAACACGGTCAGGATGGCGGTAACGACCAGTGCCGCCGTCACGGCGCGCTTTTGACGCACCGCCGAGGAGATCGCGTCCTGGACGACGAATTCGTCCCTGCTGTCGAATTCTTGATAGACGTTCCCCGTGAGCCGATCGCCCCGCAGGATCGCGTCCCTTCGAGGCATCAAGGTGGCGAGCGTTGCGCCCTTCGCGATGGCGGCAGCGAGCTGATGCACGACGGCGGCCGCGTCGCCGGCCACACCTCCTTCGCCCCGACCGACGAGCTCGGATAGGCGCGCGGCGGACTCATGGAGCGCATCCACGGACTGCGCGCCCAAGGTACCGGTATCGACCGCGTCCGCCGCACCGTTCATGAAGGTCTTGTAGTTGGTGCGCGCCTCATCGGCCAATATTTTGAGCGGGCGAGAGTGCTCGAGCCGCGCGGCACGGTTCGCATCGGCGGCCATCTGCACGAGCAGAACCATGGCAATCGGCATCACGACGGCAAGGAACTGAAGGGCGATGAGCTTGTCGGTGGCGCGTTTCATGGGGCCGGGGGCTCAATATCGACCGCCCGCGCCCACGCGGAGTAGATCAAACGCGGCCGTCCTACCCATAGTTACCCCACCCACCCGGCGGGCGAATCCCTGCCATTACGCTGCTTCGGCTGATGCCGGCCTAACTTGAGTGTTCGTGGAGAACCAGCTCTCAATATTGAGAAAAAGGCGCTCCCGGGCGATGGCCGGGGCACTTGAGCCCTTACCGGCCGCGAATGGGCCGAAGGGGATGAACTGAGCCGGGCGCGCCGAGAAATTCCCGGCTAGAATTCAATCGCACGCGGCGCACGGCGAGCGCGCCGGAGTGCAAGGAGCGTCGATATGTCGACCAAAACACCCGATCTGGCGCCGATGCGGGCAGCGATGACGAAGTCCCTGCATACCCATTGGCGCTTTTTCATGATCGAAGGGAGCATCCTGTTGCTCCTGGGGCTTGCCGCCGTCGTGATTCCGGCGATCGCGACCGTTGCGGTTGAGACCATCGTCGGTTGGCTGCTTCTCATCAGCGGCATGGTCGGGCTGATCGCTACCTTTACGATGCTGCGTGCTCCCGGGTTCTGGTGGTCGCTGCTGTCGGCCTTTGCCGGCATCATGGCAGGGGT
Organism: Pseudomonadota bacterium; assembly: GCA_030776345.1. Taxonomy (GTDB): domain Bacteria; phylum Pseudomonadota; class Gammaproteobacteria; order Steroidobacterales; family Steroidobacteraceae; genus Bog-1198. The sequence continues at coordinate 6,573 of JALYHU010000025.1, read as the reverse complement.
GGTGCTGCTCCGATGGCCGTTATCGGGAGCGGTGTCGCTCACCGTCATTCTGACGGTATTCATGCTGGCCGAAGGCGTGGTGTCCATTTTGTTTTCCCTGGATCACCGGCGCGACTTCTCCGGCCGGTGGAGCATCATGATGATGAGCGGGGTCGTCGACATCATACTGGCGGGGATCATCTTCGCCGGTCTGCCCGGTACCGCAGCGTGGGCGATTGGCGTGCTGTTGGGCGTCAACCTGATCTTCGGGGGTTCGGCGCTGCTCTCCATGGCCCTGTATGCTCGCACGGCCGCCTCATCGCCCGCTGGTCAAGAAACTGCCTGACCGCCTGCCAGCGCTACACGCCCGAATGGCTATTGGGTCCGCGCGGATCTCATCGGGCCACGAAAGAGCGTTCGATGACGTAATCGCCCGGCTCGCCCACATGCGGGGAAATATGAAACCCCCGGGCATCCAGCAACGCCGACAGGTCCTTCAGCATCGAGGGGCTGCCGCATATCATGACTCGGTCGTCGGCCGGGTCGAGGGGGGGCATTTTGGCCTCCTCGAACAATTTGCCCGATTCGATGAGTGAGGTGATGCGCCCCTGGTATCGAAAGCGCTCTCGGGTGACGGTCGGGAAGTACACGAGCTGATTCCTCACTTGTTCACCGAGGTATTCGTGATGGGTGAGCTCCCATTCTATGTAATCCCGATAGGCGAGTTCGCTGCGGTAGCGCACGCCATGGACCAGGATGACGTGCTCGAAGCGCTGGTAGATCTCCGGGTCCTTGATGAGGCTCATGAAGGGCGCGAGGCCGGTGCCCGAACCGAGCAGGTACAGCCGTTTCCCTGGTTTCAAGTCGTGCAGCAGCAGCGTGCCGGTCGGCTTGTGACTGACGAGAACCTCGTCCCCGGCCTTGATATGCTGCAGGCGCGAGGTCAATGGACCGTCATTGACCTTGATGCTCAGAAACTCCAAAGATTCCTCGTGATTCGCGCTGGCGATGCTGTATGCCCGCATGAGCGGCTTACCGTCCACCACCAGCCCGAGCATGACGAAATGCCCGTTCTCGAAGCGCAGGCTCGGATTGCGTGTGGTGGCGAAACTGAACACGGTTTCATTCCAATGCCGCACCGACAACACTCGTTCAGAACCTATGGCGGCCATGTATCTGTGCATTCCTCGAAATGGATTTGGCGCGCATGCTTACATTGAGAGCGCATCCAAATCAAATAACAAAACGATATGACCATATGCGAGCAGCTCCCCGGGGCGCGTGCGCGCCCATTCGATGGTAGACGTTCCGGCGGGAGGCGGCCTGTCCGCTACGCGGACGGCGCGCCAGGGCGCTGTGGGATACTACTTCGGTCATGACCCTGTTCGCCAGCCTCGTCGACACCTCGCAACGCGTTACCGCCAGCTCCGCCCGCCTGGCCAAGGTGCGCGAGTTGGCCGACTTTCTGAAGGCGCTCCGGCCGGAGGAAATTGGCACGGCCGTCCATTACCTGGCCGGAGAGACGCCTCAGGGCCGGATCGGAATCGGCTACACCATGCTGCAGGCGGCCGCACTCGATACGGCTGCGGCGCCTGCACATGGTGGACGCGCGCTGACCATCGCCGAGGTGGACCACTGCCTCAGCACGCTCGCCGGCATTCGCGGCGCGGGGTCTGCGGCCCGCCGGGGGCAGGTGCTGCGCGACTTATTCGCACGGTCCTCGTCCGCCGAACGCGCATTCCTGCTCCGACTTTTGGTGGGGGAACTGCGGCAGGGGGCGCTGGCGGGGGTCATGGTCGATGCCATCGCGGCGGCCGCTGATCTACCGGTAGCTCGGGTGCGCAGCGCGGCCATGTATTCCAAAGGCCTCGGCGCGCTGGCCCGCGCTGCATTGACCCAAGGAACCGAAGCCCTCGGCGCATTCCAGCTCGAACTGTTCTCACCGGTTGTACCCATGCTGGCGCAGACCGCCGCCGACGTCGCCGAGGCGCTGCGCGAACTTCCAGGCGACGTGGCGTTCGAGTGGAAGATGGACGGGGCACGCATCCAAGTACATAAAATGGCCGAGGACGTGCGCGTGTACACGCGCGGGCTGAACGAAGTCAGCGCCGCGGTCCCGGAAATCGTGGACCTGGTGCGCGGGTTGCCGGCGCATTCGTTGGTGCTGGATGGCGAGGCGATAGCGTTCGATTCAGCGGGGCGGCCGCAGCCGTTTCAGGTCACGATGCGCCGCTTCGGCCGCAGGCTGGACGTCGAGAAGCTGCGGGCCGAACTGCCCATCAGAGCGTTCTTCTTCGACTGCCTGCGCCTGGGCGCGCACAGCCTCGCGGACCGTCCCACACGCGAGCGCTTCCGTGCGCTGGCGGACGCCGTTCCCGCCTCGGTCCAAATACCGAGGCTCATCACCTCGTCCGAACCTGCGGCGCGCAGCTTCTACGAAGCCGCGCTCGCCGCGGGACACGAAGGTGTGATGGCGAAGGCGCTGGATGCGCTCTACGAGGCCGGCAATCGGGGCGCGAGCTGGCTCAAGATAAAGCGTGCGCACACGCTCGATCTCGTCGTGCTGGCCGCCGAGTGGGGCCACGGCCGCCGTACCGGCAAACTGTCGAATCTCCATCTTGGAGCCATCGATCCGGCGACGGGCGACTATGTCATGCTCGGCAAGACGTTCAAAGGGCTCACCGATGCCATGCTCGAATGGCAAACCCGGGAGTTTCTGGCGCGGGAGACTCACCGCGACCAATCCACCGTGTATATCCGACCGGAACTCGTGGCGGAGATCGCGTTCAGCGACCTGCAGACGAGCATCCGGTACCCGGGAGGCTTGGCGCTGCGCCTTGCGCGCGTGAAGCGCTATCGCGACGACAAACAAGCTCGCGATGCCGACACGATGGAATCGGTGCGCAAAATTTTCGCGGCTCAGGGGGGCGGATAGCGCGGTCCGGCAGTCTCGGATCGCAGGCCGCCCAAACAGGCCGTGAACTCTGCCCCGAAGAGAAATATTTGTGCCGTGTAATACAACCATAACAACAGTGCCGCAAAGGAAGCCGCGGCGCCGAACGCACTCGGCTGGGTCGAATGCGCCAAATACAATCCGATGACCCAGCGTCCCGCGTCGAACAACACCGCCGTGAGTACGCCGCCCGTACAGACGACTTTCCAGGGCAGGCGCCGAGCGGGCATGTACCGGAATATCAACGCGAATAGCGCGGACACGAGCAGCAAGGAAACAACCGTATCGAGAATGCCGAGTACGCCGACCAGGGCGACATGCTCCGAGGCGATGCGATTGCGTAAACCGGCAACGCCGGTCGAGATGGTCAACGAGACCAAAAGCAGAAAACCCAGCGCCAGAATGAAGCCAAAGGATAAGAAGCGGGTTCGGACCCAGCCCCGCCACCCCGATACTGTCGCCGCCGAGCTCTTCCATATGAGCTCCAAGGCCTGATTCAACGCGGCCAGAACCGTGGTCGCGCTGATGGCCAGTGTGATGACGCTGATGGTCGTCGCAACGACGCCCTGACCTTGCTGTGAATTCTTCATGGCCTCGATCAGGGTCTTGGCCGTTGCGGGTCCAAAGAGGGAATTCAATTGCGCGCCGACTTGCTCGTGCGCGGCGGCCGCGCCCACCACCCACCCGGCCAGCGTGAGGATGATCACGAGGAGCGGCGCCAGCGAAAACGCGCAGAAAAACGCCAGCGCCGCACCGGTATTCGAGGCGTTGTCTGCGCTCCAATCGCGGGCCGCGCAACCGAGGACGCCCAGCGCGTTTTTGGCGAACTTCAACACGTGCTCTGATTCCAGGTTGATCGCCCGAGCTTTATACGCGGTCTGCGGGGCGGCAATTCCCGCGAGTTCGGGTCAGACATCCCCGACACGCCCCCGGATCGGTGCGTCACCCTCGAGGGCCTTGAGGAACGCGGCATCCAGTGAGGCGGCGCCGGTCAGGTCGCACAATTCCTGGGCCCCGCCGATGTACCTGATCTGGCCGTTGTGCAAGAGGGTGAATGAGTCGCAGAGCTCCTCCACATCCGCGAGCGAATGGGAGCTGAACAGCACGGTGGCGCCGCGGCCGTGCGCGGCCCTGATTTCGGCCTTCAGAAACGATCGCGCACGGGGGTCGAGGCCGCTCATGGGTTCGTCGAGGACCAATAGTTTGCGGTCGGAAAGCAACACGGCAGCGATCCCGAGCTTCTGGCCCGATCCTTTCGAATAAGAGCCTACCCGCTTCGACAGGTATTTTGGATCCAGGTCGATCGCGGCAATCGCCGCCTCGATGCGCTCGCCTCGGGGCGGTCGGCCGTAGAGGCGCGACATCAGCTGCAGGTATTCAAGGCCGGTCAGATAGGCCGGCGGAATGAAGCGCTCCGGCAAGTAGGCGAGCGGCCTGCGCGCCTGTGAATCGGTGGCGGGCACCGAGAAGATGCGAACGTCACCCGAATCGGGAAATGTGAAGTCCAGCAAGCATTTGATGAGCGTGGTCTTGCCCGCGCCATTCAAGCCCACCAGACCGTAGATGGCGCCGCTGGGCACCGTCAAGCTCACGGAGCGCAGCGCGGCCTGGTCGCCGAAGCGCTTGCTGACCTGGTTGAAATGGATCGCGTCCGACATGGCACCCTGATGAATCGCCGCCCCTCCCGAGGATACTGCCTGAATCCATCCTCAGGAAGGTGACAGGGTTCTCGCTCTTTCTGTCAAGAGCGCGGAAGCGCGGCCGACAACCATCAGTGGATTATGTGTGGAGAAGGTTATGATCGAGCGGCTGCACGGATCGGCGGCGCAGGGGCGAATCGAGTACGCAACCTCGGATACCGGTCCGCATCGCAGCGCGGCGATGGTCGGTACCGGGAAGGTTTGGCATCGCGTTGCACTGGCGTTGGTGGTCCTGGTTCTATCGGGTTGTGCAACGTCCTCGCACCGCAAAGCCGTGCCCCCGGGGCCCGCGGCGGACGAGGCCGCAGACGCCCCCCTGCAACCGAATGCGGCGCCTCTGATGCCCCCGACGCCGCGGGCGACGGGCAAGACCGAGACTTTCACCATCACGGTCAACAACGTCCCGGTCGGCGACGTACTCTTCGAGTTGGCGCGTGATGCCAAGCTGAGCTTGGACATCAGCCCGCGAGTGGCGGGCGAGGTCACTCTCATCGCCGTCGATCAGACATTGCCCCAGGTGTTGGGCCGAATCGCCGAACAGGTCGACATGCGCTACGAGATCAAGGATTCCACCATCGTGGTCCGGCCCGATACGCCTTTCGAGCGCCAATACAAGATCGACTACGTCAACATCGAGCGCGACTCGAAGTCCGCCAGCAACATCGCCACTCAAATCCAAGCATCGAGCGGCGCCGTGTCGAATGGCGGAGGCGGGGAATCGTCGAACAACAACTCGACCTCTGAATTGACCGGCGTATCCCGCAATCGATTCTGGTATTCGCTGATCGCCAACGTGAAAGCGCTGGTGGGCGATACCACCCCGCAGCCGATCAATGGGCAGCCAGCCGCCGCCCCGGCACCGCCGGCCGCGACCGCTCCGGCACCGGCGGCATCCACGGCCACCACAGGCCCCAACGCCACGGCCAAAGCGGCGGCCGCCGGCGACTCCGCGAACTCTGACGCTGCGTACGCCCCCGTCAAGGAACCCAGCTTGGTCATCGCGAATGCCGAAACCGGCCTGCTGGTCGTGAGAGCCACGGCCCGGCAGCAGGACCGAGTACAGGAGTTCTTGGATGTGGTGCTACGCTCGGCGCACCGTCAGGTGATGATCGAGGCCACCATCGCCGAAGTGCAGCTTTCCGACCAGTATCAGCAAGGCATCAACTGGCAGAAATTCACGAACGGTGGATTTTCGTTCGCGCAGCAGCCGCAGGGCCCGGCACCGTTGCCGGGCGGCAGCATTCCCGGCAGCGGACCCGGTGGCGTGACCTATCCGGCGAGCAGCACGCCTCTGCCAACTCCCGCCTTGGGTGTGTTGCAGTACGTCGGTTCCCCGACCAGTTTCCTCGCCAACGTGTCCATTGCCGTCTCCTTGCTCGAGTCCTTCGGTACGGTCAAGGTGCTCTCGAGCCCGAAGCTCAGCGTTCTCAACAATCAGACCGCGTTCCTCAAGGTGGTGGACAACCGCATCTACTTCACCATCGGCGTGCAGATCACTCCCGGTACCCTCGGCGTCCCCGCAATCGTCACTTACACCTCGACGCCTGCGACGGTGCCGGTGGGCTTCGTGATGAGCGTAACGCCCTCCATCGATGAATCGGGCCAGGTCATGATGGATGTGCGTCCCACGATCTCCCGCATCATCGACTACGTCAACGATCCCAACCCCGCACTGGCTCAGGCGAAGGTGGTCAGCCAGATCCCCGAAATCCAGACACGCGAGATCGAGTCGCTGCTGCGCGTAAAGAGCGGCGAGATCGCGGTGATGGGCGGGCTCATGCAGGACAACACGACCAAGAATTCGGATGAAATCCCGGGGCTCGGCCGGATCCCTTGGGTGGGCAACCTGTTCAAGTACAAGAACAACTCGCGCACCAAGAGCGAACTCGTGATTTTCCTGCGGCCCGTCGTGATCCGAGACGCGAGCCTGGAAGGCGATTA
>JALYHU010000024.1 GCA_030776345.1 Pseudomonadota bacterium | reverse complement strand
CCTTCGAGTCGCCGCAGACCAAGCCGTGGCTCGATAAGTTCTACTCGGTGAACGACAATTGGGTGTCGGATGACCGGCGAAAATTGCTGGCCTTTGCCCGCGACATGCTCAATTCGGACTACGCCGGTCATCGTTTGACGTTTCAGTTGTTCGCCCAGGCTCCGCCGTTCGCGCATCTCGCCGCGGTGTACCGCAATTTCGATTGGGAAGGTTCGCTGGATTTCGTGAGGAACGCGGCGGATCTATCCGACCGTGTCATGGAGAAGACGCAGCGGCCTGCCGGTGACGGTGCCGTCGCCCAATGGTTTGCCGAGAACGCCGCGGCGCATGGGCCCTCGGCCGCCGCTTGAGTCGATCGCGCAAGAGTTCGCCGGCCGCCGGTGCCGCGCATTTTTTGGAGTATCCAGTGCATACACGTCTGCGTAAATTCAACACCCGCGATACGTACCCGGAACAAAAGCTCGACAACGATTTATGCCAGGCCGTCGTCGCTCGCGGCCGCACCGTCTTCGTTCGAGGCCAGGTAGGGCAGGACCTCGACACGGCGCTCAACGTAGGGGTCGGCGATGCCGCCGCTCAAGCCGATCAGGCGATGTCGAATATCGAACAACTCCTGACCGAAGCCGGCGCGCAACTCGGGCACATTTGCAAGGTCACGATTTACTTGACCGACCCGCGCTATCGCGAGGCGGTCTACCGAACCGTGGGACGGTGGTTGAAGGGTGTGTACCCGGTGTCGACCGGCATCGTGGTGGCCGGCCTCGCGCGCCCCGAATGGCTGGTCGAGGTGGACGTCATTGCCGTGATCCCCGATGACGGCTGACCCCCCGATGGCAGCGCATCCGCCGATGGCAGCTCATCCATGACCATCTCCATCGTCGCGCGTACCCCGGACGCGCGGTATTTCGGTGTCGCGATCGCCTCCTCCTCGCCGGCCGTGGCGTCCCGTTGTGCCTATGCCCGTGCCGGGGTCGGCGCCGTCGCCACGCAGAACATTACCGATCCGACGTTGGGGCCGAGCGTTCTCGAGAGCTTGTCGCGCGGCGAAGGTGCGGCGCAGGCCCTCGATGCGGCTCTGGCGGCAACGCCGTTCGCGGCCTATCGCCAGGTGCTCGCGGTGTGCGCTCGCGGTGCGCCGGCGATTCATTCCGGGGCTCATGCGTTGGGCGTGGTAGGGTCGGCGAACGGCGCCGACGCTGCCGCCGCCGGAAATCTGCTGGCGAACAGCGGCATCCCGAACGCGATGATCGCGGCCTTCGAGTCGGCAGGCGGACACTTCGCGGCCCGGCTGCTGTGTGCCTTGCAGGCCGGTGCGGCGCAGGGCGGAGAAGCGGGACCGATTCATTCGGCCGGAATGCTGGTCGTCCGCGACGTGGCGTGGCCCATCGTCGATCTGCGGGTGGATTGGACGGACGGCGATCCTGTAGCCGAACTCGCGGGGATCTGGAAAATTTACGCACCGCAGATCGACGCGTATGTGCAAAGAGCACTCGATCCGACTCGGGCGCCGGGCTTCGGTGTACCCGGCGATCCGTGAGAAACATCCAACCCATGAAGAGACGCTGAGTATGGCAACGCAAGATCTCCCGGCGGCCGTACAGGAGCGAGTGCAGCGTCTCATTCAAGCCGGGGACTGGGGCGGTGCCCTCGATGCCATCGACCAGCTGGCGGCCTTGCAGCCCGGCAACCCGAAGCTGCAGCTGCAGCGCGCCAGATGTCTATTGGCGCTGCGCCGCCGTCAGGAAGCGCTCGACGCCGTGGACGCGGCAGAACGAAGCGCGCCGGGCGATCCCTACCTGCTCGATGCCGCGGCAACGCTGCGCAGCTTCGCCAATGATCAACGGCGTGCCCTGGAAGCTTATGATCGGGCCGTCGCGCTCGCTCCGCAAGTCTCCCGGTTCCGCTACAACCGGGCGTCGGTGCGTCGTTTCGTCGGTGACCTCGAAGGCGCCGAGGCGGACTACGATCGCGCCATCGCGCTGCAGCCGCTCGATTACGAGGCCTATTTCAACCGCTCCGAGCTGCGGTTGCAGACGGCGGCGCGCAATCACGTGCCTGAACTCGAGGCGCTGGCCGCACGGCCGTGCGCCGATTGGCGCGGCGAGGTGCAAACCCGCTATGCGCTCGCCAAAGAGTACGAGGATCTGGGCGAACATGCCAAGTCCTTCGAGCACCTCAAACGCGGCGCCGAGACGCGTCGCAAACACATGAAGTACGACGTGGCCGGCGACGTCGCGACGGTGGATTGGATCATCGAGGCCTTTCCCGGCGGTCCGCAGCTGCCGGCCGACCGGGTCGGCGCGCCTGCGCACGCGCTCGCCGATGCGCCCATATTCATCGTCGGTTTGCCGCGCAGCGGTACGACGCTGGTCGAGCGCATACTCGACAGTCATTCGTCGGTCTCGTCCGCAGGAGAACTCGATGCATTCGCGCTGGCACTCGTGGATCAAGTGCGGCGGCGTAGCGGGCGGGCGCACATCCCCCGCCGCGAACTCGTGTCGCTGTCCGCCACGCTGGATTTCGCGGCACTGGGCCGCGATTATCTGCGCCGAGCGCGCGACGGCCACGGCGTCGACGGCCGCTTCATCGACAAGATGCCGTTGAATTACCTGTATTGCGGCCTGATCCGGCGCGCGTTGCCCGACGCCAAGCTCGTCCACGTGACGCGCCACCCCATGGCGGCCGGGTATGCGATGTACAAGACCTTGTTCAAGGATGGCTATCCCTTCTCGTACGATCTGGCGGACATCGCGCGTTACTATGTCGGGTACCGGCGGTTGATGGATCATTGGCGGGCCACGATGCCGGGCGCCATCCATGAATTGAACTACGAACGGCTGGTGTCCGATCAATTGGGGGAGACACGCAAGCTCCTGGAATTCTGCGGCCTCGAATGGCAGGACTCGTGCGCCGACTTTCACCGCAACCCGTCCGCCAGCACGACGGCGAGCGCCTCGCAGGTGCGGCGGCCGCTGTACGATACTTCGGTGGCGCAGTGGCGCCGGTACGCCGTGGAACTCGCGCCGTTGAGCGAAGCGCTGAAAAACGCCGGCATAGAACTGTGACCGGAATATCCATGACCCAACGTGAACGGCCGGCCCGTCTCGAAATCAAGACCATCCAGCCCATCCCGCCCGACCAGCGCCACGGCACGGCCCGCGATCTGTTCACCGTCTGGTTCGGCTCGAACCTCATGCTGCTGACCATCGTCACCGGCGGCCTTGCGGTGACGGTGTTCGCCTTGCCGTTCGGCTGGGCGGTAGTTGCTCTGGCGCTGGGTAATCTCACGGGGGCCGTATTCATGGCGCTGCACGCCGCGCAGGGGCCGACCCTCGGCGTGCCGCAAATGATTCAGACGCGCGGTCAATTCGGCTCGATGGGCTCTTTGCTGGTGGTGGGCATCGTTCTGGTCATGTACGTCGGATTCCTCGCCTCGAATCTGGTGATCAGCGGCCAAGCAATCGCGAGTCTGGTGCGCGGCTCCTCCGAGGTACCGGGAATCGCGCTGGTCGGGATCTTGAGCGTCATCGCGGCCATCTACGGCTATGACCTCATCCACGCGTACACCCGTTGGATGACGTACGTGTCCGGCCTCGTGCTGGCGCTGACCGTCGGTTGGATCGTTTGGGTCCATGGTCTGCCCGAGAATTTCCTGCAGCTGAATCAATTCAACCGGGTCGGTTTCCTCGGCACCATGTCGGCTGCGGCCTTGTGGCAAATCGCTTATGCCCCCTATGTGTCGGACTATTCGCGCTACATGCCGCAGGATACGGGGGCGCGCCCGGCATTTTGGGCCTGTTATTGGGGCTGCGGGCTCGGCTCGTTCCTGCCCATGGTGTTGGGGGCGATGGTCGGTCTCGCGGCACCGAAGACGAATCTGGTCGCGGGCCTCGCGGCGCTCACGACCGGTATTGCGCCCGTGGTGCTGATCGTGTTTTCGGTGGGTGTGGCCGCTGCGAACGCAATCAATCTCTACTGCGGTGCGCTATCGGCGATGACCTTCGGCCAAACAGTGTTTCCTCGGTGGTCGCCCGGGCCGCAGGCGCGTACCCTCATGTCGCTCGCGCTCTTTGCGCTGTCGCTGATGGGTGCGGTGCTCGGCAGGGCGACGTTCTTGGTCACCTACGAGCATTTCATTTTGCTGCTGCTCTACGTGCTGGTGCCCTGGACCGCCATCAACCTCGTCGATTACTATCTCTTGCGGCACGGCGAATACGACGTCGATTCTTTTTTTCGGCAGGACGGCGGCATCTATGGCCGCATCAACTTTCCCGCCGTGACCTGCTACGGGATAGGCATACTGGTTCAAATCCCGTTCATCGCCTCGGCCCTGTATACGGGCCCGGTGGCCCGTGCCATCGGCGGTATCGATCTGTCGTGGCTCGTCGGGCTGGCGGTGACTTCCCCCGCGTATTATTGGCTGGCGAGGCGCTCCCAGAATCGCGGTGAGGCGCTCTTGGCCCGCGGCGCCGGGTAAAACGCCGGTTGGGATGCAAAGCTGCTACCCTCGTGCGCCAAATAAATCAGCTTGAGGCTTTTACATTCTATGACACGACGAGGTCCCAGAGGCTCGCGCCGCTCTAAATCGGACGCCGCCCCGACCAAACCGACGGATTCCGCCTCGACCAGACAGACGCACCCTGCGCCGCGCAACGCGCCCAGCCCCGCAGCGGCGGGCGTCCCTACCGACGCCGATTGGCGCGTCGAGGACCCGAACTTAGAACTGGAAAGGTCGCGCTACGCGGACCCGATCGCCAGCCGCGAATTGCTGCTCCAGCATTTGTCGCAGGCCCCGGAACCGCTGACCGCTGCGCGGCTGGCGAAGCGCCTCGGGCTCGGCACCGATCGGCAGCGCGATGCATTGGCCAAACGCTTGGCCGCGATGGTACGGGACGGGCAAGCCATCGAAGGTCCGAACGGCTTCGCGACCGCCGGCGAGGGTGAGCGTGTGGCCGGCCGGGTGCGTGGACGCGCCAATGGCGACGTTTTGGTCATGCCGGACGATGGATCGGCCCCGCTGGTCTTGGCGCGCGCCGACACCGCAACCCTGATGCACAACGATCGGGTGGAAGTGCTGGCCGTGGGCATGAACGAACGGGGGCGCCGTATCGCACGGCTGATCCGCCGCACCGCCGAGGGACCGAAGCACGTCGGCGGGGTCTGGCATGCGGCGGCAAGCGGCGGGCGCGTCGCACCGGAGGATCCGGGCCATTGGTATGTGGTGGACGTGGGCGCACGCCAAAGCCATGGCGCTCATGACGGCGACAACGTGATCGTCGAGATCACGCGACGGCCGCAGGGGGAAGCGCCGGCGCATGGCCGGGTGGTCGAAGTGCTCGATGACGCTCGGCCGTCCGACCTCGCGGCCCGTTTCGCGATTCTGCGCCACGACTTGCCCGAGGAGTTTCCGCAAGAGGTGCTTCACGAAGCGAATCGGTTCGAACCCGAGGTGCGAGCGGAGGACCGCGCCGGCCGCGAAGATCTGCGCGAATGTCCGCTGGTCACCATCGACGGGGCGGACGCCAGGGATTTCGACGATGCGGTGTATGCGGAACCGGTGCGCGGCGGCGGCTGGAGGCTGATAGTCGCCATCGCCGATGTGAGCTACTACGTCCGGCACGGCAGCAGGCTGGACGCGGAAGCGCGCGCGCGCGCGACTTCGGTTTATTTCCCGGACCGTGTGCTCGCGATGTTGCCGGAGCATCTGTCGAATCATTTGTGTTCGCTGCTGCCGCGGGTGGAGCGGCTCGCATTCGTGTGCGACATGCGCATCAGCAAGACCGGCAAGATCTCACGCGGCCGATTTTATGAGGCGGTCATTCGCTCGCATGCGCGGCTCACCTACGATCAGGCGTGGAGCTACCTCGAACACCGGGCCGCCAAGAATCAGGACGGCGGTATGTTTACGGACACGCCGAGCGATGCGCTGGCGCCCGAGGTGCGCGCGTCGCTGCAGAATCTGCATGCGGTCTACGGCGTGTTGAAGAAGGCACGCGATGCGCGCGGGGCGTTGGACTTTCGCGGTGCCGAAGTCAAAGCGCGCATCGGCGACGACGGCAAGATCGAGGGATTCTATGCGGTGACCCGCAACGATGCCCATCGCATGATCGAAGAATGCATGATCGCCGCCAATGTCGAGGCGGCTGTGGCATTGCGCACGGCCAAGGCCGGCAGCCTGTTTCGCGTGCATGGGCAGCCGGAAGACAAGCGCGTCACCGAACTGCAAAAAGTGCTGCATGCCCTCCAGGTAGGCGCGACGTTTTCCGAAAAGCCGACGCCGCGCGAGTTTCGTCAGCTGGTAGAGCGTTTGGCCGCAAGGCCCGACGGGCTTTTGCTGGAGGGGCTGGTGATTCGCTCGCTGGCTCAGGCGGTCTACCAGCAAACGAACATCGGGCACTTCGGGCTGGCGCTCGAGGAGTACGCCCATTTCACCTCGCCGATACGCCGCTACCCCGACCTGTTGGTGCATCGCGCGTTGAAGGCGGCTGTGTTGCACAATACGACCTCGGGGCACAAATACAGCAGCGCGGAGTTGCAGACATTGGGGTCGGAAAGTTCTCAGCGCGAACGCCGCGCGGACGAGGCGGCGCGCGACGTCATGGGCTATCTCAAATGCTTGTACTTGCAGCCGCGCGTCGGCGAAACCTTCGATGCGACGATCTCCAGTGCGCTCGAGTTCGGACTGTTCGTGCAGCTCAAAGAGGTTCCCATCGATGGGCTGGTGCATATATCCGCCATACCCGGCGACTACTGGGAACTGGAAAGCGGCGGCATGGGCCTCGTGGGCCAGAGGACGGGCCGGCGCTGGCAAATGGGTGATGAGGTACGGGTGCGTCTCAACCGGGTCGACCTGACGCAGCGTCAAATCGACTTCGAGTTGCTCGACGGGGAAGCGGCGGCGTCGCACGGGACCGTGCGTGCACCGCGAACTGGCGGCGCCCAAGGCCGCTCCCGGCGCGGACCCGGCGCATCGCGGCAAGGCGGGGGTGGTGGCGGTCAGGCGGGGGC
>JALYHU010000023.1 GCA_030776345.1 Pseudomonadota bacterium | reverse complement strand
GCGCCGAACCACCCTATCGAATCGCAGCTTTAGTTTTGCCGCCCTAGCCCTCTCGCCGATCTCCCGCTCAATGGTGGTTGTTATGAGTATCCGCGACTTCGCGATCATGCAAGTATGTCCTTCGCCTCGATGATAAGAGCCTAAAGAAATATCGTGAAGAGGCCACCGATTTGCTGCACGTCAGCCGATGAAAGTGGCTCGCAGTCCATATGATAGGTAAACCAAAGCCGCGCGACGATCGCAGGTAATCAGCGACGCCGAATGTGCTGCTGCGGTTGCAGCGACGAGGGCGTCGTATGCGCCACCGCCGGTCACAGAATGTTCCGGCGTCGCCAAGACAAAATCCTTATACAGTGGATCCTCCATGCGAAGGAGCGGCTCTACAAAGCGTGCTCGGAGAAAGTCTCGAACGATCTCTGCCGCACAACGATGCGGAGGAGGCAGTCGAGTCAACACTGAATAGGTCTCCAGCGCACAATGGTCAATCCTGCGCAGACCACGATCTAGGGCTTCGCGCGCTCGGTTATGGTGTTCGTGCCACGAGGCGAACGCAGCATGTTGAGTGCCTGGCGAAGCGATTTGGGGACGACGATTCGCCCGGCCGAGTCGAGGGTGGTTTTGATGGTAAAAAAATATGCATAAAAATGGCATTGCGGCAAGCAACTATAGCCACGCAATGGACCTCGCCCAGGTGAGCGCTACCTTTCAATGCTCCCGACTGTAGACCACCACGCCTCTAAACCAAGTCTTCAGGACGTGAGTTTGCGCAATCTCCGTTCCCTGACCCGCATGCGCGAGTTTGACGATGTCTCGATCAAGGCTAACGAAGTCGGCGGATTTCCCGGCTTCAATCGACCCGGCCTGGTCGTCAAGGTACAAGTAACGCGCGCCGTTAATGGTGTACGCATCAATCGCGTCCTCGACGCTAATGCGTTGAGCCGGCGTAATGGGTCGCGCACCCGGGAGCTGACGCGTGACAGCCGTCGCGATGTTGACGAAGGGCTGCGGATCCCGGGTATTGACCGGCGCGTCCGAGCCACCAACAAGTATTGCGCCCGCATCCTTCATCGCCTTGAAGGGGTATACCGCTTTCTCGTAGTAACCGCCGGCAGGATGAAGCGCGGCGTAGTCATTTCCGGACACCCGGTCGTAGAAGGGCACCACCAGCATGTCATATCCCGGGTCGAAGTTAGCCCAAGAGAAAGTACAAGCAAGATAGAGGCGATCCCGGCCCATGCGCGGCACATCGTCTGGATTCACAACCTGCACATGTGCCAGTGCATCGTGCTGCGTGGAAACGCCATCGGCGGCACGAGCCGCTTCGATCGCATCGATCGCTGTACGCACTCCGGCATCACCAATCGCGTGGATATGAACGTTGAAGCCGGCGAGATGAAACTGCTTGACAAACTCCATCTCGACGGCGCGCTCGTGCTGAAGCTGACCGCTCGATATCGTGCACTGAGCGGGGTGAAAACCGTTCGCTTTAATGAAGGCAGCGGAAAGGGCACCATCATTGTGCTTGGCGCCATTGGCCCTCACATCCTTGCAAATTGCAGAATCCGTATCGACATAGCCGGCTACCGACAGGTGTCCCTGGGAATCCTTTGCAAAAATGGGTTGCAGATATGGTCTGAGCGCCGCAATCTCGGGTAATGTTGGTGGCACCGCGTATGGGTTTCCTTCGGCGACGCCGTCCGCGAAAAGCTTCACGAAGTCAGCGCGGATTAGCGGATCGTTTGCGTATTTGGCGCGTACCGCGCTCGCCGCTTTAACCACCTTCTGGTAGTCGACTTGGCCGCCATCATCACGGAACTCTTCCGGGTCGTAGAATTGGGCCAACCTCGCTCGGATCGTCAGCTGACCATGTTGTTCCAGCTTGTCATAAACAACCATTATCTCAGGCGTCACATAGGCATCGAGGATGCCCGTAATGCCGACGCTGTTTAGCCTTTCTGTGACCTTTTCGGGCATCTTAGTTACGGCAGGCAAGTCAACCACCAGCTGATTCGGTGCTTGGGTTAGCGTGCGCGCTTCGTCGTTCAAATTGCCGTTGGGTTCTCCCTGAGCATCGACGCCGATCAGCTTGGAGTATTTTGCGAAGTCGTTTGCCAGCGTTTCCGGGGACACTCCTACCTGCACACCCTTTAGATTCATCGCACGCGCGAGCGCCGCACTATTAAACCCGCCATGGTGACCGTCGTTGCCGAGCAACTGGATAGGAACTTCCTTCGATGCGAGATCGAGGGCGGCGCGCACGGTCGGATGAGCGGCATCTGGCTGGTTACCATTTTCGAAGTTCCACTGACGAACGCTTAGCCACTCACCCGCCGGCGTCTTATAGCGCTTAAGACATGCGCGGACGAATTCAGTCAGCGCAGCAAGGCTCTTCGGCTCGCTCTTGAGGTCGCAGACGTCGAGAGCGACGATGCTGGTTGCATGGATGTGAGAGTCGATGAGCCCAGGAAGCACGAGCTTGCCATGCAATCTCTCCGTCTTTGTGTGGGGGCCAAGCCACTTCGCCGCCCCCCTATTGCTACCGACGAAGGCGATCTTCCCGTCGCGCACCGCGAGAGCTTGCGCATATGTGTGTTCCGGAGTCGCCGTGTAAATTCGCGCTCCGGTCACGACGAGATCGGCGAACCTGCTATCAGTGCCTGCGGACACGATGCCAGGCAAGCAAGCCGCCGAAATTACGAGGACCGCCGCAAATAATGGGCGCATGGTTATCACCTTTGATCCAGTGGGCAACTAGCGGGGGTTAACCAGACTACCGCTGAGGATATTGTTCTCTATTCGGCTTTGCCCCGATGCTACCGTAAACTTTGAACGTCCGGAAACTGGCGGCCATACAAGGACCCGGAGTGCCCGCTCTTGCCCGGGAAGAGCCGGACGATCCGCTCGTGAGCTGCCATTCCGTTCGAAAACCGGTCCTCGGTGGATGGCAGCTCCCGGGCAGTGATTTCCAGTTGTGTGGCTCATATATTGGTATATTAAATATACCGTTATTATACCGTCCGTTGTGGTAAAAGAACTGCATGGGCTTTGAGCACGATTCGGAAAAGAGCGCCGAGAACAAGCGCAAGCACGGCGTCGATTTTGAGGAAGCTCAGGCTCTGTGGTCGGACTCTGCGCTGCTAGAAATCCCGGCACGCGTCACCGATGAGCCGCGCTGGGTGGTGATCGGAAAAATGAATGCGAAGCATTGGTCGGCGGTGATCACGCGGCGCGGCGAGAATGTGCGAATCATTTCAGTAAGACGATCGCGGAACGAGGAAGTGACGATTTATGAAAGCCAAGACATTTGATCGCAAATTTGATGCAGCTGAGAAGATCATCGATCAACTGGACCTAAGCAAGGCCCGACGTATTGGCACGGACCCAAAACGGGTGAATGTCGACTTCCCGGGTTGGATGGTGGACTCCCTGGACCGGGAGGCACGCCGGATGGGCGTCACGCGGCAGTCTTTGATCAAGCTGTGGCTCGCTGAAAGGCTGGGCCAACCGATTGCGGCCGGAAACCGCCGAGGTTCGTGAAGGTTTCACGAATGAGTACTGACGACCC
>JALYHU010000022.1 GCA_030776345.1 Pseudomonadota bacterium | reverse complement strand
GACGATAGTCATGAGGTCGTCCTGCGGTTCCTGCCGGCGCTTCTCTACAAGCCACTTTCCGTAGGCGAAGACCTCCATGAATGCAGCAAAAGACTCAGCGGGACCGGTCGACAGATCCGGATCATTGACCCCGACCATCAGGTTGGTCCAGCGCAAGATTCTCTCTTCATCTTCGAGCGGCACACCAAGCAGATCGCACAACACCTTGATCGGAATAACCGCCGAAATTTGGCGCACGAACTCGACCTCGCGCTGGCCGTCGAGGCTGTCTAGAAGGTTCACCACGAACGTGTGCGTCCTCTCTTCAAGAGCCCTTATTCGAGCGGGCATGAAGGCTGGAATGAGGATTCGCTTGAACTCGGCGTGCTCGGGAAGGTCGAAGCCGAGGATGTTGCGCCCCACCGCATTGGCGATTTCCGGCGGCGCACGACGGCCATCGGCGGGAAGGTTAAAGCCCTGCATTGAGGAGAACTGCTCCGTGTTGTGGCTTATCGCCCGAATGTCTTCGTGGTGCGTCGCCACCCAGAAATCGCCGATGTCGCCGCCTCCGGGGTGACGGAGAATGCGGCCTCTGCGCTGCATCTCATCGTACAGGGCCCAGGGATGTCCCTTCGCGAAAGTCTCGATCTCCAGGAGATCGAATTCGGAAGGCACCATTGGTGCGCTAGTGGTCTCCTCACTCATCAGTGGCCTCCCGGTTATCTTTGTTTCATCCAGCCTACAACCCTCGGTCGGAAGTTGTCAATTTTCTTGACTAGAATACCGGAGCTCCGTCCTCATCCGACGGCTCTTTTGAGTTCGAGCGGCACTATCAGGCCAACTTTCGTAGGTCGTAATAGTGCAGGGCGGACAGTGAAGCTCAGGCGGCAACCGGTGGCGCCTGAGTGCGACTCCTGGCACGTGCATTCACTTGCTATGCCTGCTTTCTATGTGCCTAATGGCCATGAAGGTAGATGCAACCGATGGCATAGAAGAAAAAGGCGAGAGACCCCAAAAGCATTGATCGGGCTTCAATCTGCGCGTAACTCGCACCCTCTTCGAGAGCCGTCAGGGCCAAAATCGCGAGCGCGACTGAAGGCGCCGTGCTGAACAGTCCCGCAAATGCCTTCGGGCGCAGACATCACCGGCCGTTGCGAACAACGACACCACCGCACCGCCGATAAGAAAGCGGATCATCCACTCCATGAAATACCTGCGCTGCGCCCGCCAACTATCGAGTGATTGTGGGGCCGCGCAGGTGTTCGATCTCGGGAATCCCGAGTTACGACGCGTCCGGCATTTGGGTGAAAATCGCGCGCATGGCCGCGATGAAAGGATCGGTATCCGAGAATTCGACGAAAACGTCGAATATACGTATCGGTTGCTGAATGAGATGGGTCGCGCTGATTGAGCACCATCTTCCCGTCCTTTGAGTACCCCCGCATTGAGTAGCCAAGGGAAAGTGCAAACTTGCAGCAGTCGGAGACCCTCATCCTTTCGTTTTCGCTGCCCAACTTCTATTTCCACGCCGTCACCGCATACGACATCCTGCGCACGCAGGGGTGTGCCGCTCGGAAAGCGCGATTACGGGGGCCGGCTGCGGACTCGAACTGCCTAGACCCGGTAGCCATTGAGATCCGTCGGAGAAGCGCTACGGGGCGAAAACGAAGCAACAAAACGCTACGTATTCGCTACGGTCGGTACATTGATGCTTAGAAAATTCTTAGTTGAAAAGCGCGCCCGGACGGATTCGAACCGCCGACCACCTGGTTCGAAGGCCCTCACTCGATCATTTGCAAGTCAATGATTCTTAAGTCAAGTAAATATTTCCGCAGGATAGTCGCATGGCGGTCGGCTGGAGCACCCCTTGGCGGCATCGATCTATCAAAGAGCGTATTCACCCTGAGAGACTTCCACCGCATGACCGCCGACGCGGACATTCGTGATCTTGTCGCCACGTTTTTCGGCGCGAGCATAAATATGACTGGGGCGCTGCATCTCTACGCCTTGCTCAATGTGCAGGGTCTCAGCCGCCTTCTGGAGTCCATATCGTACCAACCAGGAGACGGTGCAACCCGATGCAGACCCCGTGGCAGGATCCTCACCCAGGGAATCAATGCCACGAGCGCGCAACCCAATCATTGCATCGCGCGTATCGCGGGTCACGTAGAAGAGGTCCGTCGGCGTCGATTCCGCCGCGAAATACGCTTGGATTTTTTTTTGCCGCGGCTGCAATGTCTTCAGCACGTCGAGACTATTCAGAAGCACGACGACAAACGGCAGACCCGTCGAAACAGTTTGAATCGGTGCAGCGTCACTGATATCCGTTGGATTGACGCCCAGAAGATCGGCGACAGTGGCGCGATCGTGGATTTTCCCGAACACGGGATCAACCTGTTGCATCTCGCCAAACAGCTGGCCCTCCGCGTCGCGCGTAAACGTCACCGGAATCTTACCGACCTTCAGATCCAGGACGATTTTCGACATCGTTGCCGATCCTTGGGTGTCGCTGGCTAGCCGGTTGCGCAGTACCATCGCGGTACCTAATGTCGGATGACCGCCGAAGGGAGTCTCCTCGTTCGGGGTGAAGATGCGAACCTTAACGCCCTGTTCGCGCTCAATTGTGGCCGGGCGCGGAAGGACGAATGTGGTCTCCTGGAAGTTGACCTCGCGCGCGATATCCTGCATCTCTGTATCGCTGAGTCCACGCGCATCGGTGAAGACGGCGAGCTGGTTACCCTGCAATCTTTTAGATGCGAACACATCGATCTGCACAAAGCGCAACCGGCGATGGGGAGTTCGTTCCACCCGCTCTCGGTCCGAGGCTTTGGCTTTCGCAGCACCGCCAATCAAACCAGTTGCTGCGATTTGCAAGAAGATACGGCGCGTCGATCTCATTCAGAACCTCCAATTTGACTAGGATGCGCAGGCGACGGGCCGATGTCCACTTCCGTCGGGATAGTGTCCGCTATGCCCTCTCTGAGCGGCCGCTGACAGGCGGCCCGAATGTCACTTACGGGTCCGAACGCTACGGCTTAAGCGCCGACCGGCAGAGACCGGCCCAACTCCGGTCATTTCCCTGTTTAGAATGGCTGCCCGAAAGCCGACGCTCAAGATTAAATGTGTTAGCGTCCGCGATAAATCGAATGGGAAGACCAAACACTACAACCCGATCTAGTTTAAGGGAATCACGATGCAGAACTTAGGAATATTCGCCAGCGCGGCTCTGGCGTCGCTACTGTGCGGACCAACCCTGCTTCCTGCACAGAGCGACCCGGGACATCACGCAGCTGAGCCTAAGGCACGCGATCTAGGAAATCCATTCAACGGTACGACGGAGCCGTTCAATGCGATCACCGATGTCGCTGGCGGCGGATAGGAATTTCAAACCACCATTTTCGGACCAAGTGTGCCCACCATCGATTCGCGTAAACCAGCCTTATGTTGAGCCCAAGCTTAGGGGCCGGGTGGCTTGGCTGGCAAATCGGCCTCCAGTACTCCTCCGCGCAGGACCGCCGACCGTTGACTGACCGCCGACCTCAGCGTGCCGCGCCGCCCGCATGCCACTCACCCGCTTTCGCTGGAGCCGGGACAAGCGGACCCCGTCCGCCTCCCTCGCCCGCTCACGGAATCGCTACTCATCCTCCAGTTCACAGCAGGCTCGACGGCGCCGGCGGCCCCCGCGCTACCAGCGGCAGCTCGCTCTGGGACTGCTCCGCCCCTGCGCGCTCCCGGTGCGACAGGATCTTCGCAATGAGCTGCGGCTCCTCGATGCTGGCGATGATCTTCAGCTCCCCGCCGCAGCGCGCGCAGCTCTCGATCTCGACACCGAACACTCGCTTCAGCCGTCGTGCCCAGCTCATCGCCACATGCCGCGGCGTCGATGGCTTGGTCGGATCCGCGCCAGACACCGGCAGCGTCGCTGCGCCACGGCCCCGATGCGCCGGCGTCACCGCCGCCCGATACTGACTGTGCGGGGCGAATACACCGTGATACCTCGTCAAGTGCATCCGCAGCGTAGGCACCAGCGCCGCGAGGCGCGCCATGAGATCCAGCGGTTCGAGCACGATGTGAGTGGTGCCGTCCCGGTAGCACGTCTTGAGCGTGTAGCGCACCTGACCCGATGCCGTCAGCGCCAGCCGCTCGCTGGCCACCGGTGGCCGGCTCACGTAACGGCAAAGGCGTTCGAGCTTCGCGCGCTCATTCGGCGCAATGTCCACGCCGGCGTGCAATGAGAACCCGCCCGCACGGGCCGCACTGTTTGGCTCACCCTCCAGTCCCTGCTGCCGGGGCGGAACTGCCTGTAGCGTAAACAGCTTCTGCCCGGCCCGTGGCCCCACCGCGATGGGTAGGTGATCGAGTGGCCGAGCGTCATCCAGCGGACCGGCCTCCGTGTCTGCGGCGAGCCACGCATTCTCGAGGTCGCGCTCGACAAGGCCGCGACGTTCCAGCGCGCGGCCGATGCGCCCGGCGATCCGCTCGACCAGTTCCTGCGAGTCGCTCGATTCGGGAGCCGCCACGGGACGAAACACGGGCGCGCTGGCGACGGCCGTCTGATACACGCCGTCCAGGAACAGCATATGGAAATGCACGTTCAAATTCAGCGCCGAGCCGAATCTCTGCACGAGGGTGACGGCGCCGGTCGCGGCGGTGGCGCTGGTGAGACCAGCCTTGCAGAGGAGGTGGCGCGAGATCGCCCGATACACCTCGCCGAACACCAGCGTCAGTGTTTCCGAATTGGTCGCCAGCAAGAACCGCAACGCATGGGGTAGCGAGAGCACCCATTGCCGCAGCGGTCGCTCGGGCAATACCTCATCGGCCAACAGCGCCGCGGTCTCGGCCATGCGTCGGCCGCCGCAGGAGGGGCAGAAGCCGCGCTTCTTGCAGCTGAACGCCAGGAGCTTCTCGGCAGGACATTGCTCGCAACGCACCCGCAGTAAGCCCTCCTCGAACCGTCCGCACTTGAGATACGAGTCAAACTCTTGCTGCACGAAATCTGGCAGCGGCCTGTCGGCCGCGGCGCGCAGCTCGCGGAATGCGGGATAGTGCTGCTCGACGAGCTGGTACAGCAGCGTGCGTTCCGGCCGATGCTGGGAATAGCCGGGTGGTTCGATGAACGGCGGCGCATGCGATTGCCGCGCACGGGCGGCGGACATGGCGGGCGGTCCTGCAGCGGGCGAGGACGCAACAGACTATTTCGTTGGGATTCCGGACGAACTCCGCAAATCTGTCCTGTTCGATGAAAAAGACCATTGCGGGTCAAAGCTCACGTCGTTGATCGGAAGGACCGCGTCACCAAATACGGGAATGGGCGGTACAATCCACGTCCATCTAAGCTGGAATACTTATGCCGCCGCTCGCGCGCCGGCATCGGGACGCCTTTTCAAGGTGTCCAAGTAATCCGACAACGCCTGCATCATCCTGCGCCGTTCCGGTAGATGCTCAGCGTAATTGTAGGCCGCGCGAATCGAGTTTCGCTCCGTATGCGCGAGCTGGCGCTCGATGGCATCCCGATTCCACCCCTGCTCGTTGAGCAGGGTGGACGCCATGCTGCGAAACCCGTGCCCGCTCATTTCCGAGCCGCTCCAGCCGAGTCGCCTCAAAGCGCCGTTGACTGTGTTCTCGCTCATGCACCGCTCGCGGCTGCGCGCACCCGGAAAGACGTAGTGCCGTTTGCCGGTCAATGGCTGCAGCGCGCGCAAGATGGCCACCGCCTGGCTCGACAGCGGCACGATGTGCTTGGCTTTCATCTTGATGCGCTCCGCCGGGATGCGCCACTCGCCTGCCTCAAGATCGATCTCGTTCCACTCGGCCTTGCGCAGCTCGCCCGGCCGCACGAACACGAGTGGCGCGAGTTGCAGGGCATAGCGGGTCACGTTTGAGCCGCGATACCCGTCGATGGCGCGTAGCAAGGCGGCCACGCCCTCAGTGTCAGTGACAGATGCGTGATGCTGCGGCGTGCTGGGCGGCAACGCGCCGCGCAGATCCGCCGAAATGTCGCGTTCGGCGCGCCCCGTCGCGACAGCGTAACGATAGATATTGCCGCAATAGTTCATCAACCGGTGCGCGGTCTCCAGTTCCGGTCGGCGCGATCTCCAGATACAGGCCGCGGCCGTCGAACAAGCGGACGGTTTTCTTCTGAGCGGTGGCATTCTGAATTTTCGCGGTTGAGAGCCGCATGGGGGCAACTCCGAAATACGAACGGCCTTCCTGACCAGTTGCCCCCAACATTGCCCCCGACAATGCCGTCCTGTCAATGGACCTGCGTTGCCGCTGATGGACGCGAGGCGCACGTAAGATCTTGTTTTCTATGACTTAGAAGTGACGTCACTGGACGCCGGCCGACAGGCCAAGACGTCCGTGGATGAAGGATTGGTGGGCCCGCTCACCATCGAATTAACGCTGAAAACATCTATTTTTGCAGGAAAATCGCCAATCCGAGAATCGCAGTTACCCCGAAAGTTACCCCGGCAGTGGCGGCCACAGAAGGGCCTTCGCGCGGTGTCCATTGGCGCAATGCGAGAATATCTTTTGGCGAGACCGGCCGCACGTGTTTGGTCGCTACGGCTGAAAGTTCTGGTCGCCCCGGAATTGATGTGACGCACGACGAGCGTCCGCAACCGGAGCGTAGGGGCTGAGGCGCAACCAACCGCCGAAGCACCGCCGTAGGTCGCGCGACCCGACAATCGTAAGCGCGCCGCTCCGCAGCACAGTGTCGATTGAAAGATCTCCCATCCAAACACGCGTCATGGTTCGCAACGTCGTGCAAATTTGCAATTTGGGGTTATCGCCCGGGTCGACCGGACAGAGGTCCACCTCGCCGTCTTCATTGACGAGCCACCAGGCGCGGGAGCTCGCACGCAAGTCGGAAAATATGAACTGAACGACTGTGCGAATCGCTGGCAGCGCCTTCGCGTTAACGGTACATCGAATATCCCACATGAGCACACCGACATCGAGTTCAGCGCCAGTGAACGTCGAGCGATACCAGCGCTGCGCCCAGGTGCCGAGTTGCGTCACGACCGACCCAAGTTCCTGGCCGGCAGGTGTCAGCTCATAGTGCGTGCCAGTGCTCACGCGCCGCTGCAGGACTCCGCAAGCTTCGAGCTTTTTCAGACGGCTGCTGAGAAGAGAGCGCGACATGCTAGGAACGCCGCGGTGCAAATCGTTGAACGTCGTGCTACCCCGCAATAGCTCGCGCAGAATCAATGGCGTCCAGCGTTCTGCGAACACTTCAGCGCCCTTTGCCAGCGGGCAGTATTGTCCGTAGCTTTCCATGCACGCACCTCGAAGCGAATCAAGTCGGCGAAGCATATAGAGGCCCGCTTGTGCAGTACAGTTATTGGACTTGTAAGCGCTCATCGGAGTGAACAACCTAGCCGCTGTCCGGCACCGTCAAAACAAAGGGACTATCATGATCATGCCAGCGCGAAAATCTCTCCGGGTCCGGCTGCGACGGCCGGCTATTCTTTTGGCGCTTACCATCGTCGGCGGCGCTGTGCTGCCATGTCACGCAGACGTCATTACTGACTGGGACGCGAAGGCCTCTGCGGTGGCCTCGCCGGCCGCGCTTGGTGAACGTGAACTGGCGATTGTCGACATCGCCATGTTCGACGCGGTTAATTCGATCTCTCCTAAGTATCGGCCCTATTTAGTTAAAGAGGAGGGTTACAGCGATGCGTCG
>JALYHU010000021.1 GCA_030776345.1 Pseudomonadota bacterium | reverse complement strand
CACCCATGGCCTGCGCGCGGGTCTCGAACTCGATGCCGATCCCTTCGCAATCCACCGTTTGTTCGTGCCGATACCAGGCGAAGCCCTCGACGCCTACTTGCGTGATATTGCCGCCGAAGCAGCCGTTTCGATCGATCAAGGCGGTTCGCGCGCCGGCTCGCGCAGCGGCAAGTGCGGCGGCGAGTCCGCCCGGGCCGCTGCCGACGACGAGCACCTCGGTCTCGAGGACCACGTCCACCGATCGAGCGGCTTCGGTAATTTTCTTCATGCGGAAAATCCTTTCGATTCACTGCAGCGGCGCTGCGCGTCAAACAAAGCGCGGCGACCTCGTTCGCCGCCATGCGCCATTCTGGAGCAGATGGCGGCGAAGTGGCACCAATTTCGACCCCGGGTTTGACGTAACTATTTTGCAACTTTTGACACATAACATTTGCTTGGGCGCATCGTCGTGCTGTAAAAACATAGCGTGTCGAGGCGGGATGACGTCACGGCCCTTACGACTTTGGGCTAGCTACACCTGCCTATACGGTACGAACTGAGCACGCCTTTCAACTCATCGGAATGACCAGCCCATCAATGCTGTCGTTTTGTGCGAGCGAGCGCGGCTGGCAGGGAGCGATTCTCGACCACTGATGACTAGGCATCTGGTGCGGTTCACGACTTATGCAATCGGGGCGGGGCGCGCAGCCGAATGGCCTTTTTTTTGCCGATCGGAAATTGATTCTAAATATGGGAAGGGATGTAAGTAATGAACGCGAATACGAAGCTGTCTTACGCGATTGCCGCGATCTTGGGCGGGTCGAGTTTAGGGCTCGGAGTCGCGCATGCCGCCACCGCGGTTGCTGCCAGCGATTCCGAAGGGATTGAAGAAATCACCGTAACGGCGCAGCGCCGCACTGAATCCATCCAAGACGTGCCTATCACGATTCAGGCGATCACCGGCGACACGCTGAAACAACTGAATGTCACTACATTCGATGATCTACTCAAATACACGCCTAACGTGACCTTCAGCGGCAACGGCCCCGGCACTGGCAATATTTTCATGCGCGGCTTGAGCTCCGGCGGGTCGGGCAACCAGTCGCAATCGACTACGGCACCGTTCCCGAACGTCGCCCTCTATTTGGACGACCAGTCCATGCAATTCCCGGCGCGCAACAACGATGTCTACATGGTCGACATGGAGCGCGTCGAAGTGCTGGAGGGTCCGCAAGGCACGCTGTTCGGGGGTGGCTCGCAGGCCGGCGCCGTCCGCTACATCACCAACAAACCGAAACTCGGCGTTACCGAAGGCAATGAGAACGCCGGTTACGGTTCCACGGCCCGCGGCGACCCGAACTACAACTTGAATGGCACGCTCAATTTGCCCCTTGGCGACAAGCTGGCACTTCGCGCCGTCCTGTTCAGCGATCATCGGGGCGGTTATATCTCCAACGTTCCGGGGACCATCCAGGTGCCTGCGATACAGGTGCCGGCGGCGCCCTCGGGTAACCCGATCGCAACGAACGCCGGGCTCACCGGCAACAACTTGAACACGGTGGACTACGGCGGCGCCCGGCTGTCTGCGTTGTACCAACTCAACGACGAATGGAATTTGCTGATCCAGCAGAATTACCAGAACTTCAAGTCGGACGGTTATTTCTCAGAGGAACCCGTCAGCCCGAATGGCACCGCTCTTGGGCCCTATCAGACCTCCGCCTTCGCCCCCGCGTTCGACAAGGACCACTACGAAAGCACGGCTTGGACGCTGTCCGGAAAATTCGGCGAGATGGGCTCGTTCGGCGACCTGCGCATGGTGTATGCCGGCAGCTACATGGTCCGCCACATCGACCAACAGGCCGACTATTCGAACTACCTCACCTCGAAGCACGGCTCCTACTACGCCTGTTCCGGACAGGGCGCGGGATACGCGTATTTCAGCTCCAAGAAGCCAACCACGTGTTACCCCGCGGTCGGAACGTGGCGCGACCAAGTCGAGAACGACCACCAGAGCCATGAATTGCGGCTTCAGACTTCGGACGACAATCGCCTACGCGCAACGGTGGGCGCCTACTGGGAGAAGTTCAACATCAAAGACAACATGAACTTCAACTACATGGGGATCCCGCAGTGCACGCCGGCGAATCTCGCGATTTCAGCGGCCGGCGGACCGGATTGCGTCGAGGCCGTGGGACCCATTCCTGGCTACTATGCCACCGACCCGTCGTTGCGGGTCGGCACCAACACGGCGTTCGGTGAGGACGTGCAGCGCGGTTACAAGCAACTCGCGTTCTTCGGTTCGTTCGATTTCGACATCCTCCCGAAGGTATTGACACTGACCTACGGTATTCGGCACTACAAATACGATGAGTACGAGGAGGGGTCCGAATACTACAGCGCGACATCGAGCGTCCTCAACGTGGCGAACGGTACACCATATGGCGCCAAAGGAGCCGGGGCCTATGGTTTCGGTATTAACCTGCACAAGAGCGAGAACGGCAACAAGCAACGTGCCAACCTGACGTGGCACGTCACGCCTGATGTACTCGCGTACTACACGTACTCTCAAGGGTTCCGCCCCGGCGGCTTCAACCGCACCGCCACCAGCATCGATGGCAGCCAGATTTTTCAGAAAGCCGTGGCCCGCTACTATGCGCCGGGCACACTTGTTAATGGTAAGCCAATCAAGAACGACGACCAGTACTTGAAACCTGCCGGCTACCAATCCGACGACCTGCTCAACAACGAAATCGGCATCAAGAGCGAGTTCTTCCAGCATCGCCTCCAAGCCAATCTGTCCCTGTACAAGATGGACTGGTCGAACGTGCAGCTTCCCTTGTACGACCCGTCCCATCTGGGTAACTCCACCTTCGACGTGAACGGCCCGACGTACCGAGTGAAGGGCGTCGAATTGCAGTTGGTCGCCAAGGTCCTGGAAGGCTTGACCATCCAAGGGTCGAGTTCGTGGAACAGTTCGGAACAGACGAATGCGCCATGCTTGCGCAGCAGCGGAACAGTCGGATCGTCCAAGCTCGCGAACAATCCCACCCCGGCGGGTCAGTGCATCACCCAGATCGGCGGCAGCCCCTACACCAATCCTTTCGGCGTCTTGGGGACCTCGCCCGCGTTCTCCCCGGCGATGGAATTCAACTTGCGGGCCCGCTACGACCATAGCTTCGGCGATTACAAGTCGTTCGTGAGCATTGGCGGGAACCACATCGCCAGCCAGCGCAACGAGCCGGCAAGTTTCCCGGACGGCAATCTGCCGACCTCACAGGGCGGCTGTCTCGTCAATGGCGTCCCAAACACGACGTTGTGTAAGTACACGATGCCGGGGTACACGACCTATGATGCGGCAATCGGCGTGGCGAAGGACAGCTGGACGGCGCAGCTCACGGGCAACAACATCACCAACTCGGATGCGAGCACGAACACGTCTTCCGGCCAGTTCATCAAGACCGTCGTGCCGTTGCGACCCCGGGTGATAATGGTTCAAATTGGCTACAAGTTCTGATCGCCGTCGCGTGATCGCAAACCAGGCCGACTCGAGCCGGTTGCGGTAAAATTAAAGGTGGACCCTCTACGGTCCACCTTTTTTTTGCAGGTCATCATGGATTCTCCGGACGGCGGCTCCGCCACTCTATCGATCGACGCCGAACTGACCGCGCTGCGCGCCCTCGTGCGGCAGAACAAGTTCGCCGATGCCCTAGCCGCGGGGAAGGCCTTGCTCGCCCACGCGCCTGATCAACGCGAGGCGCTGCTGCTGGCGGCAGTCGCCCAGCGTTTTTTGGGTCGGGTTTCCGATGCTTTAGACACTCTTGCGGCGCTCGAACGGCATCATCCGCGCTTTAGTCGCCTGCATGAAGAACGTGGGCATTGTTTCGTGTTCATGAAGCAAGCGCAGCTGGCGATTGAAGCATTTTCGGTGGCGGTGGAACTCAATCACGCCCTTCCCAATAGTTGGTCCATGCTCGAAGGCCTATATCGCATGACGGGACAGGCCGAAGAATACAAGACGGCCGCCGGCCAGGTGGCGACCCTGCGCAGACTCCCGTCCGAGGTAGTCACGGCGACCGGATTGCTTGCCGACGGGGACCTCGATCAATCCGAGCGCCTTATCCGCTCGTTCCTTCTGAGGAATGGCAACGACATCGAGGCGATGAGGCTCCTCGCCCGCATCGGAATCGCGCGCAAGGTGTTCGACGACCCGGAGATCCTGCTGGCAGCGGTCCTTGAACTCGCACCGGACTACCATGTCGCGCGCGCGGAATATGCCGAAGTGCTGATCGAGCTGCACAAGTACCACCAAGCCCGGGCGCAACTGGAGCACTTGCTGCTGCAAGACCCCGAACACCGCGCGTATTTCCAGAATCTGTACGCGACCGTAGCTGTGGGACTCGGCGAGCACGAACGCGCCGTCGGCTTGTACCGGGAGCTCCTGCAGGGTACAGCGGCCGATGCGGACCTGCACCTGTCGATTGCGCACGCGTTGAAGACCTTGGGGAACCGCGACGAGGCCGTCTCCTCGTATCGCAAGGCCGCAAGCTGTCGTCCGGGCTTCGGCGACGCCTACTGGAGCCTCGCCAATCTCAAGACCTACCGGTTCACGGATGAAGAACTGACGGAGATCAGGAGCTTTCAAGTTGACCCAACCCTTGCACAGTTCGACCGCCCTCACCTGTGCTTCGCTCTCGGCAAGGCGCTCGAGGATCGGGGCGAGTTTGCCGAGTCCTTTCGATACTACGAGGAGGGCAACGCGTTGAAGCGGGCGCAGAGCAACTACCGCCCGGAGTTGATTGAGCGGAACACCCGCCAGCAAATCGAAATCTGCACGCCGGAGCTGTTCATTCGGCTCGAAGGTGCCGGCGCACCCGATCCGGACCCGATATTCATCATCGGGCTGCCGCGCTCCGGTTCGACCTTATTGGAACAGATTCTCGCCTCGCATTCCCAGGTGGAAGGAACGCAAGAGCTACCGAATGTGCAGCAGATCGTCAGCAACCTGCGAGGCCGCGACCCGGATCCCAGCAACCCGCGCTATCCGCGCATTCTGACCGAGTTGACCGGCGACGAACTGCGCGCGCTGGGCGCGAAGTACATCGCCGACACCCGGGTCTACCGCACGGGCAAGCCGTATTTCATCGACAAGATGCCGAACAATTTTCGGCACGTGGGATTGATTCGGTTGATGCTGCCGCGCGCCAAGATCGTAGATGCCCGACGTGAGCCGCTCGCCTGCTGTTTCAGCAATCTGAAACAGCTGTTTGCGAAGGGACAGGAATTCACCTACAGCATCGACGATATAGCCCGGTACTACCGTACCTACCTGGAGCTGATGCGACACTGGAACCATGTGCTGCCGGGATGGGTATTGCGGGTTCAACACGAGGACGTCGTCGAGAATGTCGAGTCCAACGTGCGCCGCATCCTGGATTTTTGTAGCCTGCCCTTCGAGTCTGCCTGCATCGACTTTCACAAGACACGGCGCAGTGTACGCACGGCGAGCTCTGAACAGGTGCGCCAGCCGATCAACCGCGACGGCGTGGATCAGTGGAAGAACTTCGAACCCTGGCTCGGGCCGATGAAAGTCGCCCTGGGCGACGCCCTGACCCGTTACCGTGAATAGTTCCGCCACGCGGCTGAGCCCCCAGGAAATCGGCGCGTTGGTCGGGCTCGTCAACCAAAGCCGTTTGACGGAGGCCGAAGGCCATGCACGTAAGCTCCTGGCCGAGCATCCCGACGAGGGAATGTTGTGGAAGATCCTGAGCGTCGCCTTGGTTCGTCAGGGGAAGGACGCATTGACCGCGCTGCGCCGCACCACCGAACTGATGCCGGGTGACAGCGAAGCGCACCGCAATCTCGCCGCCGCCTGGCAGGACCGCGGCCAATGGGCGGAAGCCTTGGTGAGCCTGCACCGAGCCCTCGAGATCGATCCACACGACGCCGACGCCTTCGCCGACGCCGCCGATGCCATGCGGGCGCTGGGGCGCGTGCGCGAGGCTGTGCCGCTGTACGAACGGGCTCTGCTGCTGGATCCGCGGCTCGCCGAAGCACAGAACAACCTGGGGAATGCATTCCTGGAGCTGGGTCGATTCGACGACGCCATCGGCTGTTACCGGCGCGCGCTGCAAATGAAACCGGATGATGCGCAGATACTCTGCAATCTGGGAAACGCGCATAGGCAACTTCGGCAGATGGATGAGGCGCTTACCAGCAGCCGGCGGGCCGTGGCACTCGATCCCAACTTGACCGTCGCACACAATAACCTCGGGCTCGTCCTCGTAGACTCGGGGCGACACGACGAGGCCGTGGCATGTTATCGGAGGGCATTGTCGCTGAACCCCAGTTACGTGGACGCGCACAATAATCTCGGGAACGCCCTGCGCGATCTGGGACTGCGTCGCGAAGCCCTATCCTGCTACACCAGGGCTATCGAGCTTGACCCCGCACGCGCTGCAAGTCGCTGCAATCTTGGCATCGTGCTCTTTGAAATTCGGCAGGTCGATGAGGCAGTGGCGAATTTCCGCGAGGCGCTGGTACTGCAACCCGACTATGCTCCCGCCCATTTGAGCCTAGGTTTGGCGCTGCGCCAGCAGCGTCGACCCGCCGAGGCCGAAGCGAGCTGCCAAGCCGCGCTGTCCGTCGACCCGAATTACGTCGAAGCCTTGGCTTTCCTGGGGGAACTTCATGCCGACCGCGGTCAGTTTTTGGAAGCCGAGGAACTGTTCAAGCGGGCCATCACCGCCAATCCGGATTTTTCCTTCGCGTATTCCAGTATAGCCACTCACCGCAAGATGACGCGTGGCGATACCTCATGGCTCGAGGGCGCTGAAGCCTTGCTGGGCAAGCGTCTGCCGCTTGCCCAGGAGATCGGCCTGCGCTACGCGCTGGG
>JALYHU010000020.1 GCA_030776345.1 Pseudomonadota bacterium | reverse complement strand
GCGGTCCCCGCACTCGCTCAGCAAAAGACGGGCCCCGGCCTCACCGGCGATGACAGCCTGACGTGGCATGGGATTACGCTGTACGGCGTGGTCGATGTCGGTCTGCAATACGATACGCATAGCGCCCCCTTCAGCGACTATCGTCCGGCCGCCAGTGGAAACATCGTGCGCCCAAACAGCCGTCAGTCGGTAGCCGGTGTCGCGCCCAGCAACATGGGCCAGTCGCGAGTCGGTCTTCAGGGCAACGAACCCCTGAACGACGATTGGTCAGCCGTATTCCAGGTGGAGAGCTTCTTCAATCCCCAATCCGGGCACATCGCCGATTCCCTCAAATCATTGACTGTGAATAATGGTCGAACTTCGGCCACGCAAACCGTGGGTGTCGACGGGAGCTCGGCAGGCCAGGCCTTCCAGACCGCCTGGGCCGGGCTGAAATCGGCGCGGTTCGGTACCCTGACTTTCGGCCGTCAGGTGGCGCTGGTATTGGAAGGCACCATCAAGTACGACCCCAACTACAATGCGTCGGCGTTCGGCCTGCTCGGCGCATCGAACACCTACTCCGGTGCCGGCAGCCAGGAAGACAATCGGCTCGATTCGACAGCCAAGTATCGGGTGGATTTCGGGGATCTGGTGCACCTCGCAGCCTTGTACAAGTTCAGCGGTTCCAGCGGCTCGGCCAATACCGCCTTTCAGGCAGATATCGGCGGTGAATACGCGGGCGCATCGGTCGATGGCTATTTCTCAAAAGTGAACAGCGCCGTCACGGCCACCTCCTTGACCGCCGCTCAGGTCGCGAAGCTTCCGGCATTGGGCTATTCGGTCTCGAATTCCCTGGCGGCGACCATCTCGGACAACACGGCATATGCCCTCATGGCGTCCTATAGACTCGACCCGTTGAAATTCTTTGCCGGCTATGAGCACATCAAGTATGCCAACCCGACGACTCCGCTTGGCGCCGGGTTCAACGACATAGGCGGGTACGTGCTCGCTTTCGTGACCAACAATGCTTACAACACCCACAAGACTGTACAGGTGTATTGGACCGGCGCGCGCTACACCGTCATCCCCCGCCTCGACCTGACGGTGGCTTATTACGGCTACCATCAGAACGCCTATGGAAGCGGAACGACGGCGGGCTGCAACACGACGGCAAGCAGCACTTGCAGCGGAGGTCTCGAAGCTTTTTCCATCGACGCCGACTACCGATTCAACCTGCATTTGGATGCTTACGCGGGCGCCATGTACAGCGGCGTACACGACGGCGCGGCCAGCGGCTACTTTCACACGACCAACATCAATCCCACGATTGGCGCCCGCTACAAGTTTTAAAGTAACGCGCGCCCTCTTCCCTGCCCGCCGATCACGCGCTACTCTGCCCGTAGCCCATGCTTCCGCGGCGGGAACGTGCACGAAAAGACTTACATCAAAGCTGATCTCGTCAGTGGGGAGGCATACGATCCCATCAAGGAGCCGCGATACACGGGGATCGCGACGTTCATGCGCGCTCCGCTCGCCAGCAGCCTGGATGGCATCGACATCGCCTTGATTGGTGTCCCGACCGATCTCGGTGTGACGAACAGGCCGGGCGCCCGCCATGGACCGCGTGAAATCCGCAATGCGTCCAGCCTGATGCGGGGATTCCATCTGGGATTGGGAATCAATCCTTACGAGATCTGCAGGATCGCCGACGTGGGCGACGTGCGCCTGTCTCATCGATATGACCTGGAAAAGCAGGTCGAGGAAATTGAGGCGTTCTATCGCAAGGTGCATGCTGCCGGTATTCGGCCGGTCAGCGCCGGCGGCGATCACTCCATCACGTACCCCATATTCAGAGCGATCGCGGCGAACGAGCCCATTGGCATGGTCCACATCGATGCGCACACCGATACCTGGGGTGAGTTCTCCGGATCCAAGTTCACTCATGGGGCGCCGTTTCGCCTCGCCGTCGAGGGTGGATTCTTGGACCCGCACCGTACCATCCAGATCGGAATCCGCGGCGGCCAGAATTTTTTGGATGGCATCGAATTCTCCCGCTCGCATGGTATGCGCGTGGTGTTCATCGAGGAATTCGCTGCGCTCGGCGTCGAGCGCGTCATCGAGGAAGCACGCAAGGTGGTGGGAGAGGGCCCCACGTACATTTCCTTTGACGTCGATGGGCTTGACCCCGTCTATGCGCCTGGAACGGGGACGCCTGAAGTGGGCGGACTCACAACGCTGGAGGCCCAGCGTCTCTTGCGCGGCCTGCGCGGTTTGAATCTCATCGGTGGCGATGTCGTCGAAGTTGCACCCCCGTTCGATCCGACGGGCAATACCGCCTTGGTAGGCGCCACGATGATGTTTGAGATTCTCTGCCTGGTCGCAGACCGGTATTTTGGTGCCGCCTCGCCGGCAGCCCAATCGCATGCCGGCTAAGCGCTAGGGACTGGCCGGGGCCGGGGCGGGTAGGTTCGGGCGAGCGCAATCCCGGTCAGCTGTCATCGAGCGCGGCGCCC
>JALYHU010000019.1 GCA_030776345.1 Pseudomonadota bacterium | reverse complement strand
TCCTGCATTTCGTGCGGCAGCCCGAGCACCTGCACCGCCTCACGCAGCTTTGCGAACTGCTGCACCATGTCCACCAACGCCATCGCCAAATCGCGGGAAGCATGCAGCACCGTGAATCCGAGCGTGGTGGTCAACACGACATCGCCGGTCGAAATCTTACCGCGTCGCCACAGTTCCACCGACCAGATCAACACGCCGGCCGTGACTCCGAACACCGTCAACGCGTGAAACAGGCGGAGCCGCTCGAGCGACCGCAAACTCGCGCGCTGCGCCTGCATCTCGTCTTCTATTTTCGAAGTCAACCGCTGCTGTTCGCGGCGTGCGGCGCCGAACGCGCGCACCAAACCGATGTTGCTCACGATATCGCTGAGATCGCCGCTGACGTGCGCGGCATGCCCGGCGAAACTCTGGTGTAACTCACGTCCGTGGGCCGCCAGCCACCCGATGATCGCCCCCAGCGCGGTCACGACCAGCAACAAGACCACGGTCAAATGCCAGTTGATGGTTCCTAACACCAGAATGCTCAGAACCACCGCAATCCCGGGCGGGATAGTCGTCCAGGTCAAGGAATTCTCGATGGTCCATGCGGCATTCGCGGCCGCCGTAATGCGCGCGGCCAGTGCGCCGGGGAAACGCTCGACGAAGTAGCGCGTGCCCTGGCCCGACAGATGGTCGAATAGATCGAGTCGCATGTCGCCGCCCACGGCGACGAAAGCGTGAGTGGACACCCACCCCGCCAGGCGCCATAAAAGGTTGTCCCCGGCGACCAGCCCCAGCAGCAAGCCGACCGCACCCCACAGGACGTGCATGGCCGGATCGCGAGTGCCGAGAACATCCACCAAGTGCTTGACCGCGTATTGCGAGGCGACACTGCAGCCCACGGCGGCAAGCACGGCCACGAGGACGATGCCGTGGCTGACGAGCCGTCGCCGCACGTAGTGTCCGAGAAAGCTGATCGCGCCTTTGGAGGCATAGCGTGGCAAGGCCATGTTGACGGTCCGCTTCGATTCGGTGGAGCGTCAATCTTAGTCAAGCGGTTCCCGCGGCAGGCGGGACAACGGTGCCAGTGCGTGTCAGCGTCCGCCGACAGCGATGACATTGCCGCACACGCAAGGTTGCCGCTACAAAGCGGGAATGATCCCGGGTACCACGTACTGTTGCACGATGACGATCGCGACCAATATCAACGTCAAGGCGATAGCCCCAGCGTGTAGGCCAAACCCGCGTAGTTCATGACGTAGGCGGGTGCGACCACCAGCATGACCGTCACCACGGCTATCCAGATCTGACGGGCGGTGCGAACCATGCATCCCAGCAACTCCGCGGCCGGCAATCGAACCAGCAGCGCCGTCAGGAGTGCAGCGAGCAATATCGCCGTTCCCGTGCCGAGCGGCTGGAACGCCCACACCGCGGCATACGGCTTGTCATGATAGAGCGTTATGGCCACGGCCTTGTCGAGTCCCGCCCAGGGGATGTTGCGCTGACCGATCGCGGCCACCTTGAAAGAACTCCACAAGATCACCGTGGCTGAAACCAACATCCAAGGAATCCAGCCCTGCCATGATCCCCGGCGACCGACGGCGGCATTCGACGACTCCGGCGGGCGCGCGAT
The DNA here is from genome assembly GCA_030776345.1 of Pseudomonadota bacterium. Classification (GTDB taxonomy): domain Bacteria; phylum Pseudomonadota; class Gammaproteobacteria; order Steroidobacterales; family Steroidobacteraceae; genus Bog-1198. The sequence continues at coordinate 1,313 of JALYHU010000019.1, read as the reverse complement.
CTTGAATTCAGATTGCTCCCTGGGCTGCCACCATTGCAGGAACAGCACCGTCACGATCAGCGAGCCCAGAGCCGCCAGCACGTCGGTCAGCGTATAGTCCAGATAGTTCGATGCGGCAAATTGCGCCAAACAGAAGCGACGACAGAGCCAGGCTGTCGCCCACCGGAGTCAACAATTGGTGAAACATCTTCCTTCTCCCTTCGACCGATTCTTGTTGTGTGACGGATTCTCGTCGTGCGACGGATTCTTATTGTGCGACGGGCCGGTCCGCGGCTATTCCACGCGATGACAGCAGATCGCGCACCATGAAGTCGATGGCATGATTCCACGCCGAGTCGTTGTCACCTCGGAAGTCAAAGGACTTTCGCGCCGCAATTTGCCCGGAATCCGTGTCATGAATCTCATAAGTCAGCGTCAAGATGAGACCGCTCACGCGGTACACCCACGCCACGAGCACCAACTCGGCATGCAGTTCCCGCCCGACCTCGAGATCGCAGCCGTTGCACTCGTGCAAATAAGCCTGTTCCGATCTTAGCCTATCGATGGTGCCTTTGGCCGCCGCGGTATCCACGATTCGGTACATCCCGGTACGCTCCAGATTCTGGCGGAGCCGGTCGCTCTCGCTCGCCAGCCGCGCCGCGTGTTCCGCGACGAGTTCGGGTCCGCCCAAGTCCCCCATCAATTCGATGTCGAGCACCGCCAGTCCCGGCAACTGCGGCTCGCGCGGCGCCTCGGCCGGCCCCAGCGGCTCGACGGTTGACGTCGGCCGCGCGGAGGCCATCCAACCCTCGATTCCCTCCGGGAACCAGTATGTGCGGCGATACCCGTAGCCGATGGCACGCTTCGCGGCATTCCAGCTCAGCCAACATCGATCGTGACAATAAATCACCAGCGGCCCGTCGAGATTGCCGGCCGTCGCCGCTGCCAAGCGGGCGCGAAAAAAATCGTCGGTTTCAGGGGATATCGCGCCGGCGCCGGCACCGGGAAGCCACAACGCGCCGGGGATGGCACGATGCGGTAACGGCAGCCAGGGAGAGCCGGGCGCCAGACCGGGCGGCCGGCGCGGCGCATTCGACACATCGACGATCACTGCCCCGCCGTGCCGCAGCAGCGCCGCGAGATCTGCGGCGTGAATCACGCTGCCGCCGCGGATCGTGGCCGGGAGCGGCGCGTCGACGTCGCCCATCCAGTATCCGTCGGGTTCGGCGGCGCGCCCCGCCGTGATCCCCTGCGCAGGTTTCGCCGTACTCTCGACGCCGGGTGCGTAGGGCGCTTGCGCGGTAGCTCCGGGAGCGGGAGCGGCAGCGGAGGCA
>JALYHU010000018.1 GCA_030776345.1 Pseudomonadota bacterium | reverse complement strand
CGACTGCAGGGGCCACCGCCGAGGGCGGCGGCGCGGTTGGCGGGGCCGGCACCGCAACCGCAGGCATCGCCGCATCCGGCACGGACGTCGATGTCAGCCTCCGCATCGCGCCGGCGCTCGCGGCGCGCGTGACTCGTGAAGCGCCCTTGTTCGTGTTTGCGCGCGAACCCGGTGGACAAGGGCCGCCCTTGGCCGCAAAGCGCTTGACCAGCACGGCCATCGGCACGCGGATCCATCTGTCGGCGGCCGATTCCATGATACCGGGCCGGGTGTTGGTCGGCGGCCGCCGGGTGTCCATTACCGCACGGGTCTCCTTCGGCGGGCAACCCTTACCCGCGCCCGGGGATTTATACGGGGAAGTTACCTATGATGTGGGCCATGATGGTGTACGCGATCTGGTGATCGATCACGTAGCAGAATAGTATGTTCGGCAACACGGAAGTTGTTCCGGGAAGGTCTCGATATGACCCCATTGTTGGACGAACCGGCCGGCCATGCGCGGCCGATATCGCGGCGCCCTGGCCTGTGGCTGCTGGCCATCGCCGCCGCCGCCCTCATGGCGCTGCTGGCCTTGCGTTTGACGCAGGCGGTCGCCCTGAAGAAGAACGTCAAGACGCCGGCCATCCCCACGGTGTCGGTCACCGAGGTGGGTGTGAGTACGGTGCCGACCACCATCGAGATCATCGGCACCATCGCGGCCCGGTACGACATCCCCATCGGGGTCGAGGGTGAGGCCGGCCGGGTGGCGGCCATTTATGTGGAAGCCGGCGATCACGTCAAGAAGGGCCAGGTGCTGGCACGCCTCAATGTCTCGGTGTTGGCGCCGCAAGTAGCCAATCTGGAGGCGGCCCTGGAACAGGCCCGCGCGGAAGCCGAACTGGCGGAGGCGGAGTATCGCCGCGCGGTGGCCGTGGGGGCCTCCGGCGCGCTGTCCGTGGAGGAAACGCAGCGACGCAAGTCGAGCGCACTCACCGCCGCGGCGAAGGTGAAGTTCGCCGCGGCGCAACTTGCCGAGGCCCAGGCGAAGCTCGCGCGGGCTGAGGTGCGCGCGCCTGCGGACGGCACGATTCTGACGCGCAATGTGGAGCTGGGACAAACAGCGATGCCGGGTGGCGAGGCGTTGTTTCGGCTGTCCGAGGGCGGCGCCGTGGAACTGCGGGGCCAGGTGGCCGAGCAGGATCTGCCGCTGCTGAGAATCGGCCAGGCGGTCTCGGTCCGGCTCACGGGTACGGCGTCGCCCTACGCGGGAACGGTGCGCCTGCTGGGTGCGGTGATCGATCCGCAGACCCGGCTGGGCACGGTGCGTGTGGCGCTTGAGCCGGATCCTGATTTGCGTCCCGGAGCGTTTGCCCGCGCCGAAGTGACCGTGAGCAACGCCGAGCGCACGGTGCTGCCGCAGACCGCGGTGCTCACCGACGAGAAAGGCACCTATGTACTCATCGTCACGGCGCAGAACAAGGTCGAGCGCCGCGCCGTGCGCGTTTCGGGCATCGTCGGCAACGGCGTGGGCATCGCCGATGGCGTGAAATACAAGGAGGAGGTCGTGGCCACCGCGGGCGCGTTCCTGCAGGAGGGCGAGACCGTCAGGCCGGTCGTGACGGAGCAAGGGCCTTCGTGAGGAATATTTCCGCCTGGGCCATTCGCCACCCCATCACGCCCATCGTGTTGTTCGTGGTGCTGGTGTTTTTGGGCGCGGCGGCGTTCGTGCGCATGCCCATCAATTTGACCCCGGACATTTCCTTTCCGCTGGTCAGCGTCACCATCGCGCAGCCGGGGGCCGCACCCACCGAAATGGAAACGCAGATCGCGCAAAAGCTGGAAGGCTCGATCGCAAGCATCGGCAACGTACGCAACATGAACACCTTCATTACCGAGGGTACCGTGTTCGTACAATTGGAATTCCTCATCGGCACGCCCATCGACCGCGCCGTGACCGACGTGCGCGATGCGGTGGCCAAAGTACGCAACGACCTACCCCAGGGCATCATGGAGCCCCTGGTTCAGCGCATCAACGTCGATGGCGGCGCCATCGCCTACTACGCCGTGACCACAGCCTCGCTCACGCCGCAGGAACTGAGCTGGTTCATCGACAACAACATCACCAAACGGCTATTGACGGTGCCCGGCGTCGCGCAGGTATCCCGCGGCGGCGGTGTCAGCCGCGAAATCCGCGTCGAGCTCGACCCGGGACGCTTGCAGGCCCTGGGCCTGACCGCCTACGAGGTCAACGAACAATTGCGGGCTCTCAATCTGGACGCCGCCGGCGGCAGGGCCCAGGTGGGCGGCGGCGAGCAATCCATACGCGTCTTGGGCGGCGCCAAGAGCGCATCCGCGCTGGCCGATACCCAGATCATTGCCAGCGGCGGCAGGTCGATTCGTTTGCGCGAGGTCGCCGACGTGCATGACGGCAACGAAGAGATCCGCAGCATAGCGCGGCTCAACGGCCGGCCCGCCACCGCGTTCGGGATCTACAAGGCAAAAGGTTCCTCGGACGTCAGTGTGTTCAGGGCCGTGCAAGCCGAGCTCGGCAAGATCGAAGCCGAGACCCCGGCCGTGCACATGACGCTCACCTTCACCACGGTGGAGCACACGCTCGGCACCTACGAGGCCTCGATGAGTGCCCTGATCGAAGGATCGCTGCTCGCCGTTGCCGTGGTGTGGCTGTTCTTGCGCAACTGGCGTGCCACGCTGATCTCCGCGCTCGCCATCCCGCTCTCCGCGATACCGACCTTCGCATTCATGCGATGGATGGATTTCACGCTCAACCAGATTTCATTGCTGGCCCTGTCGTTGGTGGCGGGCGTCCTGGTGGACGATGCCATCGTCGAAATCGAAAACATCGTGCGCCACATGCGCATGGGCAAGAGCGCCTATCGAGCGGCCATGGACGCGGCGGACGAGATCGGCCTGGCCGTGGTCGCCACCTCGTTCACCATCATTGCCGTATTCCTGCCGGTGAGCTTCATGGGCGGCATCACCGGACAGTATTTCCGGCAGTTCGGCTTGACGGTGGCGGTGGCGGTATTCATTTCGCTGCTGGTGGCGCGTCTGCTGACGCCGGTGCTGGCCGCGTATACGTTGCGGCGCGATGCCATGGACATGACGCTGCACGGCGACGGCCCCCTCATGTCGCGCTACATGACGCTGCTGCGTTGGTGCGCGGCCAACCGCTGGAAGACCATCGCGGGCGGCGCCGCCTTCTTCGTGCTGTCCATCGGCGCGGTGGCCATCATTCCGCAATCGTTTTTTCCGCCGGAGGATTATGCGAGTTCGGAGCTCGACATCGAACTGCCCCCGGGCGTGACGTTGCAGGACACCGCGCGGATCTCGGCCGCCGCGACGGCCCTGGTCAGACAGTCGCCCGACGTCAAGAACGTGATCGAATTCGTCGGCGGCGAAGATGGCGAGGTCCGTGTATCGACCCTGTATATCAGCTTGGTGCCGCGCGCCGAGCGCAAGCTGAGCCAGAAGCAATGGGAACAGGCGATGCTGACCATCCTCGGCCAGGTGCCGGATGGGCAGCTGAATTTTGCAAGCGGCAATGGCGGCCGGGACATCGAATTCTTTCTGGTCGGCGATGATGCGCGATTGGTCGAGGCGACCGGGCACCGGGTGATCGCCGAGATGCAGGCTCTCAATGAAATCCGCGATCCGCGAATCAAGGGCGATCTGCCGCGCCCCGAAATCGTCGTGAAGCCGCGGCTCGATGTCGCCGCCCAGCTGGGTGTGAGCGTGCAGAGCATCGGTCGAACCATCCGCATCGCCACGCTGGGCGATCTGCCGCAGAACGCCGCCAAATTTTCACTCATCGACCGTCAGATCCCAATTCGCGTGAGCTTGGTCGAAAGCGCGCGCCGCGATCTGTCCACCCTGGAAAATCTGCCGGTGCCGACCGCCTCGGGCAGCTCGGTGCCGCTCAAGTCGGTCGCCGAACTGAGTTTCGGTCAAGGGCCCTCGACGGTGCGCCGCTACAACCAGAGCCGGCGGCTGCGATTGGGAGCGGATTTGAGTCCCGGCGTGCAGCTGGGCACGGCCACCGATAAAATTTATGCATTGCCGGCGATGAAAAACCTGCCGCACGGCGTGCGCATGGTGAAAACCGGAGACACCGAATTCTTCCAGGAGATGATGCAGAATTTCGCGCTGGCGATCGGCGCCGGGGTACTCATGGTGCTCGCGGTGCTGGTGTTGCTGTTCGCGCGGCTGTTCCAGCCCATCACCATTTTGTCGGCCTTGCCGCTGTCGTTGGGTGGTGCGGCTATCGCGCTGCTGCTCGCCGGCGAGCCGTTCTCGATGGCGGTGGTGATCGGCTTCCTCATGTTGATGGGGATCGTCGCCAAGAACTCGATTCTGCTGGTGGATTTCGCCATCGAAGAAATGCGCGCCGGCAAGCCGCGTTTGGAGGCCATCATGCAGTCGGGGCACAAACGCGCGCGGCCCATCGTCATGACCACGGTGGCGATGGTTGCCGGCATGCTGCCGGTGGCCATGGGCTGGGGCGGCGACAGCGACCTTCGCTCGCCCATGGCGATTGCGGTGATCGGCGGGTTGATCACGTCGACGTTGCTCACGCTGGTCATCGTTCCGGCGGTGTTCACGGTATTCGACGACATCGAACGGTGGCTGGCACCCAAGGCAGGCAAGCTGCTGGCGGAGCCCGTGGGCACTCTCGCCGGGGGCCGGCATCCCGGGTGAAAGCCTCCTCGCTCTTGCTTGCCGCATGGTTGGCGGCGTTACCGGCGGCGTCGCGGGCGAATCTGGGTGACGCCGTCAACTGGGCGCGCCTGCAGGGCTGTCCCGCGCCGGTCAAGGGCCCGTTGCGCGACAGCCCGAAGTTGCGGCAAGCGGCCGCGCAAATGGCGAGCGGCGTGACGCTCAGGTCTGCGCTGGCGTCCGCCGGGTATGTCGCCGCGCAGTCCTCGGCCGTGCATATATCGGGTGCTGCCGGCGATGCGCAGGTGGGAAGCATGCTGGCGGCACACGACTGCGGTGCGTTGACGAATCCTCGGTTGATGGAGATGGGCGCGCAGCGCCGCGGCCGCGACCTGTGGATCGTGTTGGCTGCGCCGGTTGCCTTGCCGAACGGCAGCGATTCGCTTCTCATCCGTCGGCAAATCCTCGATCTGGTGAACGCGGCTCGCGCGAACGGGCGCAGTTGCGGCGGCAGAGCGTTCAAAACGGCGGCGCCGCTGACGCTCAACCCGGCGCTGAGCGAGGCGGCGTATGCGCATTCGCAGGACATGGCAAGTCATGGTGAGTTCGACCATCGCGGACACGATGGCAGTAGCCCCGCCACGCGCGTGGAACGGGCTGGGTACGGCGGCTACCTCCTCGTCGGAGAAAATATTGCGGCGGGCGCCATGAGCGCGGCCGACGTGGCGCAGGGTTGGCTCGACAGCGCCGCGCATTGCGAGAACATCATGGACCCGCGCTTCTCGGAAACCGGCATCGCGTTTGCGGTGAATCCGTCGAGTGCCGAACTCGTGTACTGGACTCAAGAATTTGCCGCGCCGAAGCGCGCGCATCTGGGCGCCGCCACGCCAGCTACTCGATGACCGCGTGCGTTTCGCCCGCCCGCGCATTCGCGCGCGGCGGCGTGCGGATGAACAGCAGCAGCGGAAGCACCGCCAAGGTCAGGTACAGCATGAGCTGAAAATCGTCGACGTAGGCGATCATCGACGACTGCTGCGTGATGAGCGCGTCGAGCGCCGCGGCACTCGCGGGCCGGGTGGGATCGTACGCGGACGCAACCGCGGGGTTGTTCCAAGCCGGATTGGCCTGGGTGATGTGCTCGACCAGCCTCGCGTGTACGGTAACGGTGTTGCGCGTCAGCAAGGTCTGCACCAACGAAATACCGATGCTGCTGCCGATGTTGCGGATGAGGCTGAAGATGGCCGTTCCCGGTGCGCGCATGGCCGGGCTCAGGGTGGCAAACGTCGCGGCGCTCAATGGAACGAATACCAGTCCCAAGCCGATGCCCTGTATCACCCCCGGCCACACGATGTCGCTCTGCGAAAGATCGAGAGAATAACCGGTCATTCGCCATAGAGCGACCGCGGTGGTCGCAAAACCGGCGAGCAGAATCAAGCGCAAATCGATCCTGCCCAAGATACGGCCCGCGACCATCATGGCGAGCATGGTGCCGAGGCCGGACGGCGCCGTCACCAGCCCGGTGGTCGCCACGGGGTAGTTCAAAAGACCTTCCAACATGGTGGGAGTGAGCGCACGGGTGGCGTACATCACCAGACCGACTATGAAGACGAACAGCAACCCCGAAACGTAGTTGGCATTCTTGAGCAGGCGATAATCGAAGAACGATTTCTCGGCCGGCGTGAGGGCGGTATGAGCGATGAAGTAAGTGAGCGCGACACCCATCGCGACCGCTTCGATCCACGTTTCGACGGACGAAAACCAGTCGTTCTGCTCGCCGCGATCCAACAGCATCTGCAAGGCGCCGATGGCCAAACTCAACGTCGCAAAGCCGAACGCATCGAATTGCATACGCCGCGTGGCCGGTACCGGCCGGATATAGCGCCAAATGCCGTAGGTTGCCATGGCGCCGACGGGTATGTTGATGAAGAACACCCACCGCCAATCGTAGCTATCGGTGAGCCAACCGCCCAAGGTGGGCCCGAGTATGGGCCCGACCATCACGCCCATGCCCCACACCGCCATTGCCCTGCCTTGCTTGTCCGGCGGGTTGATGTCCATCAACACCATTTGGGACATGGGCACCAGCGCCGCGCCGAATACGCCTTGCAGCAGGCGCGCCGCGACGATCTGGGCCAGGGATTCGGACAGGCCGCACAACGCGGAGGCCACGGTGAAGCCGATCACCGACGTGAGGAACACATTTTTCTGGCCGAAACGGTCGACTACCCAACCCGTGAGAGGAGTGGCGATGGCGGCCGCGACGATGTACGCGGTCAGCACCCAGGCGATTTGATCTTGCGATGCGGACAACGCGCCCTGCATATGCGGCAGGGCAACGTTCGCGATCGTGCTGTCGAGCGTCTGCATGACGGTGGCGATCATGATCGACAGCGTGATCATGCGTCGATTGAGCGGACGGGTCATGAATCGCCGAGCATTCTCTGCAGCGTCTCGAGGACGAGCGTGGCGGCTTCGATGCTCTCGGGATCGATTTTGGCGAGGAATTCCTTGCGCATCGCTGCCGCTTCCGCCTTGACCCTGTCATGCAACCGATAGCCCGCTGCGGTAACCACCACGCGCTTGATGCGTCGATCGGTGGTGGAGGGCTGGCGGATGACCAGGCCGGCTTTCACCAGGCGATCGATCATGGCCACCATGGTCGCGCCTTCCACGGCCAACTGATCCGCAAGCTCGGACTGCGACAGCGGCGAGCAGGCCCTGGCCGCTAGGGTGATGGTCATCCAACTTGCTTGGCTCACGCCGAGATTTTTCAGGCGCCGATCGACGGTTAGCCGCCACGCGCGCGCCGTGCCGTGCAGAGCACTCGAAAAGCGCTCCTCGATATCGTCCATTACAAAGCTCTCTAATCTTTAGCTAGCTAACGAGTATGGCAGGCTCCTAGCTTTTTGACCACGTGATCGTGGCCATGCCGGCGAACGTCATCAGCAGCGAGCCAATCACGTGCACGGCGATGGTGCTCAAGGCCCAAGCCATCCGGCCGCTTTGCAGGAGGATCACCACTTCGGCCGAGAACGTGGAGAACGTCGTCAAACCGCCGCAGAATCCCGTCATGACGAACAGCCGCCACTCGGCCGGCAGGGCTGGGTTCGCAGCGAACACCGCGAGGGCCATCCCGATGACGTAACAGCCGATGAGATTCGCGGCCAAAGTGCCGGGCGGCAGAGCAGGGAAATATCGATTGAGCAGCAATTGAAAGAACCAGCGCATGACGCAGCCCAACGTGCCGCCCAATCCCACCGCCAGCATCGATCGCCACCAATTCATGCCGCCACTGCCGCCTTGTCGCGTACCAAGAAATACACCGGAGCTCCCAGACCGAGCAGCGCGCTTCCCCAGAGGACGGCGTCGCTGCCCGCGCCGATGACGGCCCACAGGGAATACGATGCCGCAATCACGCCGACCCCGGCCAACGACACCGTGCGCGACCGCCGCGTTCGCATGCGGCCCGTCCACTGCAGCTTGAGCAGCGCCGCCGAACATACCAGGTACATCACCAGGCATGCGGTGGTCGACAGCAATATCATGAACGTAAACACGCTCACCATGGATTTTTGATAGTTCATCAGGATCAAGAGCGTGACCAGCCCGCTGCTGAACACGAGTGCGAACGTGGGCGTGTTGCGCGGCGAGTCGCGGGCGAAGATCTTCGGGAAGACGCCATTCTTGGCCATGACGTTCGGCAGCTCTCCTTGCAGGAGAATCCAGCCATTCAACGCACCGAAGGCGCTGATGGAGGCGAACAGGGCCAGGACCTTTCCGGCCGAGGCGCCCCAAAAAGCGACGGCCAGATCGACGAAGGGCGCATTCGATTGCGCCAGGGTTTGCGGCGGCACCAACAGCAGCACCGTGGTGCACGCCAGGATGCAGACGAGCGCCGTCAGCAGGGTGCCGAGCAGCGTGGCGCGTGGAATGGTGCGGGCCGGATCGCGTACCTTGCTGGCCGGTATGGTTGCCGATTCCAATCCCAGCAGCGCCCACAGCGTGAGCGTGGCGGCGGCGGTGGTTCCACTCAGGGAAATCGGTATGCCGGCCGCGACCGCCGTTGCCGATCGCACCGAGTACAAACCCAGCGCCGAGATGGCAAGCAACGGCAACACCTTCAGGATGGTGGTGATGCCTTGTACCCAGCCCGACGCTTTGATCCCGTATATGTTCACGGCCGTCAGGCCCCAGAGAAAGAACAGCGTGACCGCGGCCGATGAGCCGGGGACGCTGTCGATCCATGGCATCAGCGGCGTCAGATAGCTCACTGCGCCGGTGGCTATCGCGGCATTTCCCACCCACACGGAAATCCAATACCCCCATGACACGATGAAGGCCATGAAGGGTCCAAAGGCCAGGTGCACATAGGCGTAAGGGCCGCCGGCTTGGGGGTATGCCCTGCTCAATTGTGCGAATACGACAGCGAGCGTCAGGGCCCCGCAAGCCGTCATCCCCCAGGCAATGACGCTGTTGAGACCGTAGGGCGCCAACGAGGCCGGCAGCAGGAAGACTCCGGAACCGATGGAATTGCCCACCACCAGCGCCACGCACATCCAGAAGCCGAGCAAGTGCGGGCATCGCCCGGCGTTGACAGATCGCATCGACCAGATCGTAATCGCTTTAGCACAGCGAATCAAAAATACCGGAGAAGCGTTTGCTGCCAGAAAGCTCGAGTGTGTTGCACAGCTGGTGCGTTCAGGCCGAGTGGAATGCTCCTACCATCGTGGGCGGCGAAGGTGCGCGATTCTGGGACGACCAGGGCCGCAGCTATGTGGACATGAGCAGCTTGGCCGAATGCATGAACCTCGGACACCAGCATCCGGCGCTCATTCGGGCCATCCGGGCCCAGGCGCAGACACTGTGCTTCGTGAATTCGAGTTGGGGCGCCGCGCCGCGGGCCGAATTGGCCGAGCGGCTGTTGCGGCGCTCGGGCTTCGCGGGCGGCCGAGTGTTCTTCACCCTGGGAGGAGCCGACGCCAACGAGCATGCCGTCAAGTTCGCACGACTGGCCAGCGGCCGACCCGAGGGCAAGGTGGTGACGCGCGACCGCTCGTACCACGGCGCGAGCTACGCCACCATGGCGCTGTCGGGCGACAGCCGTACCGGTCACGGCGGCCTGGAATACGTGGAGGCTTTCGGGGTGCTGCGTGTGCCGCCGCCGTACGCCTATCGCTGTCCCTATGGAACCCGCGATCCGGCGCAATGCGCCGAGCGCAACGTCGCGCACATCGGCGAGGTGCTGGACGACGAGGGAGCGCACAACGTCGCGGCCGTGTTGATGGAGCCGAATGCCGGTACCAACGGCATCATCGCGCCGCCCAATTATTGGCCGCGCCTGCGCGAGGAGACGCGCAAGCGCGAGGTTTACCTGATCGCAGACGAAGTCATGAGCGGCTTCGGCCGCTGCGGCGAATGGTTCGCGTGGGCTGCCTACGGCGAGGCGGGCAGACCGGATCTGATGACCCTCGCCAAGGGACTCACGGGTGCACACATGCCATTGGGGGCGGTGGTGGTGTCGGCTCAGGTCGCCGCCCGGCTCGAGCACGTCATGCTGTCCACCGGACTCACGTATTGCGGCCATCCGCTCGCCTGCGCGGTCGGAGTCGCCGCCATGGACGCGTACGAAGAGGAGCAGCTTATCGACCGTTCAAGGAGCCTGGGACGCCTGATGCTGCTGCGGCTCCAGGCCATGCAAAAGGCGCATGCAGTGATCGGCGACGTGCGCTGGGGCGGAGGTTTGTTCGCCATCGTCGAACTCGTCAAGGACCGCCGCTCGCGCGAGCCGCTGAGAGCGTGGCCCGGCGTGCATCCCTCCCTGCAGAAGTTTCTCGGCCGCGCGCGCGAGTGCGGTATTTCGTTTGCAATTCGCGGTAACCTCATCATCCTCGCGCCGCCGCTGGTGATTCTCGAGAACGATTTGCAGCAGGCGCTCGACACCATGGAGCGTTTACTCGGGGAGTTGGACTGGTCATGAAAACGATGCACATCAAAACCGATCTGCCGGGACCCAAGGCGCGGGAGTTGCTCGCGCGCGATGCGCTGGTGGATTCGCCCTCGTATCCGCGGGACTATCCGTTCGTGATGTCCCACGGCAAGGGCGCCGAGGTCTGGGACGTGGATGGAAACCGCTTTTTGGACTTTGCGGCCGGCATTGCGGTATGCAGTACCGGCCATTGTCATCCCGAGGTGGTGCAAGCCATCAAAGATGCGGCGGACCGTTTCTTACACATTTCTTCGGACTACTGGCACGAGGGTCAGGTCAGACTTGCCGAGCGGATGAATGAGCTGTCGCCCATGAAACAGCCGGTCATGAGTTTCTTCGCGCAATCCGGTACCGAAAGCGTCGAGGCTGCGCTGAAGCTGGCGCGCTACGTCACGGGCCGCGGCCGCTTCATCGGATTTCTCGGCGGATTCCACGGCAGGACCATGGGGTCCTTGGCATTCACGTCCAGCAAGCATACGCAGCAGAAAGGCTTCTTCCCCACGATGCCCGGCGTCACCCACGTGCCGTATCCGAATCCTTACCGGCCGCTGTTCGCCGGCAGCGATCAGGGACGCGCGGTGCTGCGGTATATCGAGGAGGTCCTGTTCGTCCACAATGTGCCGTCGAACGAAGTCGCCGCCATCCTCGTGGAACCCATCCAAGGCGAGGGCGGTTACCTCGTTCCACCGGACGGTTTTCTCGCCGGTCTGCGCGAGCTTTGCGATCGGCACGGCATACTCTTGATCTTCGACGAAGTGCAATCCGGCGTCGGACGCACGGGCAAGATGTTCGCGTGCGAGCATTGGGACATTGCGCCCGACATCATGACGCTGGCCAAGGGCCTGGGCTCCGGCATGCCCATCGGAATGGTGGTGGCCAAGCGCACCATCATGCAGAAATGGACCCGCGGCGCTCATGGGAACACCTTCGGCGGCAATCCGCTGTGCTGTGCGGCTGCGCTCGCGACTCTGGACTTGGTCGAGCACGAGTACCGGGACAATGCCGCCGAGGTGGGCGAATACTTCATGGGAAAACTGCAACGGCTCGCGGGCAAGTACGAAGCCGTGGGCGACGTTCGCGGCAAGGGGCTCATGATCGGCATGGAACTGGTGACCGATCGGACCAGCAAGGCCCCGGCCAAGCAGCTGTGCGATGCCATCATCACCCGCGCTTACCACAATGGGTTGATTCTGCTGTCGTGCGGGCAGAGCACGGTGCGCTTCATGCCGCCCTTGTCGATCAACGAAGCGGATGTCGATGAAGCGGTGGCGTTGCTCGATCGCAGCATGGCGGAGTGCAGCGGCACGCACCGGCCGCCGGACGTCGACGCGGCCCAATGACTCGTCCTCCAAGTCGCAGGACGTAGGTGCGCCTCGGGCTGCAGTGGCTGCCGTGGCTGCTATGCACGGCAGGGATGGTCGGCGCCCACGCGGCGCCAACGGAAGATAAACGCCTGTTCATTTACAACTGGGCTGATTTCATCGGGCCTCGGACCATCGCCGACTTCGAGAAGTCCACCGGCATCAAGGTGACCTACGATGTGTACGACGCCGAAGAGACCATGGAAGCCCGGCTCCTGGCCGGCAGTTCCGGCTACGACGTGGTCGGCGCCTCCACCGAGTTCTTTAGCCGCGAGATCCGAGCCGGGGTCTATGCGCCACTGGTCAAGGCCAAGTTGCCCAATTGGAAGAATCTCGATCCGCGTATCTTGGCGATCCAGGCGGCCTACGACCCGGGCAACCAGCGCGCAGTGCCGTATCTGCATTCCATCAATGGCTTCGCCTACAACGTCGACATGGTCAAAGAGCGCATGCCCGACGCGCCGGTGGGGAGCCTCGACATGCTGTTCAAGCCGGAGGTCGTGGCGAAGTTCGCCGATTGCGGCGTTACATTTTCCGACTCGGCGGAGGAGGTGCTGCAACTGGCCCTGAACTACTTGGGGCTCGACCCCAATACCACGGATCCGGCTCACTACAAGGCCGCCGAAGCCCTGCTGTTGAAAGTGCGCCCCTACATCCGTGCGTTCGATTCGGCGGAGTTCATCAACGGCCTTGCCAACAAGGAGGTGTGCATCGCGATGTCCTGGTCCAGCGACTACGCGCAATCGCGCGCGCGCGCCCGCGCGGTCGGCATCAGGCTGAATCTGGCGTTCACGGTACCGAAAGAGGGCGCCAACCAGAACTTCTTTTCACTGCTCGTCCCCGAGGGCGCTCCCCATCCGCAAGCAGCGCATGAATTCATCAATTTCATCCTGCGGCCGGACGTCATCGCGGGGGTCACCAATTCGATTTATTATGGGAATGACAATATTGCATCGCGCCCCTTGATCGACCCCGGTATCCTCGGCGATGCGACACTGTATCCCACGCCCGAGATGGAGCGCAGGCTGTACCGAGCCGCCGAAGCGAGCGCGGCCACGGAGCGCATACGCACGCGCACGTGGACTCGCATCAAGACGGCGCGCTGACCGGCCGCTCGACCCGCTAGCCCTCGGCCAGCTGCGCATCGCGCACGCGCTGCAGCTCCGCACGACGGAGGAGGTATCCGGCGAGCACTATGCAGGCGCCCACCAAGCAGATGATGACGCTCGCCAGGGCGTTCACGTCGGGGCTGACCCCGAGCTTCACCTTCGAAAAAATGACCATGGGCAGCGTGCTCGCGCCGGGCCCCGACACGAAGCTCGAGATCACCAGATCGTCGAGCGACAACGTGAAGCTGAGCAGCCAGCTCGACACCAGTGCGGGCGTGAGCCCCGGCAGCGTCGTGTCCATGAATGCCCGAACCGGCCCCGCGCCCAAGTCCATGGCGGCTTCCTCCAACGAGCGATCCGCGGTTTGCAAACGCGCCTGCACGGTGATGGTCACGTACGCGGTGCAGAAGGCGATGTGCGCGATGACGATGGTCGTGAAGCCTCGATGCGGCCAACCGAACAGATGCAGCATCGAAACGAACAGCAGCAGCTGCGTGATGCCGGTGACGATTTCAGGCATCACCAGCGGCGCGTTGACCATGCCCGTCAGCAGCAACCGCGTGCGGAAAACCTTGAACCTCACCAGCGAGATTGCGGCCAGGGTGCCGAGAATCACCGATCCGGTGGAGACGACCACGCCGATCTGCAGCGACAGCCAGGCGGCGTCGAGGATCTGGTCGTTGTGCAGCAGCTGCGTGTACCAGGTGGTCGAGAAGCCTCCCCAGACGCTCACCAGGGCGGAAGCGTTGAACGAGTAACCGATCAGCACCAGAATGGGAATGTAGAGAATGGCGATGCCGATGCAGAGTACTGAGATCAGCAGCGGCGAGATGCGATCTTGCATCGGGAGTTCTAGGTCTCGAGCTGCTTGATGCTGTAGTGCTGGTACAGGGCGATCGGTCCCACCAAGAGCACCAAGAACGCGATGGCGACGGCGGAGGCCACCGGCCAATCGCGGTTGCCGAAAAATTCATCCCACAGCACCCGCCCGATCATCAAATTATCGGGGCCGCCCAGCAGCGTCGGGATGACGAATTCGCCGATCGCCGGGATGAATACCAGCATGGAACCCGCAATGATTCCCGGCATGGACAGGGGCAGCGTCACGTCGAGAAACGCGCGCCAGGGCGGGCTGCCCAGATCGGCCGCTGCTTCGAGCAGCGAGTGATCCAACTTCTCGAGCGTCGCGAACAGCGGCAACACCATGAATGGCAGGTACGAATAGATGATGCCGAGGTACACCGCCGATGTGGTGCGCATGATCTGCAGCGGATGATGGATGACGCCGAGCCACAGCAGCGCAGAATTGAGCAATCCCGTCTCGCGGATGATGCCCTCGAGCGCATAGACCCGCAACAGGAACGAGGTCCAGAACGGCAGGATCATGATGAGCAGCAGCACGCTCTGTGTGCCCTTCGATGTGCGTGCGATGGCATATGCCATGGGGTAGCCCAGGGCGAGGCAAATGAGGGTGGAAAAGAACGCCGTCTTCATCGAATAAAAATAGGAAAGGCCATACACTTCGTCGGTGAACAGATATCTGAAATTACCGAGGTTCAGCGTCGCATGGAGGTGCCAATCCGGACTCATCGATAGAATATCGCTGAAAGGAGGTACCCGCACGGCCGTGTCCGCCAAGCTGATACTCAAGGCGAAGGCGAACGGAATGAGAAAGAAAACCAGCAAGTACAGCAGAGGCGGCAGAATGATGAGCCATTTGCCGTACCGTTTCATCGGGTGCCTCGCGTGAGCATGCGCAAGAAGCAACTCAAACGAGCCGCCGGCGTGCCCCGCCCGCGCCAGGGCCGCGGCCGGCAGCGCCAGCGCTTGATCGATGCATGCATATCGGCGCTGCACATCTATGGTCCGTCGCGAACGACGGTGGAAAAGGTGGTGGCAATCGCGAAAATGTCGCCTGGCATTGTCAGATTCTACTTCGATTCCAAGGCTGCGATGCTGGTGGCATCCTTGCAATTCCTGGCCGCCGAGTTCGAGGAACGGGTGCTGGTGCCGGTCGCGAAACTCAAATCGACCCCCGTTGCCGCTCTCGAATCGCTGGTCGATTTGTATCTCGATGCCGACATCGCCAGCCCGCGCAAGGTTTCCGTGTGGTATGCATTTTGGGGCGAGGCGAGTTCCCGGCAGGAATACTACGATATTTGCGGGCAGAAGGACGAGCGCTTCGCGGCGTTGGTACGCGAATTGATCGAAAAGTTGATCAGGGATACGGTGCAGCCGCACTTGGACGCGGACGGTGTGGCGCTCGGCCTGATCGGCGCTCTCGAAATCCTGTGGCAGGATCTGGCGTTCCAAGCGGAGCGGGATATCGACCGTATCGAAGCCAAGGAGCGCTGCATGGCTTACCTGCGATCGATCTTTCCTGGACGGTTCCCCGGCTCGAGCGGCCGCCTGCCGCAGACCACCGCAGCGACTGTTTCGCCTGTTCGAATCGCTGCATGGGCGTACGGCGATGCAAACATTCAGGCCGTGGAGCGCGAACAGCTGTTTCGGCGCGCGTGGACCGTCGCGGGTCACGAATCGCAAATTCCGCACGCGGGGGACTTCTTGACCGTCGACACCGGCGCGGAGCGCGCCTTGCTGGTCCGAGACTCGTCGGGGACGGTGCATGCATTGCGCAATAGCTGTCCGGAATCGCCGCACATGCTGGCCGCCCGCCGCAGCGGCCGATTCGCTGCGGGAATCGAGTGCAAGGTGCATGGGTTGAGGTTTTCCTTGGACGGCCGACGCCAGGGCGCGGCGGGGCGCGCGGATTTGAGCGCGCTCGAACTGTCGGCGGTCGAGGGGTTGATGTTCGTGCGCTCGGCGAACCGACGGCAATCCGAGGCTGTGCTTGGGGGCGCGGAGGTGGGGTCGAACGAAGCGCCGCCGTTGGACGCCGAGCCGCCATCGGGATTGACGTCGCTGTCACCGCCGACGGCAATGTCGGTGGCGGCCGATTGGAAAGTGGTCGTGGAACAGTGGCTTGAATCCGCGCAGCCTGTCGCCTCCGCTGCGGCGCAGGACTTCCTCGCCTGGCATACGGCGTTGAACGATTCCACGTGGAGCGGGGGGCACTATCGGCGGCTCGTCGAATGCGTTCCGCCGGTGGCGTGGCATCGCCAATTCATCATGCCCAATCAACTGCTCGAGACACGCCCCGATGGTCTGTCGGTGATGCAAGCCGTGCCGACGTCGCCCGGTCGCTGCGTCGTGCATCGCTCGGACTATACCGTCCTGCCCCCGGATGAAAGCGCGCGTGCCGCTGTCTATCTGGCACGGCGTTTGGGACCCTATGCTCGTCGAACGATGCTGGAGGTAGCCGAATCGATACAGCAGGGCATCATCGAGTTCGGCTATGGAGGCGGCCTCGTCGGCACGGGTTCGCCCGCCGTCGCATGGTTTCGCCGGCGGCTGGCGATGCGTGTTCCGGCATATAATCGCGCAACGCGTATCACTGAAGGGGGAATCGTATGAGCCTGGCATCCTTGAGCACCGGCGACTGGCACACACGCGCCAAAAATCTGCGTTACGAGACCGGACACTTCATCGACGGCAGGTTCGTCGACTCCGTGGCCAAGGGCCGTTTCACCGTCGTCAACCCGGCGACCGGCGAGCCGCTGTGCGAGGTGAGCGCCGGCACGTCGGCGGATATCGATCTGGCCGTCGCGGCTGCCAAGCGCACGGTTGCGTCACGGGCTTGGAGCCGCAAAGCGCCTCGCGACCGGATGGCCGTGCTGGCCGCGTACGCGCGGTTGATCGACGAAAACACCGAACGCTTCGCGTTGCTCGACACGCTGTGCATGGGCAAGCCCATCACCGACATGGTGAACATCGACGTGCCGGGTTCGGCCAAGACGTTCGCCTATTTCGGCGAACTCATCGACAAGGTCGAGGGCGCGGTCACCGCCACCGCCCAGGACGCCTTCCACTACATTTTGCGCGAGCCCTTGGGTGTCGTGGGTTGCATCGTGCCGTGGAACTACCCGTTGATGATGGCCGCTTGGAAGGTTGCGCCGGCGCTGGCGGCGGGCAATTCGGTGGTGCTGAAGCCGGCGGAACAATCACCGCTGTCGGCGTTGCTGCTGGCCCAGTTGTTCGTGGAGGCGGGCGGGCCTGCGGGCGTGTTCAATGTCGTGAACGGTATGGGTGAAACCGCCGGCGCCGCCCTGGCGCTGCACAATGACGTGGCGAAGATCGCGTTCACCGGCTCCACCGAGATCGGCAAGCAAATGCTGATCTATGCCGGCCAATCCAACATGAAGCGGGTCGCGTTGGAGTGCGGCGGTAAGACACCGCAGATCTTTCTGGCGGACATGCCCGACATGGATACCGCCGTCACTTATGCGATCAACGGCATCTTCGGCAACATGGGGGAGGTCTGCAACGCGGGCTCGAGGCTGCTGCTCGATCGGCCCATCGCGAAGGAGTTCATCGCGCGATTCATCGACAAGGGCAAAACGGCGTACCGGCCGGGCGATCCGCTCGATCCGGCAACCAACCTCGGACCCTTGGTCACCGCATCGCATCGCGCACGGGTGATGAACTACATAGCGCGCGGCAAGACCGAGGGCGCACGCTTGGAATTCGGCGGCGATTCACCCGATCTGTCCGGATCCTACGTCAATCCCACGCTGTTCAGCGGCGTCGACAACCGCATGACCATCGCTCGAGAGGAGATTTTCGGGCCGGTCGCGGCGGCCATCGAAGTCGACGGCATTGCCGAGGCCTTGGCGGTGGCGAACGATTCGATCTACGGTTTGGCCGCGTCGGTGTGGACGCGCGACATTTCGGTGGCGCACAAAACCGTGCGGGATCTGGAGGCGGGCGTGATCTGGGTGAACTGCTTCGATCACGGCGACATGACGCAGCCGTTCGGCGGCTACAAGCAATCCGGACAGGGGCGCGATAAATGTCTCGAGAGCTTGCTCTCGTACACGCAGACGAAGTCGGCCTGGATCCATCTGGGGTGAGGGGTGCGCACACCCTGCTGCGCGCCGCGGTTCCTATCCGAACACCGGCGGCGCGGCGGCCAACCGAAATTCCGGTATCCGCTCGCGCAATAAGTCGTGGAACTCCAGCATGCTGCGCTCGAGCCGCGACAGCGGCCCGGGCTTGTAGCTGCTGGATGCCAGACCTCGCTGCACCCGCTCGCACAACCACTTGTCCTCGTCATTGACGGAATTGTTGATGCGGTTGCTGAGGTAGCGCGCGGCGCGCAGTTCGCGGGATGCGTTTGGCAAGCCGAACACCGCGCTGCGAATGATGCAGGTGCCGGGGCCTGCGGGCAGCACCTGGAAGAAGTCCAGTTGATCCGGGTACACATCGATGCCGAGATTCGGCAGGGCGCTGTAGAACCGCCAACAACGGCGTTGGTCCGGCGGAATGTCCTGGACAGCGCGGCCGATCAGCGATTGATACAGGCCTTCGGACCAACGCGGCGAGCGCTTTTCACGCAGCCAGCTGATACCGCGGGCGACGCCGGGTACGGTGGCTTGATCATCGTAGTCAGGCGTGAACATGCGATACAGGCCGGGATGCCCGATGGGCACGTGGTACGACTCCAGATAGTTATCCATCGCGATCTTCCAATCGACGTTCCAGACGTCGCAGGAAATCGGACCGAGCGGCACCATTTCCTCGCAGCGGTAAGGGGCGAGTTCCGCTCCAAGCCAGCCCCAGGTCTTGGCTACCGGTTGCGGATAGTTGCCGGAAGCATCCGCCGCGAGGCACACGAAGATGAAGCCGAAGGCGACATCGGTGCGTACCGGCCGCAGCCCGTATGCCGCACGATCGAGGCCCGGGAAGGTTTCGCGGGATGGCGTGCCGATCAGACCGCCATCGTGACGATAGCTCCAGCCGTGATACGGGCAGGTAATGGTGGCGGCGCAGGTTCCCGCGTCGTCGAGAAGGCGCGCGCCGCGATGCCGGCAGACGTTGTGAAACGCCCGTATCGAGCCGTCCCGATCGCGCAGCACGAGGACGCTTTCGGGGCCCAGATCGAAAGTCTGGTAGTCGCCCGTGCTCGGAATCGAATTGGCATGACAGACGATTTGCCAGCTCGGCATCAGGATGCGTTCGAGTTCGAGCCGTGTCAGTTCGGGATGGTTGTAAACCCACGCGGGGAGGGCGTGCGACAAGCGCGCCTCGGTGTCGCTGTCGAGTCCCGCGGCGGGTACGCTGTTCATGGTGTTCGCTGCCTCTCGACTATATGGTTGTGTAATTTACGCCGAAGGCGGTTGGGTTTGCAAGGAACGACGCTGCAGCGGCAAAAATCCGGGTAAACGTCGCGTGTTTGGCGCCACGATCCCCCGCCGACGGCACAGTGCCGCAGCAAATTTATATGGTCATATAAAAATGTGGACGGGCCTTGCGGCGAATGGTACGGTCGCATTCAGCGGCCGTTTTGCGCAAGCGAGCGGCCTGACCGAGCGAAAGGCTGCTCGAAGATGCTTGCCGTGAATGATGCCGCTTGCCGTCAATATAGGGGGATGCCATGGCCAGAAAACTGACCAACAACAACGCGCATTTCAAACGTGCCGTGCAGCGGCTGCCGCTGGGTGTGGCTTCGAATTTCCGCTATTGGGGGGAAGAGCGCACCATTTACGTGAAACACGGCCGAGGCGCGCGCATCGTCGACCTCGATGACAACGTGTACGTCGACTACCGGATGGGCTATGGACCGGCGATTCTGGGTTACGCCGACGAGCGCGTGGACGCCGCCGCGCGCTTGGGGATGGAAGTCGGCGGCGTGTTTGCATTGTCCACCGAACGGGAGCTGAAAGTCGCGGAGCGGATTTCAAAGATGGTGCCGGCGGCGGAGCTGGTTCGCTTCTCCAATTCGGGCACCGAGGCGGTCATGGCGGGCTTGCGGTTGGCGCGGGCCTATACGGGCAAAGACGACTACGTGATTCTGGAGGGCAGCTATCACGGCTTGTTCGACGCCGCCATGTGGTTCACTCCCATGGACAAATGGTCGCAAGTCGGCGATCCGGAAGTAAGACCCTACAGCGAAGGCGTTCCGATCAGCACCAAGAGCTTTGCGCACTTCGTTCAGGCCAACGACGCGAACCAATTGGAGGACGTGTTCAAGCGCCATGCGGGTCGAATCGCCTGTATGCTGCTCGAGCCCATCATGGGCAATTGTCTCGGCATCGCGGCCGCGCCGGAATACCTGCGCGCCGCGCGCGAACTGTGCGACAAGCACGGTGTGGTACTGCTCATCGATGAGGTGAAAACCGGGTTCCGGGTGGCCCGCGGCGGGGTGCAGGAGTTGTACGGCATCAAAGCCGACTTGTGCACGTTCGCGAAGGCTCTCGCGAACGGTTACCCGATCTCCGTGCTGGCCGGCCGCGAGGACATCATGCGCAAGATCGGGCGCGGGGTGGCGCATGGGGGCACGTACACCGCGCATTCGGTATCGCTCGCCGCTGCGGAGAAGTGTCTCGAGATTCTCGACGAAACCGATGCGCTGGAACGAATCGCCGCTTACGGCACGCGGCTGCGCTTGGGGCTGCGCACGGTATTGACGGCGCGCGGGATCGCGCACAGCTTCGTCGGTCATCCGTCGATGAGCGGGCTGTACTTCGCGCATGAGCCGCCGCGCAACTACCGCGCGTGGAAGAGCAGCGATTACTCTTTCTACGATGCCATGGCGCAGGTATTGCACGACGAGGGCGTGCTGTGCGAGCCGGATTCCCGCGAGCCGTGGTTCGTATCTGCGGCCCATGATGACTCCTGTCTCTCCGACACGCTGCAAGCATTCGAGATCGCCGTGGATGCCACCTTGCGCAGCGGCGGTGCGACGCACAAAGTGCCGGCTTGAGCGCCGAGAAGGGGGGCTCGGCCGGGGTGGGCCACGCCAAGGATCTCGATGCCATCATCGTCGGCGCCGGCCACAACGGGCTCGTGGCCGCCTGCTATCTGGCGCGGGCCGGCCTCAAGGTATTGGTGCTCGAGCGCAATGCATTCATCGGCGGCGCCGCCGTCAGCCGCAAGCTGTACGGGGACTTCACCTACTCGAACTGCTCGTATGTGTGCAGCCTGCTGCGCCCGGAAATCATGCGCACGCTGGAATTATCGAAGTTCGGGCTGCAAGTGATTCCCTACGAGGGCGGCTGCACATTCATGCGCGGCGGCGGGCATCTTGCCGTCTATGACAACCATGACGCGTTTCGCCGGGAGATCTCGAGGCATTCGCCGCGCGATGCCGAGGCCTACGATCGATACTCGCGCGACGTCATGCGCCAATGCAAGTTCATCCAGCCGCTGTTGATGCGCGAGCCGCCCGATCCCACGTCCTTCAAAGCGCGCGACCTCCAGGAACTGTTATACCTCGGTAAGCGTTTCCACGGGCTGGGCGAGGAGCGCATGTACGACACGCTGCGTTTCTGGACCATGAGCGCCGCGGATTTTCTGGACGAATACTTCGAGAGTGAAATCGTCAAGGCGCATTTCGCCGGCAGTTCCATCATCGGCACGGCGCTGGGTCCCCGTTCGCCGGGGACCGCCTATGTCCTGCTGCATCACTACATGGGCGAGGTCGACGATACGGTGGGCGCATGGGGGTTCGCGCGCGGCGGCATGGGCGCGATCAGCGACGCCTTGGGTGCCTCGTTCCGGGCGAGCGGCGGAGCCATCCGGGTCGCGGCGCCGGTGAGCCAGATTTTGGTCAAGAACGGCCGTGCCGCCGGCGTGGTGCTCGAGGACGGCGAGGAAATCCGCGCACCGCGCGTCCTATCGAATCTGGACGTGCGCCGCACGTTCTTGAAGACCATGGATTCGAAGGATCTGCCCGAGGAATTCCTGAAGCAGGTCAGGAATTTCAAGATTCGCGGCTCGTCCGGCAAGCTCAACATTGCGCTCGATGCTCTGCCGCGTTTCCCGGCCATCCCGGACGGCAGCCCGAGCACGCGGGGCGACATGCACGTCACCGATAGCATCGACATGATGGAGCGGGCGTATGACGACTGGAAAGAGGGCCGCTGGTCGCGGGCCCCCTACATCGACATGCTGATCCCCTCGCAAATCGATCCGACCATGGTTCCGGACGGGAAGCACTACATGTCGGTGTTCGTGCAGTACTGTCCCTACCGTCTCAGCAGCGGCGAATGGAATGCCGAGAAGCGGCAGGGGTTCGGCAATACCGTCATCGACACCATCGCGCAGCACAGTCCGGACTTCAAGGATCTGATATTGCATGCCGAGATACGCACCCCCTGGGATATCGAAAACGAGGTCGGTCTCACCGAGGGCAATATCTTTCAGGGCGAGTTGACCCTGGACCAATTGTTGTTCAATCGGCCGGTACCGGGCTACGCGCAATACCGCTCACCGGTGCGCGGCGTGTACTTGTGCGGATCCAGCGCGCATCCCGGGGGCGGGGTGATGGGGGCACCGGGCGCCAACGCCGCACGTGCGGTGCTGCGCGATTCGGGGAAGGGAAGCGGCCGATGACGCCGCAAGGTTTCATCCGCGGACAGAGCGCGCGTTCCAGCTACGATTGCATCGTGATCGGCGGGGGGCACAACGGGCTGGTGTGCGCGGCCACGCTCGCCGGAGGCGGCCGCTCGGTCCTCGTTCTGGAGGCTCAGCCGCGCGTGGGCGGCGCCGCCGCGACCGTGGAATTTGCCGCGGGGTTTCGCGTCTCGGCCTGCGCGCATCTGCTGCATCTCATGCCGGCCGCTTTGCTGCGCGAACTCGAATTGGCTGCGCACGGTCTCACATGGTCCGCGCAGCGCATGCCGACCACGGCCTTGCTACCTGGCGGCGCACCGCTGCCGCTGAGCCCGTCTGGTTTGTCCGGTTCGGATGCCGCGTCCTATGCAGACTATTCGGCGCGCATGCGCCGCTTCGCACGGGCCTTGGCACCGCTGCTCGCCGAGGTACCGCCGCGCCTGGGCACGGACCGGTGGGCGGATCGCTGGGCACTGTTGCGCATGGGTTGGCGGATCAGAATGCTCGGGCGGCGCGACATGCGCGAGTTGCTGCGCATCGGCGGGATGAACGTCTTCGACTTGCTCGAAGAGCACTTCGACTCGGATGCGCTCAAGGGTGCGCTGGGTTTCGATGCCGTGCTCGGCGCGAATTTCGGTCCGCGTTCTCCCGGCACGGTACTGACGCTGCTGTACCGCTTGGCTGGCGAATTCGCCGGCGGCGAGACTGCATTGTCGAACCCGCAAGGCGGCTTGGGCGCGCTGTGCGATGCTCTGGCCAAGTCCGCGGTCGCCCGAGGGGCGGCTATCCGAACCGCCTCGCCGGTGACGCGGATTCTGGTGCAAGCGGATCGTGCGGTGGGCGTGGAACTGGAATCCGGCGAGAAGATTTCGGCTGCCACCGTCGTGTCGAGTGCCGATCCGAAGACCACGTTTCTGAAATTGCTGGGCGCGCGATATTTGGATACGGGATTCGTACGGCGCGTACGACACATCCGTGCGCAAGGTCTCGCCGCCAAGCTGCATCTCGCCTTGGATCGCGCGCCGCAGTTCGCCGGCGTCGATGCGGCGGCGGCGGCCGGACGCTTGCTGCTGGCCCCATCGCTGCACTATCTGGAGCGCGCCTACAATCACGCGAAGTACGGCGAGTTTTCATCCGCCCCGGCCATGGAGATCACCGTACCTACAATCAGCGATCCCGCGCTTGCGCCGCCTGGAAAGCACGTGCTGTCGGCCATCGTGCAGTACGCGCCGTACGCGCTCAGGGAGGGGTGGCACAGTCAGCGGCAGCGTTTCACGGACCTGTGTATCGATACCTTGGAAACCGTGGCACCGGGCCTGCGGAGCAGCGTGCTCGAAGCGCAGCTGCTCACCCCGGTGGATATCGAGTCCGAGTTTCGCACCGAGGGCGGTCACTGGCATCATGGGGACTTGGCGTTCGATCAATTTTTCATGGTTCGCCCGGTTCCGGGAGCGGCTCAATACCGCGCGCCGCTGCCGGGTCTGTTCCTGTGCGGGGCCGGCTGTCATCCGGGAGGCGGTGTCATGGGTACGGCGGGCCGCAATGCCGCGCAACAAGTCCTCAAGAAAAGGTAGCGCGGTATGACGCCATCCAATGCGCCGGCGCACTTCGAGAAACCTCTGCTCGAGACGCCGTTCCATTCGCGCGCCCGAGATTTGAGCCAGGCCGACAGCTTCGTGGCGTGGGCCGGCTATACGACCGTGGACGTCTTCACCACCGTCGAGCAGGAATACTTCGCCATTCGCAATGCGGCCACGCTGTACGACTTGACGCCGATGGTGAAGTACAGAATCGCCGGACCGGATGCGGTGCCGTACCTCAACCGGTTGATGACCCGCGATCTTGCCAAGCTCAATCCCGATCGCGTCGCGTACTCGATCTGGTGCAACGACGCCGGCGATCTGATCGACGACGGCACCGTGTTTCGGCTGGGCGAGAACGAATATCGGCTGTGCGCCGCGGCGCGGCAACTGGACTGGCTGCTCGAGTCGGCGCTGGGTTTCGATGTGCGAATCGCGGAGATCACGGTTGAGATCGCGGCACTCGCGCTGCAGGGACCGACGTCGTGCGCCGTGCTGAAGGCGGCCGGTCTGCGCGATATCGAAAAACTCGAGCCCTTCGGCGTCGGCTACTTCTCGCTGGACGGGTGCCCCCTGACCGTGTCCCGTACCGGCTTCACCGGCGACCTGGGGTACGAGTTGTGGATGGCGCCGGAGGCGGCCGAAGCGGTTTGGGATGCGCTGATGGCGGCGGGACACTCGCGCGGTATTCGCGCGATCGGCTCCCGAGCGCTCGACATCGCGCGTCTCGAGGCCGGTTTTTTGAGCCCCAACGTCGATTTCGTATCCGCGGAACACACCATCCGCACCGGCCGCGACCGCTCGCCGCTGGAGCTGGGCCTGGCTTGGCTGGTCGATTTCGACAAGGGCCATTTCACCGGACGGCGTGCGCTTCTCGCGGAACGGCAGCGCGGCCCGCGGCGTCAGCTGGTCGGATTGGATGTTGCCGGCAATAAACCCGCCCACAACGCCTTGCTGTACGCCGCGGCCGACGGCAAACGTGAGGTCGGCAGCATCACCTCGGCGGCGTGGTCGCCGACTTGCAAGCGCAACATTGCCCTTGCTATGGTCGATGCCCCGCATTTCCGGATGGGATCGACGGTTTGGGCGGAAATCTATTTGAATCGTGAACTCGTCTGGGAGCGCCGCATGGCGCGGGCCGACGTGGTCCAGCGTCCGTTTTTCGCGCCGGCTCGGCGGCGCGCCACGCCGCCCGCGGAGTTCTAGGGCGCGTGGTGTCGACCCAGCCGAAAACCATCGCCGATCGACCCTGGCTCGATCCCGCAGCCAAACCGCAAATCATCATCGAGAGCGTCAACAAGACCTTCGGCGCATTCACCGCGGTCGACAGCGTCAACCTGCGGATCTACAAAGGCGAGATGTTTGCCTTGGTCGGCGCATCCGGCTGCGGCAAGACCACCTTGCTGCGCATGCTTGCGGGGTTCGCAACCCCCAGCGCCGGCCGCATCATGATCGAG
Organism: Pseudomonadota bacterium; assembly: GCA_030776345.1. Taxonomy (GTDB): domain Bacteria; phylum Pseudomonadota; class Gammaproteobacteria; order Steroidobacterales; family Steroidobacteraceae; genus Bog-1198. The sequence goes on along the minus strand of JALYHU010000018.1, from coordinate 4,395 downwards.
GACGTGGACATGACCGCCGTCCCCCCGCATGAACGGCCGGTCAACATGATGTTTCAGTCGTACGCGCTGTTTCCGCACATGACCGTCGAACAGAACGTGGGCTACGGTCTGCGGCGCATGACGCTGGAGGGCGCCGTCAGAACCAGGCGTATCCGCGAGGCCCTGGAGATGGTGCAGCTCGGCGCGCTGGCGAAACGCAAGCCGCACCAGTTGAGCGGAGGGCAACGGCAGCGCGTCGCATTGGCGCGGGCACTGATTCGCCGTCCAAAGGTGCTCCTGCTGGACGAGCCCTTGAGCGCACTCGACAAGAAATTGCGGGAACAGACGCAATTCGAGCTCATGAGCATCCAGTACCAGGTCGGCATCACTTTCGTCTTCGTCACCCACGATCAAGACGAAGCAATGGCTCTGTCTACGCGCATCGCCGTGATGAACCGCGGACGAGTCGCGCAGGTCGGAACGCCGTCCGAGATCTATGAATTCCCGCAGAGCCGTTTCGTTGCCGATTTCATCGGCACTACCAATCTGTTCGAGGGGACGGTGGGTGCCGGCGAGCCCGGGCACATCATCGTGCGCAGCCCGGAAGCCGGCTGCGACCTGATCGTCGATGACCTCGGGCGGTTCGGCAGCGGTCAGCGAGTGTGGGTCGCCCTCCGGCCGGAGAAGATTCGCCTGAGCAAGCAACCGGTCGCGGACGGCCGCATCAACCAGATCAAGGGCACGGTGTGGGAGCTCGGGTACCTCGGCAACCGCTCCACGTATCGCATCAAGACGCAGACCGGCAAGCTGGTCACGGTATTTGCGCAGAACGATCAGCGCACTTCCGAGTGGTCGATCGATTGGAGCGACGAGGTCTACCTAAGCTGGTCCGCCAATTGCGCAGTGGTCCTGCAGCAGTAAGACCCGGCGGGCCCGCCGGCGATTTTATATTATACTCGTAACATTACAAAACGGCTGCGGCTGCGAGGTTGTGGTGAGAAAAGTCGGAACGCTTGGCCTATTGGGAACCGGGGTCATCGGCGGCGGCTGGGCCGCGCGGGCGCTGCACTTCGGCATCGACGTCATCGCCGCCGACGTCAATCCGGAAATGGAAGCGTGGATACGCGGTGCCGTCGCCAACGCTGAGCCGGCGTTGGCTCGCTTGACGTCTGCGCCGCTGCCCCCCAAGGGCAAGCTGTCCTTCACGACGGATTTGCGCATCATGGCGGAGCAGGCGGATTTCATTCAGGAGAACATCCCGGAGCGGCTGGCCCTCAAACAGCGCCTGCTCGCCGAAGTCAGCCGCTATGCGCCGGCGGACGTCATCATCGCCTCCAGCACGTCCGGACTGACGCCCACCCCTCTGCAGCGCGATATGGTGTCGCCCGAGCGCTTCCTCGTGGCGCATCCGTTCAATCCCGTGTACCTGCTGCCGCTGGTCGAACTGGTGGGCGGGGAGAAAACCGCGCCGGCCACGGTCGAGGCGGCCGCGGAGTTTTTCAGCTTCATCGGGATGCATCCTCTCAAGGTGCGGCGGGAGGTCCCCGGCCATTTGACCGATCGGCTGCAGGAGGCCATGTGGCGGGAAATCTTGCACATGGTGAACGAGGGAGTCGCCACCACCGGTGAATTGGACCAGGCCATCGTCTATGGCCCCGGCTTGCGCTGGGCCGCGATGGGCACCAACATGATCTATCATCTGGCGGGCGGCGAGGCCGGGATGCGGCACATGCTGGCGCAATTCGGTCCGGCCCTGAAGTGGCCATGGACCAAGCTCGAGGCGCCGGAGCTCACCGAAAGCCTGATCGACCGTATGGTCGAGGGGACTCAGGCGCAGGCGGCGGGGCGGTCGATCCGCGAACTCGAGCGCCTGCGCGATGACTACCTGGTCGCGATTCAGCAGGTACTCAGGCAATACGACCTTGGCGCCGGCTCGACCCTGCGCGCGCTCGAAGGACGGCTCCATCGGGATGCTGCGATGGGTGCCGCGGCGAGCGATCCACGGCCGGCTGCGCACCTGCCGCGGTTCGACACCGTGGTCCGGCCCGAATGGACGGACTACAATGTCCATATGTCCGATTTTCGGTTCGGGCACGTCTTCGGCGACGCGATGGATGCGCTTTACCGGCAAGCCGGAATCGACGAAGCGTATCGCGCGACGGGCAGAATGTTCTACACCGTCGAAAGCCACGTGAAACACATCGCGGAAGCCAAGGCGGGCGAGACGCTGTACGTGACCACCCGGGTACTCAGCGTGGACGAGAAGCGGCTGCACGTGTTTCACCGGCTGCACCGGGGCCGCGATGATGCGTTGCTCGCCACGGGGGAACAGATGCATCTGCACGTCGATACGGCGGCCGCCAAGGCGGCACCGATGGACGCTGCAATCCGCGAAAAGCTCGACGCGATTCGGCGGGCGCACGCCGTGCTGCCCGTGCCGGACGAAGCCGGCAAACCGGTGGGCAGCCGGGCGCACCACTGACGCCATGCCGAAAATCGTCGACCATGCCAGGCGGCGCGAGGAAATCGCGCTGGTGGCGTGCAAAGTCGTGGCCGATCACGGTTTCGACCAGGCGACGGTGGCCCGCATTGCTCGCGCCGCCGGCTACACCACCGGCATGGTGGCGCATTACTACGAATCGAAGCAGCACATCATCCTCGCCGCGCTGCGTTTGATACTGGTGCGCATCGAAGGACGGCTGACGCGCGCGCGCGCGGACGGCGAAGCGAACTTGCTCAGCGTGCTGTCCGAAGCGCTCGCGCTCGATGCGCAACGATTCACGGAGTGCGCTTTTTGGATGGCTTTCTGGGGACAGGTCTCCACCGATAGAAAACTGAGGCGGCTCAATGCCTGGGTGCATCGCGAATACATGCGCTTGTTCGCGCGCTGTTTCGCCGAGCATTGGCCGCAATGGTCGGCATGGCCGCGCAGCGACCGCGAACGGGTGCTGCGCTCGGTCGTCACATTCATCAACGGCTTGACCGCAGGGGCGGTGACCAGCCCTCGCGACTGGCCTGCCGCCGTGCAACTCGAGCAGTTGCGGCTGCATCTGGAACTACTGCGCCGTCGGCCCAAGCCAAAACGCCGCGCGGCCGCGGCGTCGAGCGGGTCCAGCACCTCGAAGGGGGAATAGGCATGGACTTCTCGCTCAGCGATGAGCAGCAGCTCATCATCACGACTACCCGGGAATTCGTGCAGAACGAACTGTATCCGTACGAGCGCGAAGTCGAAGAGACCGGTGTTCTGCGCGAGGATCTGCACCGCACCCTCAAGGCCAAGGCCATCGATGCGGGACTGTACGCCGCCAACATGCCCGTCGAGGTGGGCGGCGCCGGGCTCGATACCGTGGCGTGGGTGCTTTACGAGAAGGAGTTGGGCCGCACCAACTATGCGCTGCACTACTCCTGTGTGGGCAGGCCGTCGAATATCCTGCTGGCCTGCAAGGGCGAGCAGCGGGAACGATACCTTCTGCCGACGGTTCGCGGCGAACGCACCGAATGTCTCGCCATGACCGAACCCGGCGCGGGTTCCGATCTGCGCGGCATGAAAACTTCGGCCGTTGCCTCGGGCGACGATTTCATCGTCAACGGCACCAAGCACTTCATCAGCCACGCCGACCATTCGGACTACGTCATCCTGTTTGCGGCGACGGGGGAAGAGACCACCGCCGTCGGCACGCGCAAAAAGATGACCGCGTTTTTGATCGACATGGGTTCTCCGGGCTTCGAAGTGCGGCCGGGCTACAACAACGTCTCGCATCGCGGTTATACCAACAGCATCCTCGAGTTCAACGACTGCAGGGTGCCGAAGTCGGCAATTCTCGGTGAACGGGATCGCGGGTTCGACGTCGCCAACACCTGGCTGGGCGCCACGCGGCTGCAAGTCGCCGCCACCTGCCTGGGACGCGCCGAGCGCGCCCTGGAACTCTCGACCCGCTGGGCGGCCGACCGAGTGCAGTTCGGACAGCAAATCGGCAAGTTCCAGGGCGTCAGCTTCAAACTGGCCGACATGGCGGTGGAATTGCGCGCCGCGGAGTTGCTGGTCCTGGAAGCGGCCTGGAAGCGGGACCAGAAAACCGACACCGACATGGACATGGCGATTGCGAAGCTAAAGGCCACGGAAATGCTCGCCATGGTCGCCGACGAAGCTCTGCAGATTCACGGTGGGATGGGGCTGATGAGCGATTTGCCGCTCGAGCGCATCTGGCGCGACGCCCGCATCGAGCGCATCTGGGACGGGACCAGCGAGGTGCAGCGCCACATCATTTCGCGCGCACTGCTCCGCCCGCTTGGGGGCTAGGCGCGGCTACGCGCCCCGGGCTAGGCGGTCCCCGGCTAGGCGTCCCCGGCTAGGCGCCCCCGGCTAGGCGCCCCCGGCTATCGTCAAATGTGCATGACGAGGTACACCACCGCGCG